>CANPZV010000005.1 GCA_947589285.1 uncultured Clostridia bacterium
GACTATCTCAACGACGGCGTACTGCACTGATTTTTTTCTTCCAACCCCGTCTCATATGTTTGACAAACCTACACTTGCAACGCAAAGCAAAATATGGTAAAATATGCCCATGGAATACAGTGTGGTGAGAAGTCGCAGAAAGACGATCTCCGTGGGCGTGATCGGCGGGGAAGTGATCGTACATGCGCCGCTGTCCTATCCGCAGGAGAAGATCGACGCCTTTGTCCGAAAGCACAGAGTTTGGATCGCCCGCAGGTTAAAAGAGCAGAGCGAGGCCTTTTTGCCGACCTTTGCGGACGGCACCCTCATGATCGTCATGGGGAAGGAGCGGACGATCCGAACGGGCAGAACGGCACTCAGGGAGGACGAACTCTATCTTCCCGCGGAGGAGAGGGAGAACGCGCTCGTCGGCCTTTTGAGGAGGCTCGCGAGGGAGAGGATGAACCGCATCACAGCCGAGATCGCCGCCGTCTACAAATTTAACTATCAGAGGATCACGATCACCTCGGCGCGGACGAGGTGGGGTTCGTGCAACACGAAGGGGACGGTCGCCTTCACCTTCCGCACCGCCGTCCTTCCCGACGCTCTTGCCGTCTATCTTGCCGTCCATGAACTTTGCCACACCCTGCACATGGATCACAGCAAGGCCTTTTGGGAGGAGGTCGCAAAGATCTTGCCCGATTACCGCGCAAGAAGGAAGGCATTAAAGGAGTATTCATGGGCAATGAAGTGCCTTTAAGATAAGTTTTTTGCCATTTTGCATAGTACTTTGTCAGACATAGTATAGATATTCTTTCAAAAAGGGTTTACAAAAGCACTTTCATGCGATATAATAATGAGGATGATTGCACGCATTAAGATCGTGACGCATACGCTCGGGAGGGCTAAGCTCTTCAGTGCGGTCGGAAATTTGGAGACGAACGGCGAGGGAGCGTCCATTTCGTATCCGACCGAGGGCGACACATCCTTTTTGGAACTTCGGCCAAGCGGCGCAAAGATGCGTCGTGAGGGGGAAAACGGACTTAACGCCGAATTTTCCGTCGGGCAGACGACCGAACTCTCCCTATCTGCACATGGCAGCATTTCTTCGATCCCGCTTTTAACACACGTTTACAAACCTTGTTTTTCTGTGTCTGAAATTTCATGCAGACTTGTTTATGACCTGTTTTTAGGTCGGTCCGTACAAAAGTTTTCGTTAAAAATTCAAATTCAAGGTATTTCGGAGGAGCAATGAAAATAAACTACATCGGGCACTCCTGTTTTCTTTTTCGCGAAAGTAGCGGGACAACCCTCCTGACCGACCCCTATGGGGACATCGGCCTCTCTTTTCCGCGCTTAAAGAGCGATATCGTCACCGTCAGCCATTCCCATTATGATCATTGCAACGTCGGGGCAGTCGGGGGAGATCCCACAATTCTCTCCCGTGCGGGGAAGTACACCGTCCGTGGCGTCGCGATCGAGGCCCGTGAGAGCTACCATGACGACGCAAACGGCACGAAGCGGGGAAAGAATCTCATCTTCACCTTTGAAATGGACGGCGTGACCGTCTGTCACCTCGGCGATTTGGGGCAGAAAGCGGAGGGGGATATCCTCGAAAAAATAGGGAAACCCGACATTCTCCTCATTCCCGTGGGCGGGAACTACACCATCGACGGCGCGGAGGCGGCGCGCTATGTGCGGGAGATCCGCCCCGCTGTCGTCATCCCGATGCACTACCATGTGCGGGGCCTCACCGTCGATATTTCGGACGAAAGGCAGTTTCTCACCGCGATGGGGACGTTTGAGAGGGCAAAAGAGGCAGAATTTACCGCCGAGACACTCCCCGCGGCGACCAAGACGCTCCTTTTGGAGAGGGCATAAATCAGACTTAACGGAGTGGATATCATGGATATAGAACAACTTGAAAAAGAGTACAGGGAGTACCTTGAAACTTTGCCGATCGTGTCCCTTCGCGTCCTCGGCAGACATGAGGGCGTCGCGCAGGTCTGCGCGACGAACAAGGATACGCTCATTTCGGGGATCCTCGACATTCTGACGGGGCGCGTCCGTCCCGCGGCACATTCGCGGCGGGGCGCACCTCCCAAGACGACCTATCTCGACCCCGCCATTCTTGAAACGCTTGCGGGCATCAAGCGGAAATTCTCGGAAGAGGAGGGGGGCCTTTCCGTCGCTTCGCCGGACCGCGAGGAGCTTCCCTTTGCCGCGGATGAACAGCTCTACAGGGGGATCCTTGAGATCACTCCCGCGGGGTACGGCTTTCTTCGCGCCAAAAATTGCCAACCGTCAAAGGACGGGAGCGACGTCTTTTTGCCCGCCTCGGTCATTCATTCCCTCAAGCTTCGGCAGGGGGACTATGTGACCTGCACGGCGAAACCTCGGCAGAAGAACGATTCGCCCGCGATCGATACGCTCGGGACGGTGAACGGTCTGCCCGTCGGCAGATATGAACAGCGGCCCTACTTCGACAATCTCACCGCCCAATATGCGAGCGAGAAAATAGAGCTTTCAAAGGATTCCCCCGAACTTTCCCTGCGCCTTCTGGACCTCTTTGTCCCGATCGGAAAGGGTCAGCGCGGCCTCATCATCGCCCCGCCGAAAGCGGGAAAGACGACCCTTTTGAAGAATATCGCCCGCGCGGTCAGCGAAAATCACAGGGAGATCGAACTCATCGTCCTCCTCATCGACGAGCGGCCCGAGGAAGTCACCGATTTCAGGCAGAGCGTCCCGGGGGCGAAGATCGTCTTTTCGACCTTCGACGAGGGAGCCGAACGGCACGTCCGCGCCGCCGCGCTCACGGTGGAACACGCAAAACGCCTCGTCGAGATGGGGAAGGATGTCGTCATTCTGCTCGATTCGCTCACGAAACTGACGAGGGCATACAACTATGTGACGGAGAACACAGGCAAGATCCTGACGGGCGGCCTCGATGCGGGTGCCTTGGCCGAACCGAAGCGGTTCTTCGGCGCGGCACGCAATTCCGTCGAAAAGGGGAGCCTGACGATCCTCGCGACCGCGCTCGTGGACACGGGCAGCCGCATGGACGACATCATTTATGAGGAATTCAAGGGAACGGGCAACGCCGACGTCTTTCTCTCGCGAGAACTTGCCGAGCGCAGGATCTTCCCCGCGATCGATCTGAGGCGTTCGGGGACGCGAAAGGAGGACCTTCTTTTGAGCGAGGAGGAACTTTCAGCCGTCTACAAACTGCGCGAGAGGGGACTTGCCGACAATCCCGTCGGCATGCTCGATATGCTCAAACGGACGTCCACGAACGGGGAATTCATTGCCCGCCTTCCCGAATGGCTTCGGATCTACAGGGCATAGACGCGCTATATTGAATTTTGAACAAAAATTTAAGGGAGACGTTTGTCTCCCTTTTTCTGATAAATAATAGGGGAAGGATCTTGGGGAATGATGTCCGTACTTTCCTCCACGGGATTCTTCACTGCGTTCAGAATGACGCGCTGAACTCTCGCTACTCTGTCATCCGCGATACTCATACCGCCCACTCCTCGACAAGCTCGCGGAGGCGCGGGGTCGTGAAGAGGGAAAGAAGAGACGCCTTTGCCTCAGTTTTCCCCTCCACAAGTTCGGAGAGAAGCCGCGCACGCTCCCCATAGAATGAGGCGATCTTTGCCGTCCTTCTGTCCGTCTTTTCCGTCAAAGATAGGAACCTGTCGTACTCGGCGCGAAAGGCCTCCCTGTCCGCCTGCGCAAACGCATCGACGCACTTCCAATAGCTCTTCACGAGGGAGGTTCTTCGCGTCGTGATCTCTCCCAAATAGTCGCGGAAATTCCCGTCGTCGCGGAGGGCAAAGTACGCGACGGCAATATTCAGCCGCAGGACGTCGCTGATCTCGCTCCGCCCGTCAGGGAGCCAAACTTCGAGCAGAAATTTTGCATCCTTTATGGCGTTTTCGTATTTGTGCGCCTTCATATGCGTGTCGATCCTCTTCATCCACAGCCGCGTGAACACGACATTCCCGATCCCGAACGCGAGTGCGCACCCGATGACGGCGAGTTCCGCGGTGGCACCGTCCGCGATCCCCAAGGCGTAGAGGATAGCCGCAACGGCGATCCCCATGAGGACGATCCCGCTCAAAACGATGAGGCCCAGCTTTCCCGTCTTTTTTGCGGGCGGGACGGTGTGCGTACGCGCGGAGACTTCCTCCCGCCGTTCGGGGAAACTTGCATACAGCAGGTGCCTTCTCTTCGCCATGAGAATGCAACTTACGATGACGCCCGCCTCCGACGCAAAGTGCAACACGGCAAAGACCGCCAACAGCGCGATCGCCCACGCCGCATCGACGTCGCCCGTCCCCCAAGCGATCCCCATAACGAGGAGCATGAGGAGGGGAGTGGAGAAGAAACAGATGCAAGAGACGAGAAGTTCTTTCCTCGCCCGTCTGTATTCGCGTGCGAGCATTCCGATCGCAAAGGCGATCTCTTCGCCCTGCTCCGCGTTGTTCGTTTCGCGCTTTCCGCAGAGCAGTTCCCCGACGGTCACGCCGAGCGTCTCCGCGAGGAGGGCGAGCTTGCCCGAGCGCGGTTTTGCCTCCCCGTTCTCCCACTTGCTCACAGCCTTGTTCGATACGCCGAGGATCTTCCCGAGTTCGCTCTGCGACAATCCCTTTTCGGTCCGAAGTTCATAGATGAAATTGCCGAATCTGTAATCGTTCATATCTCCTCCAAACAAGGGAATTATAGCATAAGTCCGCCCCTATTTCAAGGGACGGACTGTCGAATCAAAGTAGAACTTTGCTTTCCTCATCTGAAATTCTGTTTTTCTTATTGGAAATGCGCCTTTTTACTTTTTCGGCTTGACCTGAACGAAATAGCAGATCCCGAAGATCAGCTCACCCACAAAGAAGATCGCGGGGAGGACGACATAGGTCATCAGCTGCGAGAGGTCGGAGAAGTCGATCTTGAGGGAGAGCGCGACGATCAGGGCAACGATGTCGATGAGAACATAGATGACGATCGCGTTGACGAGGGCGAGGGATGGTTTCCGCAGTCTGTTCTCGCCGAAGTGGTTGGCGAACATCAGGCCCGTCACGAGCGCGGCGGCAACGCCGACGCACCACATGATGTAGGGATAGAAGGCGGGAACGGCGATCTTGTCGCCCATGGACATATTGAGACCCATGGTGACGCCGCCGACGAGGATGCACCACAGAAGAGCCGCAAGCGAACTCAGGAAAAGTGCCTTCCCCTTATGGACGGTGTTAACGTCGTCATGGCCCTTCGGGGCAGAGGTCTTTGTCTCGCTCCCGACCGTCTCAACGCGCAGTCCGTCGCGCGTGGCGCGCTTTTCGACGTCGCGGAAGTCGATGCCGGAGACGGGCTTCGCGTCCATATCCTCCGAAGTCCTTGCGGGGGAGCGGACGGAATTTTCATAGAGCTGGCCGATGACGGAGCGATAGTCCTCCTGCCGCGGCGCGGGTTCCTCTGCGACGGGTTGCGGCGCATAGGATGGTTGCGGACGGGAAGCGGGGGAGTCCACGAGCGAGATGAAATTGCGGTGGATGATCTGCCTCTCGCGCTCTGCCATTTCGGCCTCCATCTGTCTGCGGAGGGCGGCGAGCTGTTCCTCAAGAGCCTGCTGATAGCGGGCGCGGTCATCGCGGATCTGCGCGTCATGGCGGCTGTTCTCCTCGGCAAGGGCGTTGTTGTACCGCGTGCGTTCCTCGCTCAAAAGCTCGTCAAAGCGTTTCCGCTCTGCCGCAAGTTCGGATTCGCGCGCCACGCTCTCTTCCTCATGGGCAAGGCGCACGGCGGCGTCCTGCAACCTTTGAGCGTCGTCCTTTACGGCCTGTATCTCGCGGGAGTGCTTGTCCTCAAGCTCGCTGAGTTCCTTCTCATGGAGTTCTTTTTCGACGCGAAGCGAAGCGTCATGGGCCTCCCGCTCCTCGGAGAGGGCCTGTTCGTTGGCCTCTTTGAGGGCGGAAATGGCGCGGGCGTGTTCTTCGGCGGCTTCGTCGAACTTTTGTTTTTGCAATTCGAGTTCGGCTTTGAGGCTCTCGTCCTCTTCGGTCTTTGCGAGGGCTTCTGCCGCTTTGTCCGCCTCAAACTGCGCCCGTTCTTCGCTGATCTGCTGTTCGACCTCCTCCTTTTTCGAGAGGAGAAGGGCCTCCTGCTGTTCGCGGACGATGGCAAGCTGGCGAAGATTGGAGATGTAGGAATCGTTCAATTCCCTTTCGCGGGCGTTCATTTCCTCGGTCAGGGACGCCTTTTCGGCCTCGAAATCGGCGCGGTCGCGGGCAAGCGCGGAGAGCTTTTCTTCATATTCGGCTTCGAGCGCGTGCCTTTTTTCGTCATAAGCGGCGTCGAGTTCGGATTGCTTTTGCTTTGCCTCCTCCTCGATCTTTTCCCTGAGGGCGGTGTCGTCGAATCCCGCTTCAAAGGAGAATTCCTCGCCTTCGTCCTCGTCGCCCGTGCGCGAGGGGACGCGGGAAGTGGACTGCCGCAGGACGCGCATGTCCACCGCCGTGGGAGCGGGCATGTTGAAGTCAAAGTCGCGGTCGGAGATGAGCGAATCGATGATCGTGCGGGAATATTCCCATTCCGCCTGATTCTGCTCGGACACCGCCTTGCCTTCGTCGGTGAGGGAGAAGTACTTCCTCCTGCCGCCGCCGACGGAGCCGCCCCAATATGAGGTGATGTAGCCGTCCTTCTCGAGCCGCTTGAGCGCGGAATAGAGGGAGGGCTGTTTCAGAGTGTATTGCCCTGAGCTTTTGCGTTCGATCTCCGCAATGATCTCATAGCCGTATTTGTCGCCGTCATAGAGAGAACGAAGAATGATAGTATTGATGTGACCGCGGATCAGATCCGAACTGACGCCTTTTTCCGCTCTGTCGTCGTCCTCATCGGTCTCTGCAGGGCTGACAGCCGTCGTCTCGTCGTCGGTCTCAGCGGTCATGGTTTCCTCGTCCATAATTTTCCTCCTTTTCGTATTTTTCCCTATTATACGACAAATTTTGTTTTTTGTCAATAGGCAGAGTACTATGTCTGACATAATTTTTTTAAGAAAATCAAAAAATTTTCATAAAAATACCTCTGTCAGACATAAGAAAAGGGGATGGGAGTACTATGCGGCGCATTGTTTATCGTCGGAAGCACGATCGGTGCGGGGTTCATCACGGGCGCGGAGCTTGTCCGCTTTTTCGGCGGGAGCGGCTTTTTGGTGCCCCTGATCCTTTCCTCCCTGCTCTTTTTTCTCCTCACGGCGTTGCACCTGCACCTCGGGAAAAAGCACGGCGGCGCGGCGGGCGTTTTCGCGCTCTTCGGAAGGGGAGAGATGTTCGTCCGCTTTGTCGTATTGATCTGCGCGTTCGTCTCCACGGCGGGAATGCTCGCGGGGCTTGACGCGCTCCTTCCATCCCTTTCGCCTCTTTGTTCCTTGGCGGGGCTTGCGATCGCCTGTTTCTTCATTGCGCGGGGCGTCGGCGGCATTTCAAAGTTCAATTTCGTCCTCGTCCCGCTCCTCATTGCGTTCGTCTTTTTCTATGCCCGCGGCGGGCTGGCCTTCCGCTACCCTTGCGCCGCGGGAGGCGGATGGGGGTGGTTCCTCTATGCGGGCATGAACGTCTTTTTCATGGCACCCGTCCTGATGGACGCGGGGAAGGAGATGAAGCGGCCTCTTCTCTCTTCGCTCCTTGCCGCTGGGATCGTCTTTTCCGCCGCGCTCTGCATTCTCGGGAGCGTCTGCCGCGAGGGGGCGAACGCCATTTCTTCGGAGATGCCTTTCCTTGCCGTCGCAAAGGGGAAGATCTTCTCCGTCGCGGTGGGGCTTGCGATCCTGACCTCGCTCGTCTCGTCCCTCTACACGCCCTTTTCACTCTGCAATACCCTCGGCGGGAGGAAAAAAATTGCCGCAAAGGGCGCAGTGGTCCTTGCGGCGTTTCTGCTTTCAAGATTGGGATTGAAGGGGATCGTCGGCGGCATCTATCCCTTTATCGGCGGGACGGGGATCCTGTTCTCAGCTCTTTGCGTCCTTTACGAGGAGCTTTTCGAGAAGCGCGACAAGGGCGTACATGCCCGCGGCAAGCACGCAGAGAATGCAGGTCGCGCTCATCACGAGGTCGAGCTTGAACACCTGCCCGCCATAGACGATGAGATACCCGAGGCCCGCCCGTGAGACGATATACTCGCCCATGATCGACCCGATCCACGCCATGCCGACGTTGACTTTGAGCATGGAGATGAACGAGGGGAGGGAGGACGGAATGACGAGCTTAAAGAGGATCTGAAATTTATTCGCTCCCATCGAGCGGAGGAGCAGGATCTTGTTCTCGTCCGTCGCCATGAAGGCGTTGAGCATGTGCAGGGTCGCGACGATGACGCCGACGAGGACGGTCATAAAGACGATCGCCTCGCTCCCCGTGCCGAACCAGATGATGATGAGCGGCCCGAGGGCGATCTTCGGGAGGGCGTTCAGCACGACGATATAGGGTTCAAGCGTCTTTCGTATCGTCTCGCTCCACCAGAGGAGGAGGGCGACGGCACAGCCGACCGCAACGGCGATGACGAACCCGATCATCGTCTCTGCAAGGGTCACGCCGATGTGGTAGAAGAGCGTCCCGTCGAGGTAGAGAGAGGCGATGGTCTTTGCGATGCGGGAGGGGGAACTTGTCAAAAAGGGATCGACGCACCCGAAGGCCGTGACCATCTCCCATATCCCCAAGAGGAGGGCGAGAATGCCGATGCGGAGGATCCATACGAGGGCAAGATTCCGCCTTCCCCGCGCGAGATATTGTCTGTGTTCCTTGGAAAATTCGTGTTTCATGCGTTTAACTCCTTCCAAAGCCGCTCAAACCACGCCGAGAACTGCTGTTTTTCCCGTCTCTTGATGGGGCGGGTCTCCTCGTTGAAGTCGAGGTCGTGTTCATAGGCGACCCGTGCGGGCCGCTTGGTGAGGACAATGACCCTGTCCGCAAGGGAGACGGCCTCGGAGATGTCGTGCGTGATGAGGAGGGCGGTCTTTTTCTCGCTCCGTATGATCGCGGCGACGTCATCGCAGACGTTGAGCCGCGTCTGATAGTCGAGCGCGGAGAACGGCTCATCGAGCAGGAGAATGTCAGGCTCTGCCGCAAGCGTCCTGATGAGGGCGGCCCTCTGCCGCATTCCGCCCGAGAGCTGGGGCGGGTAGCTCTGCAAAAAATCCCCAAGCCCGTACTTTTGGGCGAGTTCTACGGCCCGCTTTCTCCGCTCTGCCGTGTTCTTCCGCGCGATCTCGAGGGGCAAATAGATATTCTTTTCTATGGTGCGCCACGGGAACAGCTCATCCTTTTGGAGCATGTAGCCGCAGGTGCCGTGCCGCGTCACTTCGCCCGAGGAGGGGACAAGCAGCCCCGCCGCAAGGGACAAAAGGGTCGTCTTTCCGCAGCCGGAGGGGCCGATAATGGCGACAAATTCACCTTCCCGCACAGAGAAGGTGAGATTTTCCGCTGCCGTCGTCTCTCCGCGCCTCGTATGGTAGGTAAGCGATACATTCTCAAAGCGCAGGATCTCGTTTTTCATAGGCATGCCTTCTCTTCATCCGTTAAGAGAGTTCTTGGAATACTTCCTTGACAAGGGTGTTGTCTGCGATCGACCCAAAGGGGATCCGCTCCGTGAGTTCGCCCGCCGCATCGATGATGTCGAGGAGCCTTTGATAGCTCGCCTCTGTGATCTGCATGTTGCTTGCCCACGCGCTTATGCCCTGATAGCTGCGGACGCTCGTCGCAAGGGAGCTTTCCGTCGTGTCGGGAAAGGCACCCGTAAGGCCCTTTGCGATCTTTTCTGGCGTCTCCTCCTCGGCATATTTCACCGCTTTGAGCATGGCGCGGAGGAATCCCTTCACGGTATCTCTGTGGGCGTTGAGCCAAGACCTCTTGGCGATGTAACTCGTGTACGGGACTTCGCCGCTCGCCGCGCCGACGGCCGCGACGATGTAACCGTTCCCTGCCGCCTGCACTTCGGACGCGACAGGCTCGAACATCGTGCAGTAGTCCGCCGTTCCCTCGATGAACGCCGCGGTCATGTTGTTGAACGCGACGTCAAAATTCAGGGTATAGTCCTTGACGTTGTGTTCCTTTAAGATGTATTCAAATGTCATTGCGGGAACGCCGCCGTTGCGGCCCGCGAGGATCTGCTTCCCCGCAAGATCTTCCCACTTGAAGTTCGGTTCGGGGTTTCTTCCGACGAGGAAGGAGCCGTCGCGCATCGTGAGCTGTGCAAAGACGGTGGGGGCGTCGCTCGTTCCGCCCGCCGCCACATAAAAGGCCGCCTCGGGGCCGCAGAATCCGATGTCCGCATCGCCCGAAAGGACGGCCGTCATGACCTTATCCGCACCGCCGCCGTTCGTCAGCTCGATCTCGATGCCCTCTTCCTCGAAGTACCCGAGGGAATCGGCAAGGTACATGGGGGCGTAAAAGACGGAATGCGTCACCTCGTTCAGGCGGATCTTCGTAAGCCCGCCTTCGTTTTCCCCGCCGCAGGCGGAGAGAGGGAGGAGGGCAAAGATCGCCGCTCCAAGTGTTGCTAATATTTTTTTCATGGTATGCTCCGTAAAATTTAGGATAATACATAGTATGCGCCGCTATCTTTTGTTGACAAAGGCGGGAAAAAACGGTATAATGGCGTATGTTCACTTGAGTGGAACGAAGGAAGCGAACAGTATGAAAGACATGCGCACAACATACGATCCAAGGGAGTTCGAGGACAGGATCTATGCAAAGTGGACGGAAGAGAACTGCTTCCGTGCCGAAATAGATCCCTCGAAAGTCCCTTTCACCGTTATGATGCCTCCCCCCAACATCACGGGGAAACTCCACATGGGGCACGCGATGGACGAAACGATGCAGGACATCGTCGTCCGTTTCAAGCGCATGCAGGGGTATTCTGTCCTCTGGCTCCCCGGGACCGATCACGCTTCCCTCGCCACGGAGCATAAGATCGCCGAAAAGTTGATCGAAGAGGGGACTTCGAAGGAGGATCTCGGAAGGGAGGAGTTCCTGCGCCGTGCGTGGGCGTGGAAGGAGGAGTTCGGCGGAGAGATCGTGGAACAGCTCAAAAAGCTCGGCTGTTCGTGCGACTGGTCCCGCCTCACCTTCACCATGGACGAAAAATGCTCCAAGGCCGTCCGCGAAGCCTTCTGCCGCCTCTATGAGAAGGGTCTGATCTACCGCGGCAGCCGCATCATCAACTGCTGTCCCGATTGCAGGACCGCGCTCTCCGATGAGGAGGTGGAACACACCGAGGACGCGGGCTTCTTATGGCATTTTGCCTATCCCGTGGAGGGATCGGACGACAAGATCGTCATCGCGACGACCCGTCCCGAGACGATGCTCGGCGATACCGCCGTTGCCGTCCACCCCGCCGACGAAAGATACAAACATTTTATCGGAAAGACGCTTCTGCTCCCGCTGACGGACAGAAAGATCCCCGTCATTGCAGACGAATACGTCGATCCCGCCTTCGGGACGGGAGCCGTGAAGATCACGCCCGCCCACGACCCCAACGACTTTGAGGTCGGGCTGAGGCACGATCTCCCCATGATCAATGTTATGAACGACGACGGGACGATGAACGGCCTCTGCGGCGAATATGCGGGCCTCGACAGGTACGAGGCGAGGAGGCGCATCGTCGAAAAGATGAAAGAGCAGGGCCTCCTCGTCAAGATCGAGCCGCACACGCACAACGTCGGGCACTGCCACAGATGCCATGCGGCGGTGGAGCCAATCGTCTCCAAGCAATGGTTCGTCAAGATGGGACCCCTTGCAAAGCCCGCGATCGACGCCGTCGTCAAGAACAAGACAAAATTCGTTCCCGACCGCTTTGCGAAGATCTACTTTAATTGGCTGGAAAATATCCGCGACTGGTGCATCTCCCGCCAGCTCTGGTGGGGGCACAGGATCCCAGTTTGGTACTGCGAATGCGGCGAGACGATCTGCGCAAGGGAGGAACCTAAAGTCTGCCCCGTCTGCGGCGGGACGCACTTAAAGCAGGAGGATGACTGCCTCGACACATGGTTCTCCTCCGCGCTTTGGCCTTTCTCCACGCTCGGCTGGCCCGACAAGACGGATGATTTCAACTACTTCTATCCCACGGACGTCCTCGTCACGGGGTACGACATCATTCCGTTTTGGGTCATGCGCATGATGTTCTCGGGGATCGAATATACCGAGAAAGTGCCGTTCCACGACGTACTCATTCACGGCCTTGTCCGCGATGAGAAGGGGAGAAAGATGTCCAAATCCCTCGGGAACGGCGTCGATCCGCTCGACGTCATCGAAAAATACGGGGCAGATTCCCTCCGTCTTTCGCTCGTCACAGGCGTCGCCCCGGGGAACGATACCCGCTTCACCGAGGCAAAAGTCGAATCCGCCCGCAACTTCATCAATAAAATATGGAACGCCTCCCGCTTTGTCCTCATGAATGCGGACGGCGAAGTCCTGAAACTTTCCGAGATCAGGCTCCAGCCCGCGGACAGGTGGATCATCTCCCGCCTCATGTCGACCATCCGCGAGGTGACCGTCGCCCTGCAACGGTATGACCTCGGCATCGCGGCGGACAAGCTCACCGACTTTACATGGAACGATTTCTGCGATTGGTACATTGAACTCTCGAAGCCCGCGCTCTACGGCGGCGACCCCGAGAAGAAGAGGTCCGCACTCGGCGTTCTCGTCTTTGTGCTTGAAAATACCTTGAAACTCCTGCACCCGTTCATCCCCTTCGTCACGGAGGAGATCTGGAGCTATCTTCCCGGGGAGAGGGGGAACATCATCTCGGAGGACTATCCCCGCTACAACACCAAGCACTCCTATAAAAAGGAGGCGAAGGCGTTCGAGGAGATCATCGACCTCGTTAAGACCGTACGCGCCATGAAGGTGGACGTCAACTGCCCGCCCTCGCGGAAGGTCCATCTCTATCTCATCACCGACCAAAGGCGGCTCGTTTGCGTCAATAAGCAGTCGGTTCTGCGCCTCGCGGGGGCAAGTGAGATCGAATTCATCGACGCCGCCGAGGACGCGGGGAAAAAGACGCTCTCCCATGTGTGCGGGATCGGGCATCTCTTTATTCCGCTCGGCGACCTCGTCGATATCGAACAGGAGAAACTCCGCTTGCAGAGAGAACTCGAACGCGTCGTGGGGGAGATCGCCCGCGCGGACGGCAAACTGCTCAACAAAAACTTCATTGCAAAGGCCCCCAAAAAGCTCGTCGATGACGAGAGGGCGAAGAAGGAAAAGTATCTCGACATGAAGGAGAAGATCGAAGCACAGCTCCGCATGCTCAACAGTTGAGAACTTTCGTTGCGCGATACAGAATAACCGTTCAACTGGAGTTGGACGGTTATCTTTCTTTGGCAGGGACATTTTCAAAATTTCTCGTGTGGATATTGACAATTCAGGGAATATTTGTTATGATTGAAGCAGAATTCTTTCGGATGCGGAGGAAGTATGAAGGATTTTATTGTAAATGATGAAGATTCATTGAAAAAACTTCTCACGCGTGTCCGCGCCGCGCAGGAGATCTTTTCCACATTCACGCAGGAACAGGTCGATAAGATCTTTTTCGAGGCGGCAATGGCGGCGAACAAGGCGCGGATCCCGCTTGCGAAACTCGCCGTCGAAGAGACGGGCATGGGCGTCGTAGAGGACAAGGTCATCAAAAACCACTACGCCTCGGAGTACATCTATAACGCCTATAAGGATACGCGGACGTGCGGCGTGATCGAGCGGGACGAAGGCTTCGGCATCACCCGCATCGCCGTGCCGATCGGCGTGCTTGCGGCCGTCATTCCGACGACGAATCCCACCTCCACGGCCATCTTCAAGTGCCTCATCGCGCTCAAGACGAGGAACGGGCTGATCATCTCCCCGCACCCGCGCGCAAAGCGTTCGACGATCGAGGCGGCAAAGATCGTTCTGGAGGCCGCCGTCAGGGCGGGCGCACCCGAGGGGATCATCGGGTGGATCGACCAGCCCACGGTCCCGCTCTCTGGCATGCTCATGCGCGAGGCGGACATGATCCTCGCAACGGGCGGCCCCGGGATGGTTCAGGCGGCCTATTCTTCGGGGAAACCCGCCATCGGCGTGGGGGCGGGGAATACGCCCGCCGTCATCGACTCCACGGCCGACATCAAACTCGCCGCGTCGTCCATTCTCCACTCCAAGACCTTCGATAACGGCATGATCTGCGCGTCCGAACAGTCCGTCATCGTCCTTGCCGACGTCTATGACGCCTTTAAGGCCGAGATGAAGCGGCGCGGCGCGTACTTCCTCACCCCCGAAGAGACGGAGCTTGTGCGAAAGACCATGTTTATCAACGGCGGCCTCAATTCGAGGATCGTCGGCCAGACGGCGGCGACGATCGCCTCGATGTCGGGCTTTGAAGTGCCCGAAGGTTCGCGCGTGCTTGTCGGCGAAGTCGAGAGCGTGGACCTCTCCGAGCCGTTCGCCCACGAAAAACTTTCGCCCGTCCTCGCCATGTACCGCGCAGAGACCTTCGACGACGCCTTGGCAAAGGCAGACAGGCTCGTCAAGGACGGCGGCCTCGGCCACACCTCTTCCATCTACCTCAACGTGAGAGAGGGGGCGGAGAAGCTCCAAAAGTTCAGCGAAGTCATGCGCACCTGCCGCATCGTCGTCAATACGCCCTCCTCGCACGGAGGCATCGGGGACCTGTATAACTTCAAATTCGCGCCCTCCCTGACCCTCGGGTGCGGTTCATGGGGCGGGAACTCCGTTTCGGAGAATGTCGGCGTCAAACATCTCATTCAAATCAAGACGGTCGCAGAGAGGAGGGAGAATATGCTCTGGTTCAGAACGCCCGAAAAGGTGTATTTCAAGCGCGGTTGCCTCGGCGTCGCGCTCCAAGAACTCGGGGATAAGGTCTATCACAGGAAGAGGGCCTTCATCGTCACCGATAAATTTTTGTACGACAGCGGCTTTACGTCCCGCATCAACGACATTTTGCATGAGGAGGGCATCGAATACGAGACGTTCTTCGACGTCACGCCCGATCCCACCCTCGCCTGCGCCAAGAAGGGGCTGGAAATGATGAGAAGTTTCGCCCCCGACGTCATCATCGCCGTCGGAGGGGGGTCTCCCATGGACGCGGCGAAGATCATGTGGGTGCTGTACGAGCATCCCGAGGCCGATTTCGAGGGCATGGCGATGCGCTTCTCGGATATCCGCAAGAGGGTCTATTCCTTCCCGCACATGGGGGAAAAGGCGGTCTTTGTCGCCATTCCGACGACGGCGGGCACGGGGAGCGAAGTGACGCCGTTTGCCGTCATTACCGACGAGACGACGGGCACCAAATACCCGCTTGCCGACTATGAACTCATGCCCGATATGGCGATCGTTGACGCCGACCTCATGATGGACATTCCCAAGGGCCTCACCTCCTGCTCGGGGATCGACGCCGTAAGCCACGCTTTGGAGGCGATCGCCTCCGTCATGGCGACCGATTTTACCAACGGCATCGCAAAGGAGGCCCTGCGCCTGCTCTTCACCTACCTTCCCTCGGCCTATAAGAACGGGGCAGACGATCCCGAAGCGCGGGAAAAGGTCGCCAATGCCGCAACAATGGCGGGAATGGCCTTTGCGAACGCCTTCCTCGGCGTCTGCCACTCCATGGCGCACAAGCTCGGTTCCTACTTCCACATCGCCCACGGCATGGCGAATTCCCTCATGCTTGAGGAGGTCATCCGCTTCAACAGCGCGGAATCTCCCACGAAGATGGGGACCTTCCCGCAGTACGCCTATCCCCAGTGCATGGCCCGCTATGCCGACGTCGCACGGTACATCGGCTGTACGGGAAAGACCGACGAAGCGTTGGTGGAGAGCCTCATCAAGAAGCTCCGCGAACTTCAGGCGGCGATCGGCCAGCCGCGCACGATCAGGGAAGCCCTCGAGGGGAAGGTGACCGAAGAGGAATTCCTTGCAAAGCTCGACCGCATGACGGAGGACGCCTTTGACGACCAGTGTACGGGCGCGAATCCCCGCTATCCGCTGATGTCGGAGATCAAACAGATGTATCTGAACGCCTACTACGGGAGAAAAGCGGCAAAATAGGAAATAAAAGCATATTTTGCATAGTACTATGTCAGACATAATATAGTGCATAGAAAAGGGTATCCCGCATGGGATGCCCTAAATTATGCCGAACTACTGCGCGACGACGTTCACTTTGATCTTGGAGACGACGCCCTCCATCAGGCGGACCTCCACGTCGTAGCTCCCTACGGCCTTGATCGGGTCCTTTAAGAGGACCTTCTTCTTATCGACGTCGAATCCAAGCTCGGAGAGGGCGGACGCGATGTGCTGTGAGGTGACCGAGCCGAACGTCTTGCCGTTTTCACCCGCCTTGATGGCGAGCGTGATGCCTGTGCCCGTGAGCTTTTCGGCAAGTTCCCTCAGGGCCTTGATATTTTCAGCCCTGTGAAACGCCTCTGAACTCTTTTTCTGGCTCATCTCGTTGATCGCGGCGGGGGTAGCGACCTCCGCAAGCCCCTTTTTGAGAAGGAAATTCCTCGCATACCCGTCGGAGACATCAATGATCTCGCCCCGCTTGCCGCTGCCTTTGACATCCTCTTTCAAGATAACTTTCATAGTTTCATGCTCCTTTTTTTTATTATACAGGTTTTTCCGATATTTGTCAAGGTCGTCGGGCGATATTTTTCCGCGCCGCGGGCATACTGTTGTATAAGGAGGGGATTATGGAACACAACATCAACTGCGGCGTCTCCTGCGGCGTGACCGAATGCAGGTACAACCGCGACGGTATGGCGTGCGAGCTTGCGAAGATCCATGTCGGCAACACCTGCGACTGCGAGCATTGCACCTGCTGCGACAGCTTCGAGACCCGCAAATAAAATTTGCATAATTGCGTGTTTGTGACACAATCTATCCTCGAGCGGTATCGCTTTGGAAATAGAGCCTCTGCCGAGAAACACGCATGCACGGCAGAGGCGCGGAGGGGACGCTACGGCGTCCCTTCTTGCATGTGCGGGCGATCGGCGAAATACAATACTATGTATGAAGGGAAAGATCGTAAAGTTTGTTCTGCCGTTCCTGATCATCGCCGCTCTCGTCGGCGTGTATTTCTGCCTGCCGTGCGAAGAGGAGGGGAAGGCCGCCGAAAAGACCATCGTCGAGGTGTGGAATATCGACACATTCGAGGGAGGAAAGGGGTCCCGCACGTCCTTTTTGAACAGGGTCGCCCGCCGCGCCGAGACAGACGGCGTTTACTTCTATGTCCTCTCCTACACGGCCGAGGGAGCAAGGGAGGCCTTTTCGCGCGGGGTATTCCCCGATATGCTCTCCTTCGGCGCAGGGCTTGGCGAAATTGCGGAACGGTGCCTTCCGCTTCCCTTCTCGTCTGCGGGCGGGGAGGTGGGCGGAACGTGCCTTGCGACGGCTTGGGCCGCGGGAAAATATTTCCTTTTTTCGCTCACGGACGGCTTCACGGAGGAGGGAAACACGGCGATCTCCGTTGGCGGTGCCAATCTTCCCGCCGTCGCGGCGCGGCTTTCGGGCATAGAGGGGGAGGAATTGCCCTCGACGGAGGCGTATGTCCGCTTTCTCAACGGTGAATTCCGTTATCTTTTGGGGACGCAGAGGGACGAGTGCAGGTTTCTCTCGCGCGGGGTCACGGTCTATCGGCGGGAATTGGAGGCTTATGACGACCTTTTTCAGTACATATCCATTCTGTCGGCGAAGAAAACGGAGGTCTGCATGCGCCTTGTGGAGGAACTTCTGTCGGAAGAGACGCAGAAATCGCTCGGCGAGATCGGAATGTACCCGCCGAGGGAGACGGGCGGGGGATATACGCTGAACGTCTTTTCCTCTAACGAAGCAATGGCAGAGCTTGCGTCGGCGGCACGAGAGGGGAAAGATGTAAAATTTCTCGAAAAATATCTGAAATCCCGTTGAAATGTCGCAGAGAATATGATAAAATAGAGGAGAAAATAAATTGGGTGTTTACGCGCTTTTTGCGGATGCGATGCCGTCGGTCGCCGTCTGCACCGACCTTGCGCTCTCCCGCCATACGACGATCGGATGCGGGGGAAGGGTCGCGCTCTCCGTCTCTCCGTCCGACGCGGAGGAGGCCGCCGAAGTGCTGTCTCTCTTACATAGACGGCGGATCCCTCACGCTTTTTTGGGCGCAGGGGCGAATACGCTCCCGCCCGACGGCGACGTGGACGGCGTTTTGGTGCGTTCCGATCTGCTCGGCGGCCTTGTCCTCGACGGGGAGACCCTCTATGCGGGGGCGGGCGTGACGGGCGGCGCGCTTCTGCGGTTCGCGCTTGCGCACGGCGTCGGCGGATTCGAAGCCTTTATCGGCATTCCGATGACGGTCGGCGGCGCGTGCGTGATGAACGCGGGCGTGCGGGAGAGGCACTTTTCGGACGTCGTTCTGCGCGTTCTCGCCGTGCAGGGCGGAAGGATCGTCGGATTTTCCCCCGAGGCCTGCGCTTTCGGCGAAAAGACGAGCGTCTTTCAGGAGGGGATCTTCGTCGTCGGCGCACTCCTGCGGGCCGAGCGCGCTCCCCGCGCTTCGATCTTGAAGAAGAGGGAGGAATTCCTCGCCCGCAGGGCTTCCCTGCCAAAGGGCAGGAGCATGGGGTGCGTATTCGTCAACCCCGACGGCGTTGGCGCGGGGGAACTTATCGACCGTTGCGGCCTCAAGGGAAGGCGGGTCGGGGGAGCATACGTCTCCGAACGCCATGCGAATTTCATTCTCAACGACGGGGGGACGTCGGAGGACGTTGCGGCACTCATAGGGATCGTCAAGGACGAAGTCCTGCGCAAGACGGGGATAAACTTGCGCGAGGAGATCAGAAGATTGTCCTTTACGGTGGGCGGTTAGGCCGCCATACATATTGGAGAACACATGAAACTTACAGCAGATTACCACATGCACACGCCGTATTCCGACGCAAAGAACACGGTGATGGAAAATGCCGTTCGGGCAAAGGAACTTGGACTCGATGCGATCGGCATCACCGACCACGGTTTTTCGCATGTGATGTTCGGCGTCAAGAGGAAGGACGTGCCGAAGATCGTCTCCGAATGCCACGAGGCTGAAAAAGAGACGGGCGTCCGCGTCCTCGTCGGGATGGAGTGCAACGTCCGCGGCGTCTCGGGGCTGACCTGTTTCAAGGAGGAGGACTACGAGACCTTTGAACTCTTCCTCGTGGGGATGCACGTCATGGCGAGCTACGAGACATGGAATGATTACATGATGGGCTGGGGGAGCTGGTGGAGATCGCTTCTCCACGCCAAACCCTCCCGCAGGCTCGTCAAAGATACGACGCAGGCTTTCATCAACATCATCAAGCGCAATCCCGTGGACGTCATCACCCACCTCAACTATCAATGCTTTGCGGACGTTTCGGAGGTCGCCAAGTGCTGCAGCGACTACGGGACGTACCTCGAGATCAGTTCCAAAAAACAGCACATGACGGACGAGGAACTCGACAAAGCCGTCCAGACGGGCGTGCGTTTTATCGTCAACTCGGACGCGCACAGCATCGACAGGATCGGCGACGTCCGGCTCGCCGAAGAACAGATCCTGCGCGTGGGCGTTCCGCTCGACAGGATCGATAACATCGACGGGAGGCTTCCGACCTTCCGCTTTACAGAGTATAAAAAGCATCTTTGAACCATGAGTTTCACCACCGACATCAAGCGGGAGCTGACCAAGACTGCCCCCGAAACGAGGGAGGGGCGTCTTGCGCTCCTCAGGGCCGTCTTTTGCACGAGCGGGGAAGAGACGGCGGACGGGTTTGCCTTCATCAGTGAAAACGAGACCGTCGCCGCCTATGTCATCGGACTTGCCGAGCAGTGTTTCGGCGTCCGCCTGACCCTGACCGAGGCCGTGCGCGACCCCAAACACGGGCGGGACAAGCTGACTTTTTCCTACACGGACGCAGGCGCGGAAAAGCGGATCGGGGAGATCTTCGCGCAGGGCGCAGGAAACGATGAATGCGGCCGCGCCTTTTTGAAGGGGGCCTTTTTGGGAGGGGGAAGCTGTCTGCTCCCGCGCGGCGGAAACAAGACGGGGTATCACCTCGAGATCGTCTTTTCGGACGGCGGAGGAGCAGAACTCTTCATGGACCTGCTCCAAAGGCTCCAACTTTTGGGGACGCTGATAGAGCGCGGCGAGAGAAATGTAATATATTGTAAAGGCAGAGAGGGGATCGGGGACTATCTCTCCGTCCTCGGCGCGGTGAGCAGTCTGCGGACGTTCGAGCGCACGGTCGCCGCCCGCGACGAGAACAACAACCGCAACCGCCTCGAAAACTGCGTGGCGGGCAATGTTGACCGCTCCGTCTCGGCGAGTGCGCGGCAGATCCGCTACCTTGACAGCCTCAGGGAGCGGGGAACGCTCTCCGCCCTCCCCGAAGCACTGAGGGCGACTGCCGAGGCCCGCATCCAAAATCCCACACTGACCTATTCGGAGCTTGCAAAACAGCTCGGCATCTCAAAGAGCTGTCTGCAACACCGTTTGAGAAAGATCATGTCATATCAAGGAGAAAACCCGTGACGGATTTCGTACATCTTCATCTTCATACCGAATACAGCCTGCTCGACGGGGCAGTGAAGGTTGACGAGCTTGTCCGTCACTGCAAGGAGGAACACATCGACACGGTTGCCGTGACCGACCACGGCAACATGTACTGTTCTCTCAAATTTGCCGAAAAGTGCAAGAAAAACGGCATCAAGGCCATCATCGGCTGTGAATTTTACGTCGTGGACGACTACCGCGAACACATCGACCAGAGGGCCGACCACCTCATTCTCCTCGCGAAGAACAAGGCGGGGTACATCAACCTCGTCCAGCTCGATTCGCTCGCCTTTGTGGACGGATATTACTACCGCCCGCGTATCGATTACACCGTCCTGAAAGAACACACGGACGGGGTCATCTGCCTCTCCGCATGTTTGGCGGGGCGCATTCCGCGCCTGCTCCTTGCGGGGGAGTACGAGAAGGCGAAGGAGTTCGCGCTCTACCTTCAAAGCCTTTTCGGCGACGATTTTTACATTGAGATCCAGGATCACGGCATCCCCGAACAGAAGCAGATCCTCCCCGGCCTCATCCGCATCGCGCGGGAGATCGGGGCGCAGCTCGTCGCAACGAACGACGTCCATTACCTCAAAAAGGACGATTGGGAGATGCAGGATGTACTGATGTGCATCCAGACGAAGCGCACGCTCGACGACCCGACGCGCATGAAGATGCAGACGCACGAATTCTACATGAAATCGGGCGACGAAATGGCCGCGCTCTTCCCCGATCTGCCCGAGGCGATCTCCAACACCCGCGCCATAGCGGATAAGGTCTCCGATACCGACACGCCCTTCGACCTCAAAGACGACGGTTCGCCCGTCTACGATAAGTCTCTCATTCCGCTCTACACGGCCGACGACGGCACGCCCTCGCCCGAGTATCTGACGCGGCTGACGTGGGAGGGGCTGCCCAAGCGGTATCCCAACCTCACCGAGGAGATCAAAAAGAGAGCGGAGTACGAACTCTCTGTCATCATCAAGATGAAATTCGCCGACTACTTCCTCATCGTCTGGGACTACATCAACTGGTCAAAGTCCCACGATATTCCCGTCGGCCCCGGGAGGGGATCGGGCGTCGGGAGCATCGTCGCCTACGCCATCGGCATCACCGACGTCGATCCGCTCCGCTACGATCTTCTCTTTGAACGCTTCCTGAACCCCGACCGCGTCTCCATGCCCGACTTTGACGTTGACTTCTGCACCGAACGGCGGGGGGAGACCATCGAATATGTGCGCAAACGCTATCACCCCGAAAACGTCGCGCAGATCGTCACGTTCGGTACCCTTGCCTCCCGCGCCGTCATAAAAGACGTCGGACGGGTCATGCGCGTGCCCTATTCCGAGACAGACCGCGTCACCAAACTCATGGACGGCAAATCGACGATCCGCGAACTGCTCGGCCTCGACATCGAGAGCCGCAGAAAGAAAGCGGCGGACGCCGAGCGCGCCGTTGAGGAGATGAAGGGGGGGACCGTCGAGACCGACGAGGAGAAGATGAAGCTCGCCGACCTCGAGGGCAAACTTGACGACGCACGGAAGAAGGTCTCCGATCTCGAGGGCAAGCGCAACGGCGAATTCATCGAGATCTATCGGTCGGACGAGACGCTGAAACGGGTCATCGACATGGGATTGAGGCTCGAGGGCATGCCCCGCAATACGTCCATGCATGCCGCGGGCGTCGTCATCTGCCGCAAAAAGATCGCGGACAACGTGCCGCTCTCCCGCAACGGGGAGGACATCACGACGCAATTCGACATGAAGGAAGTCGAATCCATCGGCATGCTGAAAATGGACTTCCTCGCCCTCACGACGCTCACCGACATCAAAAAGACGCTCGACTACGTTTATGAAGATTACGGGGTGCGGGTGGAGTTCGGCCAGGCCTGCGACGACCAAGGTGCCTACGACCTCATCGCCGAGGGGGATACGGACGCCGTGTTCCAGCTTGAACAGGGGGGAATGAAGCGGTTCATGAAACAGCTCCGCCCGACCTGCCTCGAAGATCTGATCGCGGGGATCTCTCTCTACCGTCCCGGGCCGATGGATTTCATCCCCGATTACCTCAAAAACAGGGCGGAACCCGACAAGATCCACTATCTCACGCCCCTGCTCAAGCCCATTCTCGAAAAGACGTACGGGGTCATCATCTATCAGGAGCAGGTCATGCAGATCTTCCAAAATCTCGCGGGCTACTCCTTGGGACAGGCTGACCTCGTCCGCCGCGCCATGGCTAAGAAGCACCTCAACGAGCTGATGGCGCAGAAGGAGAAGTTCATCTACGGCGACCTCGACAAGGTGGTGGGGAAGGACAAGGACGGAAATCCCATCTACGGCAATATTTCGGGCTGTCAGGCGCACGGCATCCCGCCCGAGATCTCGGCGGAACTGTTCGCGCAGATGGAGAGCTTCGCCTCCTACGCCTTCAACAAGTCCCACGCGGCGGCCTACGCCGTCATCACCTACCAGACGGCCTATCTGAAAAAATACTATCCGAAGGAATTCCTCGCGGGCGTTCTGAACAACCGCATCTCCAAGATCGACGAGATCGCCAAGTACATCGTCTACATGAAGGAGAAGAATATCCGCATCCTTCCGCCCGACGTCAACCGCTCCAAGGCATACTTCGCGGTGGAAGGGGACGGCATCCGCATCGGGCTGTGCGCCCTGCGCGGCGTCGGCATCGGGGCAATGGAGAACGTCGTCAGGGAGCGGCAGAAGAACGGGCCGTTTGCCGATTTCTCCGATTTTCTCATGCGGTGTATCGTCTTTATCAACAAGAAAATGGTGGAGGCACTCATCCTGGGCGGTGCGTTCGACAGCATGGGGCACCACCGTTCCCAATACGCCGCCGTCTACGAGGATCTCATGCGCCGCATTCAGGCCCTCGACAAAGAGCGGAGCGGGATGCAGATCTCCCTCTTCGGGAGCATCATTCACGAGGAGGCACCCAAGGCCGATTATCCCAATATTCCCGAATGGGAAAAGGAGGAACTGCTCTCCAAGGAAAAATCCATCCTCGGCGTGTACGTCAGCGGCCACCCCTTTGAAAAATACGCCCATAAGTTCCGCGACTGCACCTTCAACACGGGCATGCTCACGGACTATGAGGAGGACGAGGAGACGCACGACAGGACGTACAACCTCGTCAAGGCGGGCGATCCCGTCATGATGGGGGGGATCATCTCCGCCGTCAAGAAGATCAGCACGAAGTCGGGCGGGTTTATGGCGTTCATCACCGTGGAGGACCTCTACGGGAGCGTCGAATGCCTTGCCTTCCCCAAGATCTACGACAAGACGCGCCCGCTCATCAGGCAGGACGCGGTCGTGCGGATCAAGGGGAAGATCGACCTCCCTGCGGAGAAGGCACCCGTCATCATCGTCGATACCATCGAAGCTCTCCAGCCCGACGACAAGCCCGCCCCCGCACAGGAGACCTCTTCCGAACAGGTCCTGTGGCTTGACGCGCGATCTCTTCCCGAGGAGGACTTCGGCGAACTGATCGACGCGCTCGAGGGGTATCAGGGCGGGACGAAGGTCAAGATCTTACATAACAACAAGCGGTTCGAATACAGCGTAAGGCTCTCCCGCGCCCTGCTCGCGGAGGTCAGAATGTACCTCCCCGATCCCTGTATTAAAATTGTTTGAAAATTCGGAAAAAGTTTTCCCCAAACCCCTTTCTTTTTTGAAAAGTGTGTGCTATAATAGGGGGGAGCATGGAGGATGATATGAAGAGAATCGGTTTACTCACCAGCGGCGGCGACGCGCCGGGCATGAATGCGGCGATCCGCGCGGTCGTCCGCACGGCCATTTATTTCGGAATGGAGGTCTTTGGCATCGAACGGGGATATGCGGGCCTCATCGACGACACCATGCGCCCGATGGAGATGCGCTCCGTTTCGGATATCGTACAGCGGGGCGGCACCATATTGAGGACGGCAAGATGCCTCGAAATGCTCACGGTAGACGGGCAGAAACAGGCGGTCGCGACCCTTGAAAAGCACGGGATCGAAGGCCTCGTCGTCATCGGCGGGGACGGAAGTTTCCGCGGCGCGAAGTGCCTCACCGAAAATTACGGCATCCCGACGATCGGCATCCCCGGGACGATCGACAACGACCTTCAGTACACCGATTACACGCTCGGATTCGACACGGCGGTCAACACCTGCCTCGAAGTCATCAACAAGCTCCGCGACACGATGAATTCGCACGAGCGGATCTCCGTCGTGGAGGTCATGGGGCGTCACTGCGGCGACATCGCGCTGTATGCGGGGATCACCTCGGGCGCGGAGATCATCGTCGTCCCTGAGATCGCCTATGACCTCGAAGATATCGTCATGCGCATCAACCGCTCCCGTGCAAACGGCAAACGCTCCAATATCATCGTTGTCGCAGAGGGGGCCGTCACGGCCGACGCCTTTGCGAAGAAGTTGCAGGAGGTCACGACGTATTCCGTCCGCGCCACGACGATCGGTCATATCCAGCGCGGGGGTTCACCCTCCATGGCAGACAGAATGCTCGCCGCGCAGTTCGGGAACAAGGCCGTGCGCCTTTTGAAAGACGGCATCGGCAACCGCGTTGTCGGCATCCACAGGAACGAGATCGTGGATATGGACATCATCGAGGCGATCTCCATGAAAAAGAAGTTCAACTATGAACTCTATGAGACGCTTCAGATGATCTCGATGTAAAAAGTGGGACGGCGACCCCGCAAAGGGACCGCCGCAAGGGGGGGGAATAATGATTTTAACGGTCTGCATGAGTCCGAGCGTGGACGTCACCATCGAACTCGATTCGCTCAACGTCGGCAAGGTCAACATGGTCAAATCCAAGACGCTTTCCTTCACGGGGAAGGCTCTCAACGTTGCCATCGGCGTGGCGAGATTGGGCGGCGAAGCGCATGCGACGGGTTTCATGTACAACGAAAACGGCCAGATGTTCATCGACGCGCTCGACCGCGAGGGCGTCAGGTTTACATTCGTATGGAACAGCGGCAGGGTCCGCGAAAACTATAAGTGCATCGACAAGCGTTCCATGCTCACCGAGATCAACGACGTCGGCGGGCAGGTGGAGGGGGATAAGCTCGTGGAGCTTCTGCACATGATCCAGACCTCCTCGGCCTCTGCGGACGTCACGGTCATCTCGGGCAGTCTGCCCCGCGGCGTGGGCGACAGCTATTACCGCGACCTCTTCCGTTCGGTCGATCCGCGGTCGCTCCGCATCGTTGACACGGAGGGGGAGAGGCTTCTCGCCGCACTCGAGGCGGGGGTCGATCTCGTCAAGCCAAACCTCGAAGAGCTTGAAAATACGCTCGGAAGAAAGCTCAAAAACAGGACGGAGATGTTGCAGGGGTGCCATGAACTTCTCGACAGGGGGGCAAAGAGCGTCCTTCTCTCCCTCGGCGGGAACGGGGCGATCCTGACGAACGGCACGAAGAACTTCTTCTGCAAGAGCATCAACGTGGCTGTCAATTCCACGGTCGGCGCGGGCGACGCAATGGTCGCTGCGGTGGCGAACATGATGCAGCAGGGGGCCGACCTTCCCGAGATCCTCCGCGCGGGCGTCGCGGCGGGGACGGCGGCTGTCACGACGTTCGGGACGATCTCCTTCGCACGGGAAAAATATGAGGAGATCTTCGGCAACCTCAAGGTCACGGAGTTCTGATCCCCGGCCCGCGGGCGGTAGATCTACGGGCGGAAAGCATTGTCTTTAAGCGTGTAACATTTGCGCCCTCTGTTTCACCGAGAAATACCTTTATTTTTTCTTATAACCACAAGATGTTGTGATTGAAATAAAAAATTTATCAAAATATTGTGCCCAAATGCTTGACAGATTTCAATATATGTTGTATGATAATAGCGTTCCCTTCGGGGGACGCTTTTTCACCCCTTGGGGGTCGATAAGGGTATTTACGAGGAGAAGTTATGAAGATCATCAAAAGGAACGGCGCAGAGGTCAGTTTCGACATCCAGAAGATCATCAGCGCGATCAGGAAGGCAAACAATGAGGTGAGCGTGGACAACCGCCTCACCGAAGATCAGATCAACATGATCGCAGGCAAGGTCACCGCACTCGCGGGCGACCTCAACCGTGCTGTCAGCGTTGAGGAGATCCAGGACTTTGTGGAAAACCAGATCATGGACCAAAAGGCGTTTGCCGTCGCGCGTAAATATATCACCTACCGTTACTCCCGTGCCCTTGTCAGGAAAGCGAATACCACCGACGAGCGGATCCTCACGCTCATCGAATGCAACAATGAGGAAGTCAAGCAGGAGAATTCCAATAAGAATCCCACGGTCAACTCCGTCCAGCGCGACTACATGGCGGGGGAGGTGAGCAAGGACCTCACCAAACGTCTCCTTCTGCCGCCCGACATCGTTGAAGCGCACGAGGAGGGGATCATCCACTTCCATGACGCCGACTACTATGCCCAGCATATGCACAACTGCGACCTCGTAAATCTTGAGGACATGTTGCAGAACGGCACCGTCATCTCGGGGACGCTCATCGAGAAGCCCCATTCCTTCTCCACGGCGTGCAATATCGCCACGCAGATCATCGCGCAGGTCGCCTCCAACCAATACGGCGGGCAGTCGATCTCGCTCACCCACCTCGCGCCCTTTGTCGATATCAGCCGCAAGAAGATCCGCGCGGAGGTCGAGAGCGAACTCCAAGACGTCGCGGTCATGGCCGACACGATCGACCGCATCACCGAAAAGAGACTTCGCGAGGAGATCAAGAGGGGCATTCAGACCATACAATATCAGGTCGTGACCTTGCTCACGACGAACGGGCAAGCTCCCTTTGTCACTGTCTTTATGTATTTGGGCGAGGCGAGGAACGAGAGGGAGCGCGAGGACCTTGCGATGATCATCGAAGAGACCCTCGAACAGCGCATCATGGGCGTCAAGAACGAGGCGGGGGTTTGGGTCACGCCCGCTTTCCCCAAGCTCATCTACGTCCTTGAAGAGGACAATGTCCGCGAGGGGAGCAAGTATTGGTATCTCACCCAGCTCGCCGCGAAGTGTACCGCAAAGCGCATGGTCCCCGACTACATCTCCGAGAAGAAGATGCTCGAATTCAAGGTGGACAAGAACGGCGAGGGCCACTGCTATACCTGCATGGGCTGCCGCAGCTTTTTAACGCCTTACCTTGACGAAAACGGCAAACCCAAGTACTACGGGCGGTTCAACCAAGGGGTCGTCACGATCAATCTCGTGGACGTCGCGCTCTCCTCGGGCGGCGATGTGGAGAAGTTCTGGAAGATCTTCGATGAGAGGCTGGAACTCTGCCACAGGGCGTTGATGTGCCGCCACAACAGGCTGAAGGGCACGCTGTCCGACGCGGCTCCCATCCTTTGGCAGTACGGTGCGCTTGCCCGCCTCAAGAAGGGGGAGACGATCGATAAACTCCTCTACGGCGGCTATTCTACGATCTCGCTCGGCTATGCGGGCCTCTATGAATGCACAAAGTACATGACGGGGAAATCCCACACCGACGCCGAGGCGAAGCCCTTCGCTCTGTCCGTCATGCAGCACATGAACGACAAGTGCAAGGAATGGAAGGCGATGCACAACATCGACTTCTCGCTCTACGGCACGCCGCTTGAGAGTACGACCTATAAATTTGCCAAGTGCCTCCAACAGCGGTTCGGCATCATCCCCGGCGTCACCGACAAGAGCTATATCACCAACAGCTATCATGTCCATGTCACCGAAAAGATCGACGCCTTCACCAAGCTGAAGTTCGAGAGCGAGTTCCAGCAGCTCTCCCCCGGCGGGGCGATCTCCTATGTCGAAGTTCCCAACATGCAGGACAATATTCCCGCCGTCATCGCTGTCATGCAGTTCATCTATGATAACATTATGTACGCCGAACTCAACACGAAGAGCGATTACTGTCAGGTCTGCGGCTACGACGGCGAGATCGTGACGGTAGAGGAGGACGGGAAGTACATTTGGGAATGCCCGCACTGCGGGAACCGCGACCAGAGCAAGATGAACGTCGCCCGCCGCACCTGCGGCTACATCGGAACGCAGTTCTGGAATCAGGGCCGCACGCAGGAGATCAGGGAGCGCGTCTTGCACCTGTGATTTGATATGAACTACGCAGAGATCAAAAAATGTGATATCGCAAACGGAGAGGGAGTCAGAGTCTCCCTCTTTGTTTCAGGTTGCAGGCGGCACTGCAAGGGGTGTTTCAATGCGGTCGCGTGGGACTTTTCGTATGGGAAGCCATTCACGGCGGAGACGGAGGAGGAACTCTTTGACGCGCTTTCTCCCGATTACATCGCGGGCCTTTCCCTCCTTGGCGGGGATCCCTTCGAACCCGAAAACAGGGCCGCGCTCATTCCGTTCGTCAAGGAGTTCCGCAGGAGGTTCCCCGCGAAGGACGTCTGGTGCTACACGGGCTATACCTATGCGGACGGGACGCTGAAAGAGGACGACGGCGAAGGGGTGAGGGAACTTCTTTCCCTTATCGACATCCTCGTGGACGGCCCCTTCATAGAACCGCTGAAAGACATCCGCCTGAAATTTCGGGGATCCTCCAACCAGCGCGTTCTCGACCTGAAACGCACAATTAAGAGCGGGAGCATAGTACTATATCTGACATAGTACTTGGAATAGGGGGCGAAATTTGCATCGGAAAAAGCAATTTTCGCCTTTTTTTATTTTGCGGTTGACTTTGGCAAAATTTGGGTTATAATAATATAAGGTAACATTATTAACAAGGAGAAAAGTCAAGTGAATAAGCTGCAACTCAAAAGATACGCAAAACTTCTCGCAAAGACGGGGATCAACGTCAAAAAGGGGCAATGGGTCGTCGTAGACGCCGAACTCGACCAGCCAGAATTCGTCGAAATGGTCGTCGAAGAGCTTTACAGGGCGGGCGCGGGGAAAGTCACCGTGGAGTGGTCCCACCAGCCCCTCGTTGCCACGCACTACAAATACGAGACGCAGGAGACGCTCGAATCGTTTGCGAAATGGGAGATCGAAAAGCTCGAATACCGCAAGGAGGAGCTTCCCGCCATGCTCTACCTCGAATCCGCCGATCCCGACGGTCTCAAGGGGTTGGACCAAGAAAAATTTACGGCCGTCCGCATGACCCGTTCCAAGACGATCAAACCCATCCGCGACAAGATGGAGAACAAGTACCAATGGTGCATCGCGGCCGTGCCCTCCAAGGCGTGGGCAAAGAAGGTCTTTCCCGACGCGCCGACGGCAAGCAGTGCGGTGGAACGCCTTTGGGACGCCATTTTGAAGGCCTCCCGCGCGGACGGACCCGATCCCGTCAAGGAATGGCACCGCCACAACGACGCACTCGCGGAGAGATGCGATTATCTCGACAGGCTCAAACTCGTAGCACTCGAATATAAGTCCTCCAACGGGACCGATCTTCGCGTCGGCCTCATCGACGGGAGCCGCTTCTGCGGCGGAGGGGAAGAGACCCTGTCGGGTGCCTACTTCAACCCCAATATCCCGAGCGAGGAGATCTTCATCTCGCCCAAAGCGGGGGACGCGGAGGGAGTCGTCTATTCCACCAAGCCGCTCTCCTATCAGGGCGAACTCATCGAGGATTTCTCCGTCCGTTTCGAGGGCGGAAAGGTCGTCGAAGTCAAGGCGAAGAAGAATCAGGAACTTCTCGAGAAGATGATCGGCATGGACGAAGGGGCGAAGATGCTCGGCGAATGCGCCCTCATCGCCTATGATTCCCCCATCAACAACACGGGCATTCTCTTCTACAACACGCTGTTCGACGAGAACGCGAGCTGTCACCTCGCCCTCGGCAGGGGATTCAACGAATGCGTCAGGGGCTTTGAGGACATGACGAAGGAAGAACTTCAGGCCAAGGGCATCAACGACAGTACGATCCATGTTGACTTCATGATCGGGAGCGAGGATCTCGAGATCGTCGGCGTCACCAAGAGCGGCGAGAGAGTGCAGATCTTCAAGAACGGCAACTGGGCATTCTGACAGAAATTTCATTGAAAAGTAAAAAGAAGGCATGAAAATGATCAAAATCGATATTTTTTCGGGGTTTTTGGGCGCGGGAAAGACGACGCTCATCAAGAAACTCATCAAGGAAGCATACGTCGGGGAAAAGGTCGTCCTCATCGAAAATGAGTTCGGCGAGATCGGCGTGGACGGGGGCTTTTTGAAGGAAGCGGGCATCGAGATCACCGAGATGAATTCGGGGTGTATCTGCTGTTCGCTCGTGGGCGATTTCGCCAAGGCACTCAAAAAGGTCGCCGAACAGTTCGCACCCGACCGTATCCTCATCGAACCTTCGGGCGTCGGGAAGCTCTCCGACGTCATCAAGGCCGTACAGCGCGCACAGGTCGAAAACAGCTCGCTCAACGCCTTCTGCACCGTCGTTGACGCCAAGAAGTGCAAAGTTTACCTGCGCAACTTCGGCGAATTCTTCCTCGACCAGGTGGAGAATGCAAGCTGTATCGTCCTCTCCCACACCTCCGATCCAGCCAAGACGGAGGAGGCGGCCGCCCTGCTGAAGGAACACACCTCCGTCACCGTCATCACGACAGATTGGTCCATGCTCGACGGCAAGGATATCCTCCTCTCCATGCAAAAGACAGACAGCCTCAACGCCGAACTTGAAAAGCTCGCCGCCGAGGCTGAACATGACGGCGAGGACGAACATCATCATCACCACCATCATCATCACGACGACGATGACGATGATGACGATGACGAACACGAACATCATCACCATCATCACGACCACGACGATGATGACGATGACGAACACGAACATCATCACCACCATCATCACGATGACGATGAGGATGAACACGAACATCATCACCATCATCACGACCACGACGCCGACGAGATCTTTACGAGCTGGGGCGTGGAGACCGCCAAGACCTTCACACGCGAGGAGATCGAAAAGGCCCTTGAAACGCTCGATTCGGGCGTTTACGGGCAAGTCCTCCGCGCAAAGGGCTATGTGAACGGCAAGGACGGGTGGATCTACTTTGACTTCGTTCCCGGGGAACCTGATCTGCGCGGCGGGGAACCCGCCGTCACGGGGAGGCTTTGCGTCATCGGCTGTAACATCGACGAAGCCAAGCTGAAAACACTGTTTTTGGGGTAAATTATGCCGAAGGAAGTTCCTGTCTACCTGTTTTTGGGGTTTCTCGACGCGGGAAAGACAAAATTCATTCAGGAGACGTTCGAGGACGAGCGGTTCGATTCGGGGGAAAAGACCCTGCTTCTCGTCTGCGAAGAGGGGGAGGAGGAGTACACGCCCTCCCGCTTTGCGGTGCGCAAGTATGCCGTCGCAAAGGTGACCGAGGCCGAACTGACCATGCCCAACCTCACCCGCATCGCGCGGGAGAACAGGGCAGAGCGGGTGGTCGTCGAGTGGAACGGCATGATGCTCCTCGATAAATTCTTTGAGGCGATGCCCGACGGCTGGCTCATCGCGCAGGTAATGACCTTTTTCGACGCGAACACGTTTCTGAGCTACAACACAAACATGCGCCAGCTCGTCTATGACAAGATCCGCTATGCCGATATGGTCGTGTTCAACCGCTTCAAGCCCCAACTCAAAAAAGAGGAGCTTCATAAGATTGTCCGCGCCGCCTCGCGGAGGCCCGACATTGTTTATGAATACGTCGGAGGGCGGGCCGAATACGACGACATCGAGGATCCGCTTCCCTATGACATCGACGCACCCGTCATCGACGTGGAGGACCGCGACTACGCTTACTTTTACCGCGACCTCCGCGAAGAACCCGAAAAGTACGACGGAAAGACGGTCTCGGTCAAGGGCATCGTCGCCCTCGACAGGAAGATGAAGGAGGGGACGTTCGGGATCGGACGCCTCGTCATGACCTGTTGCGCGGCCGACATCGCTTACAGTGGCCTCGTCTGCGAGGGGGATCCCGCTTTAGGGCTTCACACCAACGAATGGCTCCGCATCACGGCACGCATCGACGTCGAATTTCATAAACTGTACGGCGGAAAGGGGCCGGTCCTCAAGGTCTACACCGCCGAGCGCACCCAACCTCTCTCCGAGGAGGACGAGGTCGCAACATTCTATTGATCCTAAGGGAGGGATGGCATGAAAAAATTAGTGGTCTATTATTCATTCGGCGGAAATACCCGCACGATCGCAAGGAAGATCGCAAAATCTCTCGGCGCAGACATCGCCGAGATCAGGACCGTCAAGCGTTATCCCGACGACTATGACGTCCTCGTGAGCCTCGGCAAGAGGGAAGTGGAGAGCGGCTATATTCCCCAGCTCTATCCGCTCGCCGCCGACGTCTCGGAATACGACACGATCATCTTGGGCACGCCCGTGTGGTGGTACAGTTTCGCGCCCGCAGTCAAGAGCTTTATGAAATCCGTCTCGTGGAAGGGAAAGACCGTCTACCCCTTTGCGACGAACGGCGGCTGGCTCGGCCATACGCCGAGCGACTTCAAGAAGGCTCTCCGCGGCGCGACCGTCTGCCCCATACTGAGCGTCAAATTTAACGAAAAAACACTCGTCACGCCCGAAAAGGACATCGACGAGTGGATCGGTACCATCAAGTGAATGAGGCGTTGAGGGAGCTTTTATGCTCCGATTACGGCGAAGCGGCCGCGGAAAAGATCTGGGCGGGGTACGTCTCCCGTCCCGTGACGCTCCGCATCAACACTCTGAAATTGCCTGCCGAAGAGGGGAAGTCTGCCCTTTTGAAGGCAGGTTTTTCGTTTGAGACCGTCCCTTGGTACGCCTCCGCGCTCATTCTGCGGGGGACGAGGGAGGAAGAGCTTCACAGGACGACGCTCTATGCGGAGGGAAAGATCTATCTCCAAAGTCTTTCCTCAATGTTGCCGCCGCTCTTTCTTGACCCGCAGGAGGGGGAGAGCATACTCGACATGACGGCCGCCCCCGGGGGCAAGACGACGGAACTTGCCGCACTTTCGGGAGGAAGGGCACTCATCACCGCCTGCGAGCGGGACAGAACGCGCTTTGAACGGCTGAAATTCAATCTCGATCGGCAGGGAGCGGGGCGGGTGACCGCGCTCTGCACGGACGCGCTTGCCCTCGACGAACGGTTTTCTTTCGATAAGATCCTCCTCGACGCACCGTGCAGCGGGAGCGGGACGGTCGTCGGCGAACCTGTGCGCATCGACGCGGCATATGTGGCGCGTTGCGCCCGCCTTCAGGAGAAATTGCTCCAAAAGGCACTCCGTCTCCTGAAAAAGGGGGGAACGATGATCTATTCGACCTGTTCGGTCCTGCAGCGCGAAAATGAGGAGGTTTTGAAGACCGTCCTCCCGCCCAACGTCCGCATCGAGCCGATCGGGTTCTTCGACGGCATTCCCCGCCTTCCCTCCATGCAGGGGACGGTCTGCGTCGCCCCGACCGAACTCTTTGAGGGATTCTTCCTCGCAAAACTCATCAAGGGGTAGTCATCTAAAAGTCAAAGAGGGAGATCTGTTTCCCGTCGTGCATCAGGAGACTGTTCTGCACGCCCTTCAAAAGGACGTCACCCTCGTTCACATGGCCGATGAGGAGGGGAGAAGCCGGGTCGTGCAGGGAATAATTGGTCTGCACGTCCTCGATACCGCGGTTTGCGTTGCAGTAAAGGCACTCGTTCGGGCAGGAATCGTACCAGCCGACGTCTCTGCTCACGATGCACCTGCACCCCGCGCGGTTGCCCAAGTGCCGCATGTTTTTGAAGCGGCAGTTGTTGGCGTTCCCGAACGTCTCGAGGGTGAGACAGCCCTCCCGCTTGATGCCATACGCCTCATATCCGCTCTCCGCACAGCAGATCTGCAACGGGAGGCGGTATTTTTTCGCGCTCCTGGCAAAATTTTCGGCCAGATAGTGCTTTGTCTCCGTTTTGAGGGGGATGATGTCCGGAATCCTCTTGTCGATTATGATGAACATCTCCACAAAGGAGAAGATGCACTTGCTCACATAGGGAGAGATCGCCGCGGCGAGGCGTTCAAAGACGACGATATGCCGCTCGGGAGAATACTTCGGGGTGATGAGGACGGGGTCGTACCGCCATACGAGGCGTTCCTTCCCCACGATGCGGGAGAGTTCTTTCAACGTCTCGACGCTCTCCTCTGCGGGCGGGATATGCGGTTCAAGATCCTTCCCATACCCCGTGATCGTATAGAAAAAGTATGTGCGGAAGCGGTTGACGACCTTGCCGAGGCGGCTGAGCGCGGGCGCGTAATTCTTGGAGCAAAAACTGATGCCATCAACTTTTTCGGGGGTAAGTTCGTACATGTTGACCCGCGCGGTGAAGAGGGGATTCCGCGCATAGACGACCCCTTCCTCGAACCTGCGGAAGAGCCAATCGGTATAGCAGTTTACGATGTCCGTTCTCAGTCCGACATTCAGGATCATGGCAATTCCTCCGTTTTATCAGCAGTAACTCTGTCTTTGTAGCAGATATTATAGCAGAAAACGCGGAAAGAGACAAGAAAAAATAAAAAAGCTCCCCTTGGGGAGTAAAAAAGAGAGGGGAACGGCCGTTCTCCTCTTTGTCCGATTCAGTCCTGCGGATCCTCGTCGGCATTTTCCTTCAAAAATGCGGCATAACGATCCAAAATGACAGTCTGAATATACTCGCGCGTCTCCGTGTTGAGCGGGTGAGCGATATCCTTGTAGGTCCCGTCCGATGCCTTGCGGCTGGGCATGGCCACAAAGTATGCGCCGTCGCGTTCGAAGATCCTGATGTCGTGTACGACAAAACAATCATCGATCGTGATCGAAGCGACCGCGCGAAGTTTCCCGTCGGTGTGTCGCACTTGGCGAATCCTTACGTCTCCAATTGTCATAAGTTTGGTCCTCCCATAACGTTCTGTTCACTATGTTATCACTTTTTTTGGAAAAAACAATGGATATTAAATATATTTAGCTTAATTTATCAAAAAATTCACACAATTTTTATTTTTTTCATAAAATACGGTATGAATTTTGCCGAAATCGCCTCATTTTCGGGCATTTACTTTATCGGGATCGGCGGAGTAAGTATGAGCGCGCTCGCGTGCTGTCTCAAAGACAAAGGGTTTGCGGTGCGCGGGAGCGACGCGCAGGAGAGTTCGTTTACGCAGATGCTCCGCCGCAGGGGGATCCCCGTGCATATCGGCGAAGATGAGGAGATCTTTGAAGATCTTGTCGTCGTGACGGGTGCGATCCTCCCGTCGAACAGGCAGCTAAGGAGTGCGGGGGAGCAAAAAAAGAGGGTCGTCACCCGCGCGGAACTGCTCGGTGCGGTCGCGGGGGAATTCACTCACGTCGTCTCCGTCGCGGGGTGCCACGGCAAGACGACGACGAGCTGTATGCTTGCGCATATCCTGAGGGCCTGCCAAAGGCCGTTCACTTGCCACATCGGCGGGGAGGATCTGGAACTCGGAAACTACTTCTGCGACGGCGGGGAGTATTTTGTCACCGAGGCCTGCGAGTTCAAGCGGAGCTTTTTGGAACTGAAAAGCGAGATCGGCGTCGTCCTGAACTGCGACCGCGACCATACCGACTGTTATAAGACCAAGGCCGAACTTCTTCAGGCGTACAGAGAGTTCGCCGCGAAATCGGAGATGGCCGTCGTCAACGCCGACGACGTTCATGCCCGCTCCATTCCGCACGCGCTCTCCTTCGGCCTCCACAACGGCGATATCCGCGCGACGTCTCTCAGGAGCGACAGGGAGATCTACTCCTTCACCGTGGAGGAGAAGGACATTCCCGTCGTGCGCATCAGGCTGAACGTCATCGGCGTATTCAACGTGATGAACGCCCTTGCCGCCTATGCGTGCGCACGCCTCCTCGGCATCACCCCCGAGGAGATCAAGAGGGGGATCGAGTACTTCCACGGCGTCAGGCGCAGGTTCGAACGGGTGGGGACGTTCTGCGGCGTTCCGCTCGTCTGCGACTACGCCCATCATCCGAGGGAGATCGCCGCGACGCTCTTCACGGCACAACACATCTGCGAGGGGAAGGTCCGCCTCGTCTTTCAGCCGCATACCTTCACGCGCACGCGGGACCTCATGGATGACTTCATCGCCGCGCTCTCGAAGGCGGACGCGCCCGTCATCTACAGCACCTATGCCGCGCGGGAGGCGTATGACTTTGCGGGGAGCGCGGTGCGGCTCACGGGAATGCTTCCATCCGCCGTCTATATCTCCTCGCCCGAACGGCTCTCCGCCTATCTGAAACGGGAGATCGGGCCGAAGGACATGGTCCTCGTCCTTGGCGCGGGCAACATCTATGACGTCGCAAAGTCGATAAGGGACTGAGGGGAAAACCTCCCAAACACCGCGATTTTGCTCCCAAGATCCCACCGAAGCCCTGCCGTCGGCGGGGTTTTTACTTTTTTTCAAAAAGATGTCCGAAAATTTGAATTTTGGTATTGAAAGTACGCGCAAAATATAGTATAATAGGAGAGGTTCGGGCGGAAGGATGCGGGACTTCCCGCAATCCACGCCGCGGCGCACTGAGGGAAACATATGGACAAACCGATGAAAGAGACGGACTTCCCGCTCTACCTGTACCATCACGGAAAAAATGACCGCATCTATGAGCTTTTCGGCTCCCACAGGGCGGTAAAGGACGGAAAGGAGGGGTACGTCTTTCGCGTCTGGGCACCCCATGCGAGGTCGGTCTCCGTCGTTGGCGACTTCAACGGCTGGGATCCGAATGCAAACGTCATGGAGCGCATGATCGATGGCGAATCCTTTGAACTCTTCATCGCGGGGCTGAAACAGTATGACGTCTATAAGTACTGTATCACCGCCGCGGACGGGCGGCTGCTCTACAAGGCCGATCCCGTCGGTTTTCATACCGAAACGCCTCCCGCAACCGCGTCCAAGCTCTACGATACCGACGGGTATGCGTGGGGGGACAGTGCCTATTTTGAGCAGATCTCCAAGCGGAACATCTATGCTTCGCCCGTCAACATCTATGAAGTCAATCTCCTTTCGTGGAAAAAATACGAGGACGGGAATTACTATTCCTACCGCGATCTCGCGCGGGAACTCGTGCCCTATGTGAAGGAGATGGGCTATACGCATGTGGAATTCATGCCCGTGACCGAATATCCCTTTGACGGCTCGTGGGGGTATCAGGTGACGGGGTATTTTGCGGTCACCTCCCGCCTCGGCACGCCGAAGGACTTTATGTATCTTGTAGACGCTTTCCATGCGGCGGGCATCGGCGTCATCGTCGATTGGGTCCCCGCGCACTTCCCCAAGGACGCGCACGGCCTCTATGAATTCGACGGACAGCCCCTCTACGAGAGCGGCCAGTGGGACCGCATGGAACACAAGAGCTGGGGCACCCGCCGCTTTGATTACGGCAGGGAGGAAGTTCTCTCCTTCCTCATCTCCGCCGCGTGCTACTTCTTCGATATTTTCCATGTGGACGGGCTGAGGGTGGACGCCGTTGCCTCCATGCTCTACCTCGATTACGACAAACGCCCCGGGGAATGGGTCCCCAACATCTACGGGGAGAACAAGAACCTCGAAGCGATCGCCTTCCTGCGCCGCCTCAACGAGGCCGTTTTCCTGCGCTTCCCGTATGCGATGATGATCGCAGAGGAGAGTACGGCATGGGGACTTGTCACAAAGCCCGCTTCCGTTGGGGGGCTTGGCTTCAATTTTAAGTGGAACATGGGCTGGATGAACGACATGCTCTCCTATCTCTGCCTCAATCCCTACTTCCGCATGAACAACCACAACAAACTGACCTTCTCCATGATGTACGCCTTCTCGGAGAACTACGTTCTGCCGATCTCGCACGACGAGGTCGTCCACGGCAAGTGTTCTCTCATCAACAAGATGCCCGGGACGTATGAAGAAAAGTTCGCGGGCGTGAGGTCCTTCCTCGGCTACATGATGGCGCATCCCGGGAAGAAGCTCAACTTCATGGGGTACGAGTTCGGCCAGTTCAAGGAATGGGACTACAAGGAGGGGATCGAATTCTTCCTCCGCGACACTTACGAACTCCACGGGAAACTCTCCGATTACGTCAAGGCACTCAACAGCTTCTACGCCGCGACGCCCGCCTTTTTTGAGATCGAGGACAGCTGGGACGGCTTTGAGTGGCTCGCGCCCGACGACGCAGACAGGAACATCGTCTCCTTTATCCGCCGCGACAGGAAGGGCAACGAGATCATCTGTCTGACCTCCTTTTCGGGCGTTGACGCGGAGGACTATCTCCTCGGCGTGAACAAGCGCGGCAAATACAAGGTGATCTTCTGTTCGGACGAGAAAAAATTCGGCGGGGAGGGGAAATTGCCCAAAAAGACCTTCACTGCGGTGAAAAAACCCAGCCACGGCAAGCAATATTCCCTTCAGATCCCGATGCCGAAGCTCACGACGCTCTATCTCGTCTATGAACCCGCTTCTCCCAAGAGGACGGGGACCAAATAAAAAATTCATGGGGGTATAACATATGTTGAGAAAAAAAGAATGTGTGGCAATGTTGCTTGCGGGCGGGCAAGGCTCCCGTCTTTACGCGCTCACAAATAACATTGCAAAACCCGCGGTTGCCTTCGGCGCGAAGTATCGGATCATCGACTTCCCGCTCTCCAACTGCATCAATTCGGGCATCGACACGGTGGGCGTCCTGACCCAATATGAGCCGCTCGAGCTGAACGAGTACATCGGGAACGGCCAGCCGTGGGATCTGGACCGCGCCTATGGCGGCGTGCATATCCTCTCGCCCTATCAGGCCAAGAGGAAACAGTCGTGGTTCGAGGGGACCGCAAACGCCATCTATCAGAATCTGCCCTTCATGAAGAAGTACGATCCCGACTATGTGCTGATCCTCTCGGGGGACCACATCTATAAGATGAACTATGCGGAGATGCTCCGCGCACACAAGGCGACGGGGGCGGACTGCACGATCGCGGCGATCGAGGTCCCGATGAAGGAGGCCTCCCGCTTCGGCATCCTCAACACGAACGAGGACGGTTCCATCTACGAATTTGAGGAAAAGCCCAAGCAGCCCAAGAGCAACCTCGCCTCCATGGGCATCTATATTTTCACGGCCGAAAAGCTCTTCAAATACCTCGAGGAGGATGACGCGAACCCGAATTCCTCCAAGGACTTCGGCAAAGACGTCCTTCCCGCCATGCTCAACGCGGGGGAGAAGATGTTCTCCTACCGCTTCAAGGGGTATTGGAAAGACGTCGGAACGATCTCTTCGCTCTGGGAATCCAACATGGACCTCCTCGGCGAGGATCCCGCCTTTGACGTGGGCGATCCCGATTGGAAGATCCATTCGCGCAATCCGCTTGCGCCTCCCGAACACATCGGCGACGATGCTGTCGTGAGCAATTCGCTCATCGCCCTCGGCTGTGAGATCGACGGCGTTGTCCAAAACTCCGTCATCGGCTCCAACGTCACCGTGGAAGAGGGGGCGGAGGTCGTAGACAGCGTCCTCATGGCGGGGACGGTCATCAAAAAGGGCGCGAAGGTGTTCTATTCGATCATAGACGAGAACGTCACCGTGGAAGAGGGGACTGTCGTCGGCGCACCCAAGGAGAGCGGCGGAGGGATCGCCGTACTCGGCAGGAACATTTCCGTCTCGGGCAATGTCGCGGGCGGAAAGATCATAGATAAAGATTACAAGGGGGAATAAGACAATGGCACATTCTGCAGTAGGCGTCATTTTTTCCAATATTCACGATGAAAACATTCCCGAGCTTTCCCGCCACAGGACAATGGCTTCCATTCCCTACGGCGGAAGATACCGTCTCATCGACTTCACCCTCTCCAACATGGTGAATTCGGGGATCACGACGGTCGGGATCGTCACGAAGAACAACTATCAGTCGCTCATCGACCACCTCGGGAGCGGCAAGGATTGGGATCTCGCAAGGAAGGACGGCGGCATTATTCTGCTCCCGCCCTACTCCAACGAGACTGACGCGCCCTACACGACCCGCCTCGAAGCTCTCATGGGGATCACGGGATTTTTGACGCACCGCAACGAGGACTACGTTGTCATCACAGACTGCGACGGCATCGCGCACGTCAACTTCCAGGAGATCATCCACTTCCATGAGGAGAGGCAGGCGGACATCACCATGGTCTACCACGAGGAGACCGAACCCGTCCAGTCCTCCTACTATATGACGCTCATGCCCGATGAAACGGGTCGGCTCAAGGGCCTCAAGATCAATCCCAAGCTCAAGGGCGGCAAGTACAATCTTTATGTCAATATCATGGTGATGAGCAGGGAATTTCTGATCAACACCATTCAGGAGGCCGTGACGCGGGGGCTTTCGAGCTTCGGCAGGGACATCCTCGCCAAGAACGTTGACGCGCTCCGCATCTACGGATACAAGTTCGGCGGGTACTATGCGACGATCAGTTCCCTCCAAAACTATTACGGCCACAGCATGGAACTCCTTCACAAGGAGGTCCGCGACGAACTGTTCGGCGCGCGCGACGTCTACACAAAGGTCCGCGATTCGGCTCCGAGCAAGTATATCGACGGGGCTACCGTGAAGAATTCCCTGATCTCCGACGGGTGCGTCATCGAAGGGACGGTCGAAAACTGCATCCTCTTCCGCGGCGTCAAGATCGGGAAGGGGAGCGTCGTCAGGAATTCCATCATCATGCAGGACACCGTTATCGGCTCCAACGTCACGCTTGACTGCGTTATCACGGACAAGAACGCCGTCATCCGCGACAGACGGAAACTTGCGGGCTGTGAAGCCCTGCCTTACTTCATCGCAAAGGGCAGAATGCTCTAAAATATCGACAGGGGGAAATTTTCATGAGTGAAAGAACAGCGAAGAGGGGAAAGAAGGCACGCGCGGACGATCTCCCCGCAGCGGAGATCGCAGGGAAGGCGGAGACGCCCGTTGCCGAGCCGACGCCCGAGATCCTTGTGGAGGCCAAGAAGAAGATCCTCTTTGTCGCCTCCGAGGCCGCGCCCTTCATCTCGACGGGAGGGCTTGCAGAAGTCATCGGCTCCCTTTCCAAGGCTTTGGCGCGGTCAGACCAATATGACGTGCGCGTCATGATCCCGCTCTATCAGGACATCAAAAAGGAGTACAGGAAGGACTTCAAATTCCTCGGCAACACCTATGTCACTCTGTCTTGGCGGAACCAATACTGCGGTATCTTCGAGTATAAGCAGGACAATGTGACCTATTATTTCCTCGACAACGAGTACTATTTCAAGCGTCCCGGGTGCTATGGGTATTACGACGACGGCGAACGTTTCGCCTTCTTCTGCCGCGGCGTCATGGAGACGATGAACTTCATCGGCTTCTATCCCGACGTCATGCACTGCCACGATTGGCAGGCGGCCCTTGCGGCGTTGTATCTCAAGACGATCTATTGCTTCCGTCCCGAATACCAATTCATCCGCGCATGCTTCACCATCCATAACATCGAATATCAGGGCAAATACTCCCTCGACATCCTCGAGGACCTCTTCGGGATCTCCTATCATTTCCAATACCTTGTGGAATATGACCGCTGTATCAACCTGATGAAGGGGGCCATCGAGTGCTGCGAGTGCTTCTCGACGGTTTCGCCGACCTACGCGCAGGAGATCAAAGATCCCTACTATTCGCACGGTCTCGATCCCATCATCCGCAGGAACGAATTCAAACTTCGCGGCATTCTCAACGGCATAGACCCCGACTATTACGACCCCGCGACGGATATTTCGCTCTTCCAAAATTACAGCGCGGACGATATGGCGGGGAAGGCGGTCTGCAAAGAGGAGCTTCAGCGCATGCTCAATCTCCCCGTGAAGCCGCAAACGCCCGTCATCGCCATGATCACCCGTCTCGTGACCCATAAGGGCCTCGATCTCGTCAAGGAGGTCATCGAACAGGCACTCCGGCAGGATATGCAGTTCGTCCTCCTCGGGACGGGGGATTCGTCGTATGAAGTCTATTTTGCCGACCTTGCAAGACGGTACCCGGGGAAGGTCGTCTCGATCATCTCCTTCAATTCCGACCTTTCAAGGAAGATCTATTCGGGTGCGGATCTCTTCCTGATGCCCTCAAAGAGCGAACCCTGCGGCCTTTCGCAGATGATCGCGTCCCGCTACGGCACCGTCGCGATCGTGCGCGAGACGGGGGGCCTGCGCGACAGCATTACGCCTTTCGGCGCGGGCGGGAACGGCTTCACCTTCCGCGATTACAACGCCTATGACATGCTCTATGTTATAAATGAGGCGATCGGCGTCTATCATAGTCCCGAGATATGGAAGAATCTCGTCCACAGGGCCATGACGACCGATTTCAGTTGGGCTTCCTCCGCGCACTACTATGAGGAAATGTATCTCGGATTATTGAAATAATACACTTTTTTTGCAGGAGAAAACAAATACATGGCTAAATTGACAGAACAGGAAGCAAAGCGTCTGATCGCGGGCAAACTTGAGCGGTACTTCGGCGTCAGCCCGCAGGAGGCTTCGAGAGAGCAGATCTACAAGGCCGTCGTCATGAGCGTGAGGGACATCATGCTCGAAAAGCGGCAGAAATTCCACCTCAAGATCAAGGCGGCGAAGGCAAAGCGCGTCTACTATCTGTGCATGGAGTTTTTGATGGGGCGTTCGCTCAAGAACAGCATCTACAATCTCGGCATAGAAAAACCGCTCTCCGACGCCCTGAAAGGACTTGACGTCTCTCTTGACGAACTCTATGAGGAAGAACCCGATGCGGGCCTCGGGAACGGCGGCCTCGGTCGGCTCGCGGCATGTTTTTTGGACGGCCTCGCGACGCAGAACTATCCTGCGATGGGATTCTCGATCTGCTACCAATACGGCCTCTTCAAACAGAAGATCGTGGACGGCTGGCAGATGGAACTCCCCGATGTTTGGCTCCCCGGGGGGGAAGCGTGGCTCACACAGCGTTCCGATAAACAGTTCATCGTCCGCTTTGACGGCGAACTTGAGGAGAAGTGGACGGACCACGGCATGGAGACCCTCTACCACAATGCCAAGGAAGTCGAGGCGATCGCCTGCGACATCATGGTCTCGGGTGCCGATTCGGAGGCCGTCAGCGTGCTTCGCCTCTGGCGTTCGAGGGCGGTGCAGAAGTTCGACATGCAGCTCTTCTCGCAGGGAAACTATGAGGCCGTCATGCGCGACGACAGCGACGCACAGCTCATTTCCAAGGTCCTTTATCCCTCCGACAACCATTATGAGGGCAAGTCTCTCCGCCTGAAACAGCAGTATTTCCTCGTCTCGGCGTCCCTTCAGTGCATCGTCGCAGACCACAAACGCCGCTATGGTTCCCTGGATCTTCTGCCGCATATGGCAGCGATCCACATCAACGATACGCACCCCGCGCTCGCCATTCCCGAACTCATGCGCATCCTTCTCGACGAGAATTTTTACAGCTGGGAAGTTGCATGGAACATCACAACGGCGACCTGCGCCTACACCAACCACACGGTCATGGCAGAGGCACTTGAGACATGGGCAGAGGACCTCATTGCCCGCAGACTGCCCCGCATCCACGCGATCTTGAAGGAGATCAACCGCCGCTTCTGCGACGACCTCTGGCATAGGTTCCCCGGGGATTGGAACAAGATCTCCCGCATGGCGATCCTGTCCCACAACACCGTCCGCATGGCCAATCTCTGCGTCATGGGTTCCCACAGCGTCAACGGCGTCTCCGAACTCCACAGCCAGATCATCAAGGACAGCATTTTCCACGACTTCTACGAATACACGCCCGAAAAATTCACGAACGTCACGAACGGCATCGCCCACAGGCGTTGGCTCAACCAATCCAACCCCGAACTGTGCGCCCTGCTCGACGAGTGCATCGGCCCCGGCTATGCGAAGGACGCCTCACGGCTCGCCGAATTCAAGAAATTCGAGAACGACGAGAGCGTTCTCAAACGGCTCGAAGAGATCAAACGCATCAAAAAGCAGCAGTTTGCCGCCTATGCGAAGGCCTATCAGGGTGCGATCGTCGATCCCGAAACGCTCTTCGACGTACAGGCGAAGCGCATGCACGAGTACAAACGGCAGCTTCTCAACGTCCTGCACATCATCGCCGAATACAATGCTTTGAAGGAAAATCCCGATCTCGACGTCGTTCCCAAGACGTACATCTTCGGCGCGAAGGCGGCCGCGGGATATGACATGGCCAAGCAGATCATCAAACTCATCTGCTTCCTTGCCGAGGATATCCGCAAGAACCCCAAGATCCATGAAAAACTCAACGTCATCTACATGGAGAACTACAATGTTACCATGTCCGAGAAGCTGATGCCCGCCTCCGAGATCTCCGAACAGATCTCTCTCGCGGGGAAGGAAGCGAGCGGCACGGGAAACATGAAGTTCATGATCAACGGCGCGCTCACGATCGGGACGCTCGACGGCGCGAACGTCGAGATGAGTGAACGCGTGGGGGCGGACAACATCTTCATCTTCGGCCTCAAAGCCGATGAAGTCAAACAGCTTTGGAGCAGCGGCTACAATTCGAGCGTTTACTACAACCAAAACTATGCGATGCGGCAGATCATCGAATCGCTCATCGTCGGGTTCAACGGCTGTTCGTTCGCCGACATCGCGAATTATCTCCTCCGCAATGCTCCCGTCGCGGATCCATACATGTGCCTTGCCGATTTCGACTCCTATGTCAAGACGCAGAGCGCGATGACGGAGCTGTACCGCACGGATAAGCTCTCATGGAACAGGAAATCGCTCAACAACATCGCCGCCGCGGGGTACTTCTCCGCCGACAGGAGCGTCCGCGAATACGCAACCAAGATCTGGAATCTGAAACCGCTGAACAAATAATTTCACCGCAATGAATTTTTACTATGACCCGCTGGACCGCACCTGCAAGAGTTTGCGCGGCGCGATTGGGCAGGGGTGCGCGCTGTCGCTTCATCTCTATAGCATCATGGAGGGCGGAGAATCAACATTCTCCGCTCAAACATGTATGCTTGTTTTATGGAAAAACGACGGCGAAAGGCGGTATTTCCCGATGCAACGGGAGGAAAATTGTTTCTCTATCCGCCTGATCTTCCACCACACGGGGCTTTATTTCTATCATTTTGAGATCGATGGGGAGGTTTTCGGATGCGGAACGCTGCGGCGGGGGACCTTCTCCGATACGGCCGCAGATTGGCAGATCACCGTCTTTGACGAGGAATACGAGACGCCCGAATGGTTCAAGGGCGGCGTCATGTATCAGATCTTCCCCGACAGATTTTTCAGGGGCGAGGGGAATTATCCGCTTGCGGAGGGCAAGATCCTGCGCTACGATTGGGGGGGACTTCCTTCCTTCCGTCCGAATGAGATGGGGAAGATCCTCAACAACGACTTTTTCGGCGGAAATCTGAACGGCATCCGCGAAAAGCTCGGCTATCTCAAGGACCTCGGGGTCACCGTCCTGTATCTCAATCCCATCTTCGAGGCGTATTCCAACCACCGCTACGACACGGGTGACTACATGAAGATCGATCCGCTTCTCGGGACGGAGGAGGACTTCGACCGTCTCGTGAAGGAGGCGGAAACGCTCGGCATCCGCATCATTTTGGACGGCGTTTTCAACCACACGGGCGACAACAGCCGTTACTTCAACAAATACGGCAAGTACGACAGCCTCGGGGCCTACCAATCCAAGGATTCGCCCTATGCCGATTGGTACATCTTCCACGAATACCCCATGCTCTACGAATGTTGGTGGGGGATCGACGTCCTGCCCGAGATCAACGAGGCCTCCGCAAGCTATCAGGAGTTTATCCTCGGCGAAAACGGCGTCATAAAGCACTGGCTGGGGCATGGGATCGGCGGCTACCGCCTCGACGTCGCGGACGAACTCCCCGATTTCTTTGTCAAAGACCTTCGGGAGGCGGTCAAGAGTGTGGATCCCGACGCCATCCTCATCGGCGAAGTCTGGGAGGACGCCTCCAACAAGATCTCCTACGACGTCAGAAGGGAGTATTTGCAGGGGCACGAACTTGACAGCGTGATGAACTATCCGCTCAAAGACGCGATCATCAACTTTGTCCGCACGGGAATGACCTATATCCTGCGCGAGACGATCGCCATGCTGCTCGACAACTACCCGAAGCAGACGCTCGATTGCCTGATGAATCTCCTCGGCTCACACGACACGCCGCGCATTCTGACAGTTTTCGGCGGCGAAAGCTGCGACGAAAGGGAGAAAATGGCCGTCCTGCGCCTGAGTAACGAACAGAGAAAAAAGGCCAAAGAACTCGTTAAAATGGCCGCCGTTCTTCAATATACGCTCCCCGGTGTCCCGTGCGTCTACTACGGCGACGAGGCCGCCATGGAGGGATATCAGGATCCGTTCTGCCGCGGGTGCTTCCCTTGGGACGGCATCGACGAGGAACTGCACGGCTTTTACCGAACTCTCGGCGGGATACGGAACGGCCCGCTGAAAGAAGTCTTTGCCACGGGAAATTACAGAGAGGTCTTTGCGGACACGGGCTGTATCGTCTATATGAGAAAGACGGAAAAGATGAGCGTCGCCGTCTATGTGAACCGCAGTACCTGCGAATACAGCCTTCACTTTGACGGAACGTGGAAGGAAGTGCTATCGGGGGAGCTTTTTCCCGAAAAGATCGCCGTTCACGGCAATTCATACGGAATTTTGACCAAATACTATGTCTGACATAATTACTATGTCAGACATAGTACTATCAAGGCGTTTTTCGACATAATCAGACAAAACGGCGATGCGGAAATAATTTTTTTCGGAAAAATATTTGCACGGCTGTACGGAACATTCGCAAAAAACGCAGAACGATTCCTGAAAAAATCATTAGAAATGTCCGCGGAAAAAATTTCCGAAAATTAAAATGCGCAATTTTTTCCGAGATGAAAATAAAATGATAAGACGGAAGATCGTTCGGGAAAAATAGCGCGAACTACCGAAAATCTGCCCAAAATACCCCTTTCTTGCCCTGAACTATTCGTAAAAGCTTGATTTTACGAATAGTTCGATGTGTATGCCCGTCGGCAATTTTCCCCTCCCCACCGAAAAAATTTTGCAAATTTCCCCTTTTAACTATTCGTAAAATTGACATCTGCCCCATTTCGCGCTATAATGTTTCCATGGCAAAAAAGAATCTCACCTACTATCAGGAGCGGAATCTGAAGAATTTGGACCGCATCGACACCCTCCTCGACGAACTCCCCGAGTACTGCGAGGATTTTTTCCGCGGCGTCGAGGACCGCACGAGCGTCCTCACCCGCCTCAACTATGCCTACGACCTGCGCATTTTTTTCGACTTCCTCTCCCGCAAAAAATTCAAGAATCGATCGCCCAAGGAGATCACCCTCGAAGATCTCGAGCAGGTGACCGATACGGACATCGAGATCTTCCTCTCCTACCTCTCCCACTACACTTTCGGCGGCAAACAGCTCTCCTGCAACGAACGCGCCAAGGCGAGAAAGCTCTCCACCGTCCGTTCCCTCTTCAAATACTTCTTCAACAAGGGTCTCATCGGCGTAGACAATGCCGCCAAGGTCTCGACGCCCAAACTCCATGAAAAGGAGATCGTCCGCCTTGAAGGCGATGAGATCGACGAAATTTTGACCACGGCCGAATACGGAAACGGCCTCTCGGGACACGCCATCCATTATCATGACCGTACGATGATCCGCGATACGGCGATCCTGACCCTCTTCCTCGGGACGGGCATCCGTATTTCCGAGCTTGTGGGGCTGAACGACGAGAGCATCGATTTCGACAACAATTCCTTTGTCGTGACGCGCAAGGGCGGAAATCAGGCCATTTTGTACTTCTCCGACGAGGTCGCCGACGCGCTCGCCGCCTATCTCGAACAGAAAAAGGGAGATCCGAAGGTCCCCAAAGATACCCCCGCTCCCCTCTTTCTCTCCATGCAATACCGCCGCATCACCGTCCGTGCCGTCGAAAATCTCGTCAAAAAATACGCAAAGATCGTCACGCCGCTCAAAAAGATCACCCCGCACAAGCTCCGTTCCACCTACGGCACCGCCCTCTACCGCGAGACAAAGGACATCTACATCGTCGCCGACGTCCTCGGGCACAAGGACGTCAACACCACGCGGAAGCACTATGCCGCCATCACGGAGGACAACCGCCGCTCTGTCGCGGGGAAAGTCAGGCTCCACCGCGGCGAGGAGGACGACGATTGAACGCTGAGATCATCTATGTCATCCAGCCCGTCGAGGGCGAAAAGTCCAAGGCGTTGCACGCAGAGATCGTCTCCCTCATCGAGAGCGCGGGCGCGGAATACGGCGGAACGATCTATCAGACCATCCGCGAGATCGACCCCGCCACCTACATCGGCACGGGCAAACTCGCCGAACTGAGGGAGCGGCTCACGGGGCTGGACGTGACCGTGCTTTTCAACGGCGACCTCTCCCCCTCCCAGACGCTCAACATCTCCAAGGCACTCGACGATCGGAAGGTCATCGACAGGACGACCCTCATTCTCGATATCTTCGCCCTCCGTGCCGTGAGCAGTGAGGGCAAGATCCAGGTCGAACTCGCCCAGCTCAAATACTTATATCCCCGCCTCAAGGGGAAGGGCGAGGCTCTGTCCCGCTTGGGGGGAGGTATCGGGACGCGCGGCCCCGGGGAGACCAAGCTCGAGACGGACAGACGGCACATCAGAAGCCGCATCCGCTTCCTCGAACAGCGGCTGAAAGAGACTGAAAAACGCCGTGCCATGCAGGTACAGCGCAGAAAAAAAGAGCGGATCACAACGATCGCTCTCGTCGGATATACAAACACGGGCAAATCGACCCTTTTGAACCGCCTGACGGGTGCGGACGTGTTCGTGAAGGACGCCCTCTTTGCGACGCTCGACCCGACCGCACGGTCCTTTGAGATCGAAGGGATCCCCTTTCTCCTCATCGACACCGTCGGTTTTTTGCAGGAACTCCCCCATCACCTCATCGAGGCCTTCCGCTCCACCCTCGAAAGTGCGCTCAACTGCGACCTCGCCCTCATCGTCTGCGACGCAAGCGGCGACTATATGATGCAGCTCGAAACGACCCTCTCCACCCTCCGCGATATGGGATTTTCGTCCCCCTATCTCGTCGTGATGAACAAATGCGACCTTATCGGTACCGCGGAAGCACTCCCCCATGACGCCGTATGTATCGCCGCCGCAAAGGATCAGGGCCTTGACGGGCTGAAACGCCGCATTTTTGAGGCCTTAAAGGACAATTATGTGAGGGCGAAACTCCTCATCCCCTACGATAAGATGGCCGAATACAGCGCGGTCAGGCCGTACTGCACGGAGCGGGCCGTCTCCTACACGGACGACGGCGCGGAGGCGGACGTCATCATTCCCGCCGTGTATGCCGAAAAGTTCACTCCTTTTTATCGGGATCGTAGTCAGGATCCATGATGACCCTGTCGATCTTGATCGTCGCATAGTCGCGGATGTCGAGGCACTTCCCGCAGTTATCGCAGGGCTTTGACGGGTCCAGATCGCAGACCATGCACTCGAGGCAGCCGTCGCACTCCTTCGTCTCATCCAAGACGCACATCTTTGTTTCCATGTCTGTAGTATAACACGCAAAGAGAAAAATAGCAACAAAAATTTTTGAAAAACATGGAACATTTGTTTGCATTCTTCGGCGAGATGTGTTATAATGCTCTTGTGAGGTGAAAAAATGATCAAACAGGACAGACTGATGGACGTTCTCGACTATATCCGCCGTTATAATGATGAAAATGGATTTCCCCCCTCCGTCCGCGACGTCTGCGCCGCTCTCGACATCAAATCGACGGCGACGGCCTATGATTACATCAACCGTCTGCGCGAACAGGGGTATCTCAACAAGGCGGAAAAGAAGAACCGCTCGGTGGTCGTGCGCGGGAACTCCTCCGTCCGCGTTCCCCTGCTCGGCGTCGTCAACGCAGGCCAGCCCATCCTCGCTGTGGAGAATAACGAGGGCTATTATACCCTCCCCGAGGCGGAATTCAAGGGCGACGACCTCTTCCTCCTGCGCGTCCACGGCGAATCCATGATCGACGCGGGGATCTTCGACGGAGATAAGATCATCGTCAAGCGGCAGCCGACGGCCGAAAACGGCGAGATCGTCGTCGCCATGTTCGACGACGGCACGATGGACGGCGCGACGGTCAAACGCTTCTATAAAAAGGATGGGAAAGTCGTCCTTCACCCCGAAAACACCTCGATGGACGACATCGTCCCCCAAAATCAGGAGAGCGTCCGCATTCTCGGCAAGGTCATCGGCCTGATGCGGAGTTTCAGGTAAAATAACACATCGTCACTCCCCGCTCGGTTGCGCCTGCGGGGTTTTTTCATGTCTCTTACCCTTTTTTGTACGAATTTTCACTTATTTCGCGATTTCCTCATTGCGCGGACAGCCGCAGTGTGATATAATATTGCCATGGCACCGAACATCGTCTTTTTGGGACTTGATCTCTATTATTGGATGATCCTCGCGGGCATCGTCGCCGCGATGGTCCTCTTTCGCGTGCTTTATGCAAATGCCGGGATCGATTACCCCGTGTTTGTCTTGACACTTCTCGTCTCCGTCGGCGCGATCGTCGGCGGGTATCTCTTTGCCGCCCTCTTCCAGAGCTTCTACAATTATTTGGAGACGGGCGTCTTTCAGTGGGGCGTCGGGACGACGTTCTACGGCGGCCTCATCGGTGCGGCGGCGGTCTTTCTCATTCTCTACTTCACGTTCGGCCACTTCTTCTGCAAGGGAAAGCACATTGCGCAGTTCAACGCTATGCTCTCCCTCATCGCCCCCTGCATCGTGCTGGCGCACGCCTTTGGGAGGATCGGGTGCCTTCTCGACGGCTGTTGCTATGGCAGAGTGAGCGAACTCGGCCTTCCGATGTTCGTAAACGGCGTCTGGGAGAAGCGCGTCCCGATACAGCTGTTTGAATCCCTCTTCCTCTTCGCCCTGTGCGCCGTCCTCGTCGTCCTGCTCCTCAAAAAGAAGGGGACCCTCAATGCGAGCGTCTATCTCATCGCCTACGGCGTATGGCGGTTTATCATCGAATTCTTCCGCGACGACGAACGCGGTGCCTCGGGGCTGTCCTTTTTGACCCCCTCACAGCTCACCGCACTCCTTCTCATTCTCGTCGGGATCGCCTACATCTTTGTATATCGCCTTTTCTTGCGGCAGATCTTCGCAAAATTCGGCGCGCCAACGGAGGAGAACGATGCAGAAACGTGACGTCCTTCTCCTCATTCTCTTTGTCCCGTGCGCCGCGCTCGTCGTCCTGTTCGGGTTTGACATCTTCCCGATCGAGGACCGAACGCTTGCTCTCCTCTTGGGGGAAACTGTCCCCCGCCTCGCTGCGGGCGTCTATCTCGTCCTTTTCCTGTGCATGAAGGGGTTCGGCGCGCCCTTCTGCGGGAAGTGGAGGCCCCTGCATCTCCTTTGGGCAGTCCCCTGCCTCGCCGTTGCGGTCGTCAACTTCCCCTTCTCGGCGTTGATCGGCGGGGAAGCCGCCGTGGACAGGGCCGACCTTCTGTGGCTCTTCCTTTTGAAGTGCCTCGGCGTCGCCCTCCTCGAGGAGACCTTCTTCCGCGCCCTGCTCGTCCCCCTTCTGCGCGGCGAAAAGGGCAAAGATCTCTTTTCCGTCCTCCTCTCTGCCGCCCTCTTTGCGGCCATGCACCTGTTGAATCTCTTTTCAGGCAACGTCGGGGCGGTGTTTTTGCAGGTCGGGTACACCTTCCTCCTCGGCTGTATGTTCGCAGTCATGCTCCTCTACACGGGCAACGTATGGCTGTGCATTTTTGTGCATTTCCTCTTTGACGTCGGCGGAACGCTCATTCCCGACCTCGGCCACGGCTCCTTTCAGGACACGGTATTTTGGATCCTCACGGCCGTTGTCGGCGTTCTCTGCGCTCTGCACATCATTTTGACCTTTCTTGCCCTTCAAAAACGCAAAAAAAATTCGGAAAATGACGTCAAAGCGGACAATATTAGTTGACTTTATGAACTATTCTCTGTATAATTGTTTCAATAACTTCGAGGCAGGTCAGATATGAATTTTTTCAGGAAAGTTTGGTGCAGGGTCTATCAGACGATATTCCGCATCGCCATCCCCTTTATGCCCTATCGCATTCCGAAACAGCTCCACAGCTGCGGCGACGCGGCTTCGCTCATCCACGAGCGCGGCAAGAAAAAGGCCCTCATCGTGACGGACGCGGGCGTTCGCGCCCATGGATTGACCGATCCGCTGACGGCCGCTTTGGATGCTACGGGCGTGCAATATGAGATCTTCGACAGAACGCCCGCCAATCCCACGGTCTCGGCCATCGAGGAGGCCTTCGCGCTCTATCGAGCCGCAGGGTGCGACTGTCTCATCGCCGTCGGCGGCGGGTCCCCCATGGACTGCGCAAAGGGCGTCTGCGCCCGCATCATCAAGCCGAAGAAGAGCCTTCTGAAGATGAAGGGCATTCTGAAAGTCATGGGGAGACAGCCCCTCTTCATCGCCGTCCCGACGACGGCGGGCACGGGGAGCGAGACGACAATCGCGGCCGTCGTCACCGACGATAAGACGCACTACAAGTTCACGATCCTCTCCTTCTGCCTCGCGCCGGGGTATGCCCTTCTCGACCCAATGATGACGAAAACGCTCCCGCCCGCTCCCACCGCGGAGACGGGGCTGGACGCGCTGACGCATGCCGTGGAGGCCTACATCGGAAAATCCACCACCCGTTTCACGCGCAAGCGCGCCGTCAACGCCGTCAAGCTCATCAAAGAGAACCTTCTCAGGGCCTATGAGAACGGCGACGACCTCGAGGCGAGAAAGAACATGCAGATCGCCGCGTTCGACGCGGGCCTCGCCTTCACGATCAGTTACGTCGGATATGTACACGCCATCGCCCATTCGCTCGGCGGCGCGTACAACTATCCGCACGGCAGGACGAACGCCACCCTCCTCCCCTATGTGCTGGAACGATACGGGAAGAGCTGTCACAGGAGGCTCGCAAAACTCGCGCGGCTCACGGGCGTGAGCGCGGAAAAGGACAACGGGGCGGCGGCGAAAGAGTTCATCGAATGGATCGCGTCGCTCAACGCAAAGACTGGCATTCCCGCCTCCATTGAGATGCGCGAGGAGGACATTCCGCGCATGGCCGCAAATGCCGACAAGGAGGCAAATCCCCTCTATCCCGTCCCCAAACTCATGGACAGGGAGGAGCTTGAAGAGCTGTACCGTGGCATCAGAAAACGCCCGCAATGCGACAGCGCGGGCATGCTCGCCATGCAAAAATCCTATTTCGCGACGGGGCAGACCCTCCCGATACGGGGAAGAAAACGCCTCCTGAAAAAGCTCTATGCGGCGATCAAGGCACATGAGCAGGAGATCTATGCGGCGTTGAAGAGCGACCTCGGCAAGAGTGCCTCCGAGAGTTATATGTGCGAGGTCGGAATGACCCTTGCGGAGATCAGTCATATGCAAAAGCATATGAAAAAATATGCAAAAGCGAAGTATGTCCGCACGCCGATCGCCCAATTCAGCGCGAAGAGCTTTGTCCTCCCCTCCCCCTACGGCTGTGTCCTCATCATGAGTCCGTGGAACTATCCCTTCCTCCTCACAATGGAACCCCTCGTGGACGCCATTGCCGCGGGATGTTGCGCCATCGTCAAGCCCTCCGCCTACTCCCCCGCGACGGGAGAGGTCATGGCAAAGCTCCTTGAAGAGGTCTTTCCGCCCGAAACGGTCAACGTCGTACTCGGCGGGAGAAAGGAGAACTCCGCCCTGCTCGACCTTCCCTTCGACAAGATCTTCTTCACGGGGAGCGTCAACGTCGGCAAGGAAGTCATGCGCCGCGCGGCCGAAAAGCTCATTCCCGTCACCCTCGAACTTGGCGGGAAAAGCCCCTGCATCGTCGATAAGACGGCAAATATCCCCCTTGCGGCAAAGCGGATCGTCTTTGGGAAGTTCCTCAACTGCGGCCAAACCTGCGTCGCGCCCGACTATATCCTCGCGCACGAGGACGTTGCGGCACAGCTCCTCGAAGAACTCAAAAAACAGATCGCAAAGCAGTTTGGGCAGGATCCGCTCGCCAATGCCGATTACGGCAAGATCGTGAACGAAAAGCACTTCACGCGCATCTGCGGCCTCATCGATAGGGAGAAGATCTTCTGCGGAGGAGAGACCGATAAAACCGCGCTCCGCATCGCCCCCACCGTCCTCAAAAACGTAACGCGCGAGGACGCCGTCATGCAGGAGGAGATCTTCGGCCCCGTACTTCCCGTCCTGACATATACCGACGAGGACGCCGTCATCAAAGAGATCAACGAAGACGGCTCCCCTCTCGCGCTCTATGTGTTCAGCGCAAATAAGAGAACGACGGAAAAATTCCTCACGCGCGTGAAATTCGGCGGCGGGTGCGTCAACGACGTCGTCATCCACCTCGCAACGTCCAACATGGGCTTCGGCGGCGTCGGAATGAGCGGCATGGGTAGTTACCACGGCAGGGACGGATTCGATTGCTTCACCCACAAAAAAAGCATCGTGGATAAAAAGACTTGGATCGACCTCCCCATTCGCTACCAACCCTACAAAAAGGGCTATGACGCACTCATAAAGAAGTTTCTGAAATAAAAATTCGGGCGGAGTTTTCTTCGCCCATTTTTTTTGTCTTTCGCGATGTCTGCCCCCGCAGAAGCACCGCCTTCGGAATTCAACCAAAATTCTAAAAATACAACCAACAGTTGAATGGAAAATCTTTTTTTTCCCGTTGTTTTGTGCTATAATGAGGCCAAAAGTGAGGTAAAAAAATGATAAAACTTGGGAGAAAGATCGCCTCCTACCGCAGAGCGCAAAACATGACGCAGACGGAGCTTGGCGAACAACTGAATGTGACCGCGCAGGCCGTTTCCAAATGGGAAAACGGCCTCTCCGACCCCGACCTCGGCACCTTGCAGAGAATGAGCAAGATCTTCGGCGTGACCGTTGACGAACTCCTCGCCGAGGACGGGACCGCCGCGCAGAAGGGCGAGGACGACCCCGCCGCAGAACCGCTGAGCGAAGTCTCCGCTACTGCCGTCTTAGCAGCGGAACCTGCGCCCCCCAAAGTGATCATAGGCTATTGCCATGATTGTTCGCGCCCGCTCGAGGAGAGGGACGAATACTTCGTCCGCGGCGGCGGACGGGTCCGTGAATATATATTGTGTAAGGACTGCGAGAAGAAGAGACAGATCAAGGAAAAGAAGAGCGAACTCGATACCTCCTTGAAGGGCTTCCGCCGCGGTATGATCTTGGGTCCCGCCGCGGGCGTCGCCGTGATTGTCATCTTTCTCATCGCCGCGATCGTCACGAAGGATAACAGCTTATTCTGGGGGTGTCTCATCGGCGTGGGCGCGTTCGCGCTTGTCTCCCAACTCTTTTGGGGAGAATGGCTATTTGACTTCATGGACTTCTTCACGCGCGGTTTCCGCATGCCGGGGCTGATCTTTAATCTCGACCTCAACGGCATCATCTGGCTGATCACGGTAAAGCTCCTCCTCGGGGCGATCTCCATTCTGCTCTCGGTCATCTTCTTCCTTATCGGCCTCTTCCTTGCCCTCATCATCGGCTGCTTTACTTACCCCCTCGCCCTCATCAAAAAATGTTTTGAGATCAAGAAACTTCGCGCGGAATATGAAGCAGTACAAAAATAACAAATAAGATGAGAAAACTATGAAAAGAATATTGACGCTTTTATTGGCATTTGTGATGATCTTCTCCTTTGCTGCATGTGACAACGGCAACGATAGCGGCAAGGCACCCGAACCGCCCGCCGGAAGCACGGACAAGACCGATCAAGATCCCGACCCTCAACCCGACCCCGATCCTGATCCCGATCCCGACCCCGACCCTGATCCCGACCCCGACCCTGATCCCGATCCTGACCCTCAACCCGATCCGAGCCTTGCGGGCAAGGCACTTTCGATCGTCAAGAATTTCCTCGCCAAGAAACTCGACGTCTGGGAATACGTTCCCGCGTCCCTCAAACCCGAAGCTATGGCGGAGGAGAACGCCCCCACCGACTTCAACACCGACTTTGTGCCCGTTTCTACCATCGGTAAGAAGGCCATCGGCAAACAGCTCAACGTCGTCTATGACATTTTCGGCTATGCGGAAAGCATCACCAAGCACCTCGACGCCGTTATTGCGGCGCAGGATAAGATCGTCGATGCCTACCAACTCTTCATCAACGACAACCCCGACGACTATGCCCTCTTTGAGAAGCAGATGGAGCATTTCGACATCCGCATTCAGCTCACCGAGACGCAAAACGTACTCCTCGTTCGGCTCGCGACGGCCGCCATTGAAGTCTATTATAACGATTTGACCAAGGCATCCACCGTGCGCATCCAACTCTCAGACAGCAATGTCCTGAAGTATGAAACCCGCGAAGGCCATCTCAAAGCGGCACTTAGCGTTTTAGGCGTTGCCAAGTGGCAGGTGGAATTTGACAAGACGAACAGCGGCGTCAACGGCAAACTCTATGAATTCTACGGCGTCGCGGGGAAATACATCAAGACGGTCGCCGACTATCACATGGATGATACCTACACCTATATCATCGCCGACAAGCGCGAGAGTGACGACCTCATCATCGAGGGTTCGCTCGAAGCATACGACAATGCAACGGGTGAATTTGTCGGCTCCAAGGTGAAGGAGACGGTCTCTTCCAAGAATTATGACACGCAGTGGTTCCCTCTCTATGATGTCACAGGCATCACTTCCGTCAAAAAGGAAGATAAGAAAAACGTAATGAATGCAGATACGATCTACATCAACGGCAGCAGCGAAAGCCTTCACTCCAAGACCGTGGGCTTTCTCGATGCTTCCCGCCGCTTCGACATCGAATTCAAGGGAGTGTGGTACTTCAAGACGAATGCGGAGGGCGAACTCGAAAAGGTCAAGACGGAGATCCCCATGCTGTTCATCCAACAGGACAACATCAACACCTTTGAAAAGGACTTTGAGGATGAAAACGAGGTGGCCGTGACGCTCTTAAGCACGGGTGCCGAGCAGATCGCCGACGCATACGACGCCTATGTGGAAGATTACGCCGCGGATAAAAAACTCGTCACCGTCGATGAGATCGATACCTACATCGGCACCAAAAATGTATTCTTTGTTTATTGAAAGTCTGATTTGAAACATACAAAAACGGCTCGCTTTTTAGCAAGCCGTTTTTGTATGTGCCGCCCCGTCCTCCCCTGCACGTCGGCGAGGACGGCAAACGGGCAGCCCCGCTCATTCTGAGGGAGGATTTTGCGATTTTTTCCTCGCAAACATCACGAGGACGAAGGAGAGCGCGGCACCGACGAGGAGCATGGCGACCGACGCGACGATGTACCAAGGGTCGGTCAGCATCGCGGTGCCCGTCTCACGGATCACCGAGGCATACACGGCGGGAATACTCCCGACGATGAAGCCGAGGATCGCAAAGTGCGACCCGCGCGGGAATTTTTTCAACAGATATTTCATGATCATCGAGATCCCGAAAAGCCCCGCAACCATTCCGACGCCCGCGCACAAGAAAACGAGAATGCACAGCCCGATGCTCTGCCCCTTCAAAAAGTAGTCGGTGAAGAGGCGGACGAGCGGGTTATAGTACCCGAAGATGAGGAGGAGCATAGATCCCGAGATGCCAGGAATGACAAGGGCGCACGCCCCCACCGCCCCGACAAGGATAAGGAGGAGATACCCGCCGAAATTCAAATCGAGGAGAAAGTCCGTAGGGCGGTCTGCCATAGGAATAAAGGCGAGCGACGCCGCAAGGACAAGCGGCAAAAGGCATGCAAGGAAATGCAGAGGCTTGGGTTTCCCCTTGAGTTTTTCAGTCACGGTGGGCAGTCCGCCGATGGCGAATCCCAAAAAGAGGGACGCTGTCGGGATCGGGTAGTTGTTCAGCCCCCACTGAATGGGGAAGATCATCGCCGCGACGCCCAGCACAAGACCGATGGCAATGGGGATCAGGAATATGATACTGCGCTTGAAATCCTTGAACAGATCGGCGACCGACCCGACAAGGCGTTCATAGATGCCCAAGATCACCGCAAGCGACCCGCCCGAAAACCCGGGGATAATAAACGCAACGCCGATCGCCGCTCCCCGCAAAATGTTGAGCAAAAACTCCGCGATCTTATTTTGATTTGCTTCGGCCCGCAGTTCCGCCGCTTCCTGTTGGCCTTGCGCCTCCTGCAAGGAGGGCTGTTCCCCTTCCTCGGGCCGCTGATTTTCATCCATATATTTAAGTATATCATAGAAAAAAGGAAATTACAACCAAAAACCGCGTAAAAGTGCGAAGGCGCGAATTTGAACGCAATTTGTGAAAAATTGTAAAATTGTGTATTCTGCGTGAAAAAATCAAACGGAGGAAGCGACCTCCCCCCTCTGCTTCCGTTGCCACATATACAAACGAAAAAGAAAATCCAGGACGAATTATCGGCTTTCCGCCAAAACAGCATAAAATCACTTGATTTTTCCCTTACAATGGTGTAAAATGAAAATAGTTTGATGAAACGCTTCCGTAGTTAAATGGATATACAGGCCCCATCGAATGGCTCATTATGGGTTCGCCCCGCGCGCGTTCTATTTCTATCTAAGCGCGGCACGAGCGCGAAGCGCGAAGTATTCCCGTCGGGAGACGGGAAGCGAACAACTGAAAAAATTTCATGCTTCCGTAGTTAAATGGATATAACAAGCCCCTCCTAAGGGCTAGTTATGGGTTCGCCCCGCGCGCGTTCTGTTTCTATCTAAGCGCGGCACGAGCGCGAAGCGCGAAGTATTCCCGTCGGGAGACGGGAAGCGAACAACAAAACAAATTTCATGCTTCCGTAGTTAAATGGATATAACAAGCCCCTCCTAAGGGCTAGTTATGGGTTCGATTCCCGTCGGGAGTACCAAATGATAATAATCCGAACCTTGTAGTGCC
>CANPZV010000006.1 GCA_947589285.1 uncultured Clostridia bacterium
GTGGTCGATGTCTGGACAGGACACGTCAACCGTTCGGACATGACTACGGCCGTTTACATGCACTTTTCGGACGAATTTATGTTGAAAGAGATAGAAAAACTTGATTATTGATTCTGTTTTCTACCCAAATTCCTACCCAAAAAAATAACCTTTTGGAAAATTGTCAAAAAATAAATACCATATCTTGCGGTGACATCTCTGTTATACACACAATATATGGTATTTTGGTTGAGGTGACGTGACTTGAACACGCGACCTCTTGGTCCCTAACCAAGCGCGCTACCAAACTGCGCTACACCTCAGTAAAAGCATATCATATTATATGCGAGATCGGCTCCGCTGTCAAGCGTTTTCTCCCGCTCATGACAAATATTTTTTGATTCTTTTCAGAACTCTTTCTCTTGACAAAACCTCCGCATTCAGTTACAATTTCTCTGTAAAGAGGTGCGCTTATGTCTTTTATCGACGGTTTTCTCGTCGCCTGCTTCCTGTTCTTTGTCGGAAGCGTCCTCGGTTGGTGCCTTGAAGTCCTTTTCCGCCGCTTTTTCACCGCAAAACGGTGGATCAACCCCGGCTTCCTCACGGGTCCCTGCCTCCCGCTCTATGGATTCGGCCTCGCGGGACTGTTCGGCATCTCCCTCATACCCATTCGGACGGGCATGCCGTGGCTCGACGCCGTCCTCATCATCCTCATCATGGGCGTCACGATGACCCTCATCGAGTACATTGCGGGCCTCATCTTCATCAAGGGAATGAACATCAAACTTTGGGACTATTCCGACCGCTGGGGGAACATTCAGGGCATCATCTGCCCGCTGTTTTCCCTCTTTTGGCTACTCGTGAGCGCGTTTTTCTACTTCGTTATCAATGAACCCGTCATCACTGCGGTGGCGTGGTTTGTACACCATATCGAATTTGCCTTTGTCGTGGGCATCTTCTTCGGCGTTTTCTTCGTGGATCTCGGGCATTCGCTCCACCTCTCCGTCCGCATCAAAAAGTTTGCCGAGGAACACGACATCATCGTCCACTTCGAAAAACTCAAAGAGAGCGTGCTGGAGCGCAAGGAGGCGCGGAAGGAGAAGGCGAGCTTTGTATTTCCGTTCAAGTCGCTCTCCGAATTGAAGGAAGAGCTTGCCGAACGGTTGGAAAAATTCAGCTCTAAGAGGAACGGCGACCCGCCGAAATCTTAATACATATGCCAAAAACGGCCGCTGTTGGTCTTTGCTATTTTGATAATAATGAAATAACATTTTAATGGATGCGCCCGCGCGGCAATGCCGCGCGGGCGAAGTAATTGTGTTTGAGATATGGTAATCACATAATTTTATATGATCACAGATTTTCAGAGGATATACTCCTTTTCCAATATTCCTTTCTCTTTCTTGTGTTTTTGCGTGTGTTGATATTGCGCCATACCTCTGTGGCCCCCCTACCTCCCTCCCACGGAGGGGGCAAGAACCTCGTCGCCCCTTATAGGGGAGATGTCACGAAGTGACAGAGGGTTTCTCTCGGCTCCCCCTTGAGGGGGAGCTGGCGCGAAAGAAGTGAGCGACTGAGGGGGTGTCATTCTGATTCTGTATGACACCCCTTCCGTCTCGCTTCGCTCGACACCCACCACTCAAGGGGTGGGCAAGAACCTTGTCGCCCTTTATAGTGGAGATGTCACGAAGTGACAGAGGGGGTTCAAACCCCTTTCCCCCTGCGGGGGACTTCCCCTGAAAGGGGCAGCGAGGGAATCGCGTCTTTCAGAGCGAAGCGATGAATCCCGAGGAGGAAAGTACGGACTTCGTTCTTCAGGATCCTTCGGGCTTCGCCCTCAGGATGACGCGGAGAGCGGAGGGGCGCGAGAGAGGACCCCCATGGAGAGGGCGCGCGAGAGGACCTCCATGGAGGGGGATAGAGCGGCACTCCGCGGAGGGGGCGGAATGAGCGGCCAACAAAAAAACCGCGGAGACCGCGGTTTTTTTGTTGAAAGGAGGTGGCGTCAGATCCTCTTATCCTCGTGATAGTGCGTGTGGAGGACCTTGTGCGCTTTTTCGCTGTTCGGCGTGCCGAAGTACTCGTCGTAGATCATCTTGATGACGGGCGTCTCGCTGGAGCGGCGGTAGCCGTTCTTCTTGTCGCTCTTGTAGAGGGCCGCGGCACGGAGAGATTTGAGTTCGGTGCTGTTGCGGATACTGTCGGGCAAGGTGGGCTGTCCGCCGCCGTTGACGCAGCCGCCGGGGCACGCCATGATCTCTATGAAGTCATAGTGGCGGGTGCCGTTCTTGACGCCCTCGATGATCTCCTTCGCATTCGCAAGCCCGCTTGCGACGGCGACCCTGACCGTCTTGCCCGCGATCTTATAGGTGGCCTCCTTGATGGGCTGGGTGCCGCGGACTTCCTTGAAGTCCACGACCTCGAAGCTGCCATCGAGCATCTGTGCCGCCACGCGGAGCGCGGCCTCCATGACGCCGCCGCTCGCGCCGAAGATCGTGCCGCCGCCCGAGCAGGTGGCGAACGGGTTATCGAACGCTTCCTCGGGCAGGGAGTTGAAGTCGATGCCCGCCGTCTTGATCATGCGGGCGAGTTCCCTCGTGGTGAGGGCCGTATCGACCTCGCCGCCCATTTCGGGACGGGACGCCTCGTACTTCTTCGCCGTGCAGGGAATGACGGAGACGACATAGAGATCCTTGGGATCGATGCCGTTCTTCTCGCAATAATAGGTCTTGAGCAGCCCGCCGAACATCTCCTGCGGGGATTTGCAGGTGGACAGGTGGGGGATCATCTCGGGATATTTCTGCTCGACGAACTTGACCCAGCCGGGGCAGCAGCTCGTGAACATCGGCATGACGCCGCCCGTCTGGATGCGGTTGACGAGTTCCGCCGCCTCTTCCATGATGGTGAGGTCGGCCGTGACGTCCATGTTGAACACTTCAACGTTGCCGAGACGCCTGATCGCGGCGACCATCTTTCCCTCGACGTTGGTGCCGACGGGAAGCCCGAACGCTTCGCCGAGCGTCGCGCGGACGGAGGGAGCGGTGAAGAACACGACCTTCTTCTTGGGGTCGGCGATGGCGTCCCAAACGCAGTCCACGGTGGAGCGTTCTTTGAGGGCACCGACGGGGCAGGCGACGACGCACTGGCCGCAGCCGACGCAGACGGAGGACATGAGGTCCATCTCGAACGCGCTTCCGACGTGGGCGGCATAGCCCCTGTCGATCGCGCCGATGGCACCGACGGCCTGTTTGTTGCAGGCGGCGACGCAGCGCATGCAGTTGATGCACTTATCCCTGTCGCGCACGACATAGGGAGCCGAATCGTCGATGGGGTGGCGCGTCTCATCCCCCGCAAAGTAATTGGGATCGCACCCGTATTCGATGGAGAGCCGCTGGAGTTCGCAGTTGCCCGCTCTCTCGCACGCGAGGCATTCCTTCTTGTGCTTGGAGAGGAGGAGTTCGAGGGTCATCTTGCGGCTCTTTCTCACCTTCTCGGTATTGGTCTGCACTTCCATGCCCTCGGAGACGGGGTAGACGCAGGCGGCGACGAGGCCTCTTGCGCCCGTGGCCTCGACGAGGCACATACGGCAGGAGCCGACGCAGTTGACGTCCTTGAGATAGCAGAGGGTGGGGATGACGACGCCCGCCTTCCTTGCAGCGTCGAGAACGGAGGAACCCTCGGGGACGGAAACGGGGATATTATTGATTTTCAGATTGATCATTTTAGCCATGGTTGTCACCTCACTTTCTTTCAACTGCCTTGAACTTGCAGTTGGTCATGCAGACGCCGCACTTGATGCACTTCGCAGGGTCGATCGCGAAGGAAGCAAGTTTGTGCCCGGGGGCGGTGTAATCGGTCCGCGTGATCGCCGAAACGGGGCAGTTCCGCGCACACAGGCCGCAGCCGATGCACTTCTCCTTGTCGATAGAGTAGCTCAGAAGTGCCTTGCAGACGCCCGCCGTGCAGTGGTGGTTCTTGATATGGTCCTCATATTCGTCCCTGAAGTGGTGCAGGGTGGAGAGGATGGGGTTGGGAGCCGACTGCCCGAGCGCGCATAGGGAGGAGGCCTTCATGTGTTCGGCGAGAGCTTCGATCTTCTCGATGTCGCCGTCCTCGCCCTTGCCCTCGGTGATCTTCGTGAGGAGGTCCAGAAGGCGTCTCGTGCCGATGCGGCAGGGAGTACACTTGCCGCACGATTCGTCGGCCGTGAATTCGAGGTAGAACTTGCTGATATCGACCATACAGCTGTCCTCATCGAGGACGATGAGGCCGCCCGAACCCATCATGGAGCCGATGGCGACGAGGTTGTCGAAGTCGATGGGGGTATCGATGAGGCTCGCGGGGATGCAACCGCCCGAAGGACCGCCCGTCTGGGCCGCCTTGAACTGCTTTCCGTTCGGGATGCCGCCGCCGATCTCATAGATGATGTCGCGGAGCGTCGTGCCCATGGGAACTTCCACGAGGCCGACGTTGGTGATCTTGCCGCCGAGCGCGAACACCTTGGTGCCCTTGCTCCTCTCCGTGCCGATGGAGGAATACCACTTCGCGCCCTTCATGATGATGGGGTTGATGTTTGCCCACGTTTCGACGTTGTTCAGAATGGTGGGTTTGCCGAAGAGGCCCTTGACGGCGGGGAAGGGGGGACGGGGACGGGGTTCGCCGCGGTGCCCCTCGATGGAGGTCATGAGCGCGGTCTCCTCGCCGCAGACGAACGCGCCCGCGCCGAGACGGATGTCGATATCGAAGTCGAAGCCGCTCCCGAGGATATTCTTGCCGAGGAGGCCGTATTTACGCGCCTGCCCGATGGCGATCTTGAGGCGTTCGACGGCGATGGGGTACTCCGCGCGGACGTAGATGTAGCCCTGATGTGCGCCGATCGCATAGCCCGCGATGGTCATGGCTTCAAGCACGCAGTGGGGATCGCCCTCAAGCACGGAACGGTCCATGAACGCGCCGGGGTCGCCCTCGTCGGCGTTGCAGCAGACGTACTTGACGTCGCCCGCGGAGGCCTTCGCAAAGCTCCACTTCCTGCCCGTGGGGAAACCTGCGCCGCCCCTGCCGCGGAGGCCGGAGTCGAGGACTTCCTTGATAACGTCGTCGGGGGTCATGGAGGTGAGGACCTTTTCGATGGCGGCATAGTCGCCCGCGGCGATCGCCTCCTCGATGTCCTCCGCCGCGATCACGCCGCAGTTGCGGAGCGCGATGCGCATCTGCTTCTTATAGAAGGGCGTCTCCGCGAAGGGAGTGATGGAGCCATCGGGGTGCAGAGTGTCCTTAAAGAGCAGTTCCTTGACGATGGAGCCGCCCTTGACGAGGTGCTGCCTGACGACCGTTTCCACATGTTCGGGGGTCATCTGCGCGTAGAACGCGCCCTCGGGATAGACGATCATGATGGGGCCGAGGGTGCAGAGACCGAAGCAGCCCGTCTTGACGACGAGGACGTCGTCGATGTTCATCTCTTTCAGCGTCTTTTCGAGGTGTTCGATGACCTGTTTGGAGTGGGAGGAGGTACAGCCCGTGCCGCCGCAGACGAGGACTTGCTTCCTGTACCCCGTGTGCTTTGCCATCTCTTCGGCCTGCTCTCTCACGAGGCGTCTCACGTCGATGAGCTGCTGTTTTTGCGCGCGGATCGCGTCCAATTCTTTCGTCGTCATTTGTTTGCCTCCTTGTAAGAGTCGAGGATCCCCTTGACCTTGTCGGGGGTGAGTTTGCCGTAGACCTCATCTCCGATCATCATGACGGGGGCAAGCCCGCACGCGCCGACGCAACGGCAGCTGTCGATGGAAAAGAGGCCGTCTGCGGTGCATTCGCCGCACTTGATGCCGAGTTCCTTTTCGACCTCTTCGAGGATCTTGTCCGACCCCTTGACGTAGCACGCCGTGCCGAGGCACACGCTGATGCGGTTCTTCCCCTTGGGATTCAGGGAGAACTGCGAGTAGAAGGTGACGACGCCGTACACCTCCGAGAGGGAAATGCCCAAGCCTTCGGCGATCTTTTTCTGCACAGGCATAGGCAGATACCCGTAGATGCCCTGCGCTTCCTGAAGAATGTGCATCAGGCACCCGGGCGTTGAGCGGGATGCTTCGATGACGGCTTCAAGAGCTTTCTCCTGTTCCGCCGTTCCGCATTTCGCTTCACAGTGTTCCATACCAACCTCCTTAAAGTGATCATTCACGGCCCGTTTTCCGCAAAAAAACAGACCTGTAATTTTAATGTAAGTGTATTATATCATAGACGATTTTATTTTTCAACCCGTTTTTGAAAATTGACATAAATTGTCGGAAAATTTATTCTCTGGAAAAAGAGGGGGGATTGAAAATTAAAAAATTGAGCGCGTCGCGCTCATCCTGCCCCGCCCGCATTCTTTTTGCTCCAAGGGCGGCACGAGCGGCACAGCCGCGAAGTAGGCGTAGCCGAAGGATCTCATAAACCTGCGGAGCAGACCCGCGTCATTCTGAGAAACGGAGGTAGAACAAAGTCCGATAAGCGGAACCGAAGAATCTCGCGGGGCGTTTCCATAGTGCGGCGAGATGCTTCGGGTCATCTCTTCCTGACTTCGTAATGCTCTCCTTCTCAGCATGACGCCGCTACCACAGACTTCGTTTGAGGGGATTCTTCGACACGCCGCTTGCGGCGGCGGCTCAGAATGAGCGTTTACCCTTGTCGCCCTTTTTAGGGGAGATGTCACGAAGTGACAGAGGGATTTTGCTCCTACGAAATTTTATAGCCGTGGGCTTTGAGGGTGCGTTTGATCTCGGCGATGTGGTCGAAGTCGCGGGTCTCGAGGTCGATGCGGACGAAACAGCCGATGATGCCCGTCTCGCTCCCGTGTTCGTGGTGGACGCTCGTGATGTTCGCCCCGCAGTCCGCGATGAGGCCCGCCACCTTGACGAGCTGGCCGGGCTGGTCGAGGACTTCGATGTTGAGCGTACACTTTCTGCCCGACATCAGAAGGCCCCTGTCGATGATGCGCGAGAGAATGGTGACGTCGATGTTGCCGCCCGAGACGACACAGCACACCCGCTTCCCCCTGAGTTCGGGGAACTTCCCCGCCAAAAGAGCGGCGACGGGGGCCGCGCCCGCTCCCTCGGCGACCATTTTCTCCTTTTCGAGGAGGGCGAGAATGGCGCGGGCGATCTCCTCGTCGGAGACGGCGACGACGGTATTCACATACTTTTTGCAGAGTTCATAGGTGAGATCCCCGGGCTGTTTCACCGCGATGCCGTCGGCGATCGTGGAGACGGAGGAGAGCGATTCGACCCTGCCGTCCTTGAGGGAGTGGAGCATGGAGGGTGCGCCCGCGGCCTGTACGCCGAGGACCTTCACATGGGGGAGGAGGGATTTGATCGCGAAGGCGACGCCCGAGATCAGCCCGCCGCCGCCCACGGGGACGATGACCGCGTCCATGTCCTTCAACTGTTCGGCGAGTTCCAGCCCGACGGTGCCCTGCCCCGCGATGACGTCCTCGTCGTCAAAGGGGTGGATGAAGGTGTAGCCGTGTTCTCTTTGGAGTTCGAGGGCGCGGCGGTAGGCGTCGTCATAGACCCCGGGGACGAGGCGGACCTCCGCGCCGTACTTCTTTGTCGCCTCGACCTTGGAGATGGGCGCGCCCGCGGGCAGACAGATGAGCGAGTTGATGCCGTTCTTCGCCGCCGCCATGGCGACGCCCTGCGCGTGGTTGCCCGCCGAACAGGCGATGACGCCGCGCGCCTTTTCCTCATCGGAGAGGCGGGAGATCTTGTAGTACGCGCCCCTGATCTTGAAGGACCCCGTGATCTGCAGGTTTTCGGTCTTTAAGAACAGGTCGTATTCGTCGGTGAGTTTGGACGCGCGGATGACGTCGGTCTTGTGGGTCACTTCGGCGAGGACCCTCTCCGCATCCCGTATTTTTTCAAGTGTCAGCATGGAGATCTCCTTATCCTGTCATTATTATAACTCCGCCCGGCGGGGATGTCAAACGGAGAGACAAAAAAAGAGGCGCGATATTTTCGCGCCCCGATTGGAAGAGCATAGGTCAGGTTTCGCGCTTCCGCACCAGAAGAAGGGCGGAGACGAGCAGGACGGAGAGGGAGATGAGGGACGCGCCGAGACCGATCGTTCCCGAACAGCCCTTTTTAACGAGGTCGCCCCCCTTGTTCACGCGGTAGGCGGGGGTATAATAGGTCATGTCTCCCTCCGAATATTGGGAGATGACGTCATAATAGTCTCCCCTGTCGGCGAGGTAGGCGATCTTGCCTTCGACCTGCGACTGTTCGCCGCCGTATTGCTCCGCCCAGAGGAGCTGTTCGCCGCCGACGGAGAGGGCGGTCTTGGTCAGGACGGTGTTCCCCCTGACGACGCGGTAGATGTGTTCCTTCGCGCCGAAATAAGCCCCGACGTTGTTGGTGAGACCCGTGAGGCCGCGCGTAAAGGCCGTGTCCACGGCATTTTCGTCCGCCTGCGTCCAATACCAGCCGATGACGCCGCGGTCGCGGAGATATTTCTCGTTGAAGGTCTTTGAGGAGGAGCCGTTGGTGCTGATCGCGCAGTTGTATTGCCCGAGCGTGGGGAGCTTTTGGGCGAAGTTGCTCTCGCTGTATGCGTTGAGGTCGGCGACGGGGACCTCGGGGAGTTCCCTCTGCATCCGCGCAAGCCCCTCGTAGCCGAAGGCGATGACGACGATATGGTCGTAGAAGTTTGTCTCGTCGAGGATCTCTTTGAGGCGGGTGACGATGTCCGTGCCCTTGGATTTCAGCTCAAAGACGAGGACGGCGTCGGTGTCCTGAAAGAGGGGAATGATCTCCTTCAGCGTGGGGATCTCCTCCTTGGGGGCAAAGAGGTCGAGTTTGTGCGTCTTGGCCTCGGCGAGGGTCATGGATTCGATGTTCCCCGTGCCCTCCGCGGTGCGGCCGACGCTGTTGTCGTGCATCATCACGATCTCGTTGTCCGTCGTCAGCATGCCGTCGAGTTCGACGTGCGTCCCGCCCGCCGCTATGGCCGCCAAGGTCCCGCTCACCGAGTTCTCGTTGTGCGTCGCGGGAAGCCCGCGGTGGCAGACGTTGAAGGGCATCCGCGCGTAGACGGGGGAGGTGAAGGAGCAGATCGCGCGGTAGGCGAGGGAGAAGTCCTCCGTCACGACGCCATAGGCACCGCTCGTGATCGCGGCGAACATGTCCGTCTCGTCCTCCGCCGTCGTCCAGACCGCCTTGAAGCGGGCTTGAAGGAAGGTGACCGTGTCGTAATCTGCATCCGCGCGGCCGAGCATGACGACGCCCGCCTTGGAGAGGGAGGCCGTTTTGACGTACTCATAGGGCGTTTTCCCGCTCAGGCGCACGACGCCGCGGATGGAGGGACAGGCTTCGCGGACCCTCTTGACGAGGTCGGCGTTCTCGGAGAGGATCGCCGTGTCGATGAGGCCGCTTTCGTTGAGATAGGCGACGGCGGCGTCGGCCTCCTCCCGCGAGGAGACTGCGAGGATGGGAATGACCGCCGCGCGGATGGCCTGTACCGTCTCATCGAGCCTGCCGATGGCCCCTCCGCTCCCGTCCACGACGTCCCCTTGGGCGTTGATGTGCAGGATCGCGCTCGCGGGCCGCTCGCCCGTGAGGGAGTCCTTGATCTTTCCGAGCGTCCCCGAAGTTCTGACGTCGCACACCACCGTCGGCGGGTTGACGAGCGCGGTCTCCGCCTGATAGGTGTCGGAGAGGATCGGGGACGGCTCTGCCGCCGCGTCTGCCCGAAGGCCGTTGCCGCAAAAAAGCGCGCCGCAAAGGAGACAGCCGAGCAACGCGCCTATGATGATAAATTTTGAACGTTTCATACAATCCTCACATATGTATTTGTGAATATTGTACTATTCCTGATAAAACTTGTCAATGGTTTTTTGAAAATTGTGAAGTTTTTGTTTTGCGGAGCTGGTAGAGCCATTTCCCGACGGCGGCGGCGACGATGACGGCGTACCCGATGAGGCTCATGACCTTCGGCGTCTGCGAGAGGAAGAAGCCCAGGAGGGCGGCAAAGAGTACCTGGGAATAGTCGAACACGGCGATCTCCCGCGCGGGAGACATGCGGTAGGCGGCGGTGATGAAGAACTGCCCCGCCGTCGCCGCGACGCCAGCAAGCAGGAGCCACAGCCACTGCATCGCCGTCATCGGCACAAACCCGACGATAAAAAAGGGCAAGGAGACGGCGGTGGAGAAGGCCGAAAAGAAGAACACCGTCATGAGGCCGCGTTCCCCCTTTTCGGACAAGACCCGCACGCAGGTGTAGGCAAATCCCGCGCACACGCCGCCCAAAAAGCCCGAGAGGGCGGGGAGGACGGACATGTCGAAGCGAGGCTCTGCGACGCACACCGCCCCCGCAAAGGCGAGGAGGATGAAGATGACCTCGGGGATGGACGGCTTTTCTTTCAGGAGGAGGGCGGAGAAGAGAATGGCAAAGAAGGGGGAGAGTTTGTTGAGAATGGAGGCGTCGGAGATGGAATTCAGATTGTCGATGGCGTAGAAGTTGAAGATGATGCCGATGAATCCCGCCGCCGCGCGGAGAAAGAGCCAGAGGAGGCTCTCCTTGCTCTTGATCTTGAATTTTTCCCTGCTGAAGAGGAGGAGGAAGAACACGACGACAGCCGTGAGGGCGTTGCGGAAGAACACTTTCTGCATGACGGGGAGGTCCCCCGCGAGATTGACGAAGAGGTTCATGCAGGCAAAACTCGCCGCCGCACCCAAGATAAACAGGACCCCAAGTCCTCTTTTTGCCGCACTGTGCATGGTATTATTATATGCGCATCTGCGCAAAAAGTCAAGTTTGGCATGGTGGAGAGTGCTTCTCGTCGCCCCTCATAGGGGAGATGTCACGAGCTTGCGAGTGACAGAGGAGTTTCAAAAACCCCTTTGGCCCTGCGGGCCACTTCCCCTGAAAGGGGCAGCGAGGAAAAAGGTGACCCACCCCCCTACCCCCCTCCCATGGAGGGGGCATGCGCCGCGGCATCCCCATGGAGGGGGATGCGCCGCGGCACCCCCATGGAGGGGGTATCGCTCATCCTGAGGGCAAAGCCCGAAGGATCCCCTCAAACGAAGTCCGCAGGTCTATGAGATGCTTCGGCTACGCCTCAGCATGAGCGTGTGGGGCAACATGAGCGTGAGGGAGGCTTCGTTCATTCTGAGCGTAGCGAAGAATCCCCTCAAACGAAGTCCGCAGTTGCGGCGTCATGCTGAGAAGGAGAGCATTACGAAGTCAGAAAAAGATGACCCGAAGCATCTCGCCGCTACCGTGCAAACACCCCGCGAGATTCTTCGGTTCCGCTTGTCAGACTACGTTTCGCCCCCGTTTCTCAGAATGACGCGGGGCTGCTCCGTGGGTCTATGAGATGCTTCGGCTACGCCTCAGCATGAGCGATTTTTCCGCTCATTCTGACCCTGAGCGTAGCCGAAGGGGAAGAATCCCCTCAAACGAAGTCCGTTGTAGCGGCGTCATGCTGAGAAAGAAAGACTTACGAAGTCAGAAAAAGATGATCCGAAGCATCTCGCCGCTACCGTGCAAACGCCCCGCGAGATTCTTCGGTACCGCTCGTCTGACTACGTTCCGTTCCCGTTTCTCAGAATGACGCGGGGCTGCTCCGTGGGTCTATGAGATCCTTCGCTACGCTCAGGATGAGCGTGAGGGAGGCTTCGCCTCAGCATGAGCCTCCCGCTCATTCTGAGCCGCCGCCGCAGGCGGCGTGTCGAAGAATCCCCTCAAACGAAGTCCGCGGTCGCGGCGTCATGCTGAGAACGGAAGCTGTACGAAGTCAGAAAGGGCCGACCCGAAGCATCTCGCCGCTACTATGGAAACGCCCCGCGAGATTCTTCGGTTCCGCTTGTCTGACTACGTTTCGTCCCCGTTTCTCAGAATGACGCGGGGCAGCTCCGCAGGTTTATGAGATGCTTCGGCTACGCCTCAGCATGAGCGTGTGGGGAGAGTGCTTCTCGTCGCCCCTTATAGGGGAGATGTCACGAGCAACGCGAGTGACAGAGGGGTTTTGAAACCCCTTTGCCCTCGCAAGCTCGGGGACTTCGCCTGAAAGGGGCAGCGAGAGAAGGCTTTCCTAAATCCCCCCGCCACAATTTTTAATTTTCAATTTTCAATTTTTAATTAAAATGCGGTGACCCACCCCCCTACCCCCCTCTTCGGGAGGGGGTAAGAGCGGCACCCCCACGGGGCGGGGCATGCGCCGCGGCACCCCCACGAAGGAGGCGGCGGGGAGGCGGCGAGGGGGCACGGAGGGCGAATGGAAAAATATTTTATCGTGAAACTCTTTACACGGACAAAAAAAAGTTATATAATATGAGAAAAACAGAGGAAGAGAACCATGGGTGTGATGTTCGGGAACTGGAAATACATCTTCAAAAATCTCTGGTATGTTGCGCCGTTCGCACTGCTGCCTGCGGTTCTGCTCGGCTTTACCATCGACCATGAGGCCATACAGTATGTGACGCATGCCTTTTTCGCGGGGGAACTGCATGACATCAGCTTCTTCTACCTCTTCCGCGCCTTCTCCGTCGTGCGGATCGACCATATCTGGAGCGCGCTCATCTCCGTCCTCACGCTCGCCGTGTCCTGCGTGATGTTCACGCTCATGCTCATCTTTGTGGAAAAGCACATGCGCATCGGCAAGCGGACGCTGAGCGGCCTCAAAAGCCAATTCGCATGGCTCATCCTGCCCGTCATCTGCATCGGGCTGTTCTATCTCGCCCTCTATGAGATCTACTCGGTGGTCGTCGCCGCCCTCCTGTATGCGGTCTGCCGTCTGCCCTCCACGCCCGTCCTGTACATTCTGTTTTTGGGGATCCTCGGCGTGTTCACGTTTTTACTCGTCTATGTCGTCTCTCTCCTGTATCTCTTTTTGCCCTGCAAGCAGGTCACGGGATTCAGGACGTATGACGCATTTCTGTACTCCTACGGCCTCATGACGGGGGTGCGGGGGAAGCTGCTTCTTTCGCTGTGCCTCTCGGTCACGGGGTGCTTTTTGGTCCTCACCGCCTCCTCGCTGCTTCCTCTCAGTGCGTTTGTCCCCATCACCTTTGTCCTCTGCATCTTCCTCTTTATGAGCTTCGGCGTGCGGATGGAGACCGTGTACTTCGCGACGGATAAATTGGACAGAGAGGACCAACTCAAAAGTTATCGGGAGCTTTCGCTATGAGATTCCGCCATGCAGTTCACATCGCGTCGGAGAATTTTCCCTCCGTGTTCAAACTTCTGCTCTACCGCCTGTTCACCACGGCGGTATTCGGGAGCCTTGCCTACCTCATTCTGAGCCTCGGGCTTTCCGCCATCACGGGGAGCAAGGAGGCCGCCGATCTCGTCCAGCTCGTCCACACCTTCCTCCACGCGCTCGTCACGGGGGAGGCGGGGATCCTTCAGGGGCTTCCGTTGCAGTTCAAAGAGGCCGCCTCTGCCCTCGTGAAACTCATCGCCTTCAACACGCCCTCCATCATCGGGTGCGTGATCGGGCTTATCGTCATGTACCTTCTGTCCCGCTTCGTCAACGGCCTCGCGCTGTTCGCGGTCGCCAACGTCGTCAACGACAGAATGAGTACCTACTCCCGCACGGCCTTCTCGCAGTCCTACTTCAAGAGCATCGGAAAGGCCGCCCTCTATCAGGTCATCTATGTGCCGCTCTGCTTTGTGTATGACGCACTGATGCTCGGCGCGTGCTGGTTTTTCTTCTTCTACGCGCCCTCGTTCCTGCCGTCGTGGGGGATCGTCACCGTCCTGATCGCCGTCTCCCTGACGCTCACGGCCATCGTCGCGCTGGAGGCACTCAAGATGACGCTCATCTCCGCGTGGATCCCCGCCGTTGTCGCCGACCATGACGGCATCGCGCACGCCTTCCGCGCAAGCGTCAGGGACGGGAAGAGCTTCGGGGCAAGGTATGCGGCCTTCCTCGCGGCGATCTATCTCGTCATCGCGGTCAACGTACTCTTCGCGATCGCCACCGTGGGAAGCTCCCTGCTCCTCACCGTGCCGCTCAGCTATATCTTCCTTCTGGCGTTGCAGTTCGTCAACTACTACCTCGGGAGCGGAAAGAAATATTTCGTCACCAAGGATACCATTGCGGACGCCGACGGACTTTTGCCCTGAAACCAATGCGGACGCCCCGTCAGGCGTCCTTTTTATAAGGAGAGAACCATGAACTATCAGCAGAATTACGAAAAATGGATCAACGATCCGCGCCTCCCCGAAGGCTGCAAAAGGGAACTTCTCGCCCTCAGCGAGAAGGAGAAGGAGTACCGCTTCGGCGGCGAACTCGAATTCGGCACGGCGGGCATGCGCGGCATCATCGGCTGCGGCATGAACATGATGAACTGCTTCACCGTCATGCGGGCGACGCAGGGGCTGTCGATGTACATCAAGACGCTCCCCTTGAAGGATCAGAAGCGGGGGGTCGTCATCTCCTACGACACGCGCAGGAACAGCCGCAAGTTCGCCGAACGGGCGGCCTCGGTGCTGGCCAAAAACGGCATCAAGGCATACCTCTTCGACGACGTACACCCCGTCCCCATTCTCTCCTATGCGGTCAGGTACCTCCACACGATCGCGGGCATCATGATCACCGCCTCCCACAATCCCAAGGAGTACAACGGGTATAAAGTCTACGGCGAGGACGGGGCGCAGATGTCCCCCGAGGCGACGGCGATCGTCGTCAAATTCATCAGCGGGATCGGCGACTATCTCTCCGTCGAGGGCGATGACGAAAGCCCGCTCATCGTCCCCGTTCCCAAGGAGGTCGATGAGACGTACATCGAGGAGATCTCCAAACTCACTCTCTCCGCGGAGGCCGTGAAAAAGTGCGGGAAGGACCTCAAACTCGTCTATACGCCCGTGCATGGCTCGGGATATGTGCCCGTCATGACCATTCTGAAAAAGCTCGGCATCAACGTCACCGTCGTCAAGGAACAGGCCGTGAAGGACACCGAATTTTCCACCGTCAAGGTCCCCAATCCCGAATTCAAGGAGACGCTGGCGATGGGCATCGACCTCGCAAACAAGATCGACGCCGACGTCGTGTTCGGCACCGACCCCGACTCCGACCGTCTCGGCGTCGCCGTAAAAGACGGCAAGGGGGAGTTCACCGCGCTGTCGGGCAACGTCGTCGGCATCCTGCTCCTCGACTATATCCTGACCCGCCTCAAAGAGGAGGGGACCCTCCCCGCAAATGCGGCCGTCGTCAAATCGTTCGTCTCCACGGGCATGGCGCGGGCGATCTGCGCGGACTTCGGCGTTACCCTCTTCGAGACGCCCGTCGGCTTCAAATTCATCGGCGAGAAGATCAAGCAGTGGGAAAAAGATGGCTCGCACACCTTCGTGTTCGGGTTCGAGGAATCGTGCGGGTATCTCCGCGGCACGCACGCAAGGGACAAGGACGCCGTCGTCGCTTCCATGCTCTGCGCCGAGATGGTCTGCTACTACACCTACATCGGCAAGACGGTCTGGGGCAGGCTCCAGGAGATCTATCAGAAGTACGGCTATGTGCTTGACAAGAACATCTCCATCCAATACTCGGGGCTGAACGCGATGAAGGAGATGAACGCCGTCGTGGACGCGCTCAAGACGGTGAAGGTCTCCTCCTTCGGACCCTTCGCCGTGGACGCTGTGCGCGACTATTCGAACGACGTCCGCACCGCCGCCGACGGGACGAGAAGCCCGCTCAACATTCCCCGCTGCAACTGCGTCTACTACGAACTCGAGGGGGGAAGTTTCGTGTGCGTCCGCCCGAGCGGCACCGAGCCGAAGCTCAAGATCTACTACTCCATCCGCGCCGAGGACGAGGCGGCCGCAGAGGGGAAGGTGGACGCGGTGAAAGCCGACGTCGAAAAACTCCTCGCGTCGGTGAAATAAAACATAGGAAGTTCGCGCGGAGCCATGCGGCTCCGCGCAATTTTTCTTGACAATCCCTTCAAAAGATGATACAATAACGATTGTTATATAACATTTGTTATTTGCGAGGTGGAGAAATGCCGAAAAAGCGCAGGATCACGGAGGAAATGGCTCTCAGAGCGGCGGCGGAGATCGTGCGGCAGGGCGGGACGGAGGCACTCAACGTCCGCTCTCTTGCCCGCGCGCTCGGCTGTTCCACCCAGCCGATCTATTCCCTCTTCAACAATATGGAGGGGCTTTGGTACGCGCTCATGGGGGAGGCCAAGGCGGAGTACCGCAAGCACATCGACGCCTACCTGAGGGAGGGCGGCCGAAGCAATTACGAGGCGTACGGAATGGGCTTTGTCGGCTTTGCGCGGGAGGAGCAGGGGCTGTTCCGCTACCTCTTTTTGACGGGGAAGGGCACGCCCGATCCCTTCCTCGATGACATCGAATCGGAGATGATGACGCTCTACCGCATGCCCGAGGAGACGGCCGCCGCCTTCCATGCGGACATGGCGGTGTTCTCCTTCGGCCTTGCGGTGCTTGTCAACAAGCAGGCCGACGCGCTCACGGACGAGCAGATCTCCGATGCCTTCAAGCGGGAGTTCTACGCCCTCTATGGCTACTACTTCCCCGAAAGGGAAAGATTTTGGGAGAAATAGAAAAAGTTATTTCGAACATTTCTTTGCTCGCCCACCCCTTGCCCACCCCTTGAGGGGTGGGTGGCTCGCCGCCTTGCGGCGAGACGGAAGGGGTGTCCTTCGAAAAGAAAAGTTCGAGCGAACCTTCCTCGTGCATCAATCACTTTGGTCTCGGAAGCGTTATATGCAATGACATTGTGGTTCCCGTAGGGTACCAAATGGGGTCGCCCACGGCGGAAGTGAATTCCGCCTAAGGTAAGGAAATTGGAATGACACCCCCTCAGTCGCCTTTGGCGACAGCTCCCCCTCAAGGGGGAGCCGAGAGTGCTTCCCTTGCCCACCCCTTGAGGGGTGGGTGGCTCGCCGCTTTGCGGCGAGACGGAAGGGGTGTCCTTCGAAAAGAAAAGTTCGAGGGGACGGCGTTGTGCATTCCATTACTTAATTACCCCACGCACTTCCGTACCCTGAAAGTCATTGTGATTCCCGTAGGGTACGGCGTCGCGACACTGCGCGGTTTGCGCGGTTTTGCGTGAACGCAAAACCGTCGCTTTGAACGCGGGTCGCTCCTTTTCCCAAAAAATCTTGCTTTGCAATATTTTTTGGGACGGGGAGACCCCGCCACGCGCAGTGATTTAGGAACGAACCCCCACCCCTACCTGCCCCCTTGCCAAGGGGGCAGGCGGGAAAACGGAAGCCACCGCCTCCCCCCTTATACCTGAGGGGGGCGACAAGGGGACAACGCGTCATTCTGAGCAAAGCGAAGAATCCCGAAGAACAAAGTCCGTAGGTCTATGAGATGCTTCGCTAACGCTCAGCATGAGCGCGGGCCAACGGGATCCTTTTCTCTTCCCGCTCATTCTGAGCGCAGCGAAGGTCCTTGGTCGATGGTACTAAAAATTTTTATCGTAACATCATTTTTGGAGGCAACAATGAAAGCGATCGAGATCGAACATCTGAAAAAATATTTCGGCACAGTCAAGGCCGTGGATGACGTCTCCTTCACCGTGGAGGAGGGGGAGTTCTTCGCCTTCCTCGGCGTGAACGGCGCGGGGAAGAGTACGACCATCTCCGTCCTCTGCGGCAAGGAACAGAGGACGGGAGGCGAGGTCTGGATCGAGGGCAGACCCGTTGACGCGGACACAAAGCGCGCCATCGGCGTCGTGTTTCAGGACAGCGTCCTCGACAGATCCCTCACCGTCGAAGAGAACCTTAGCTGCCGCGCCGCGCTCTACGGGATCGACGGCGACATGTTCCAGAGGCGGCTTGAAGAGCTGTCCAAACTTCTCTCCCTCGGGGAGCTGTTGCGCCGTCCCGTCGGGAAGCTCTCGGGCGGGCAGAGGAGACGGGCGGACATCGCCCGCGCACTCGTCCATTCCCCCCGCATTCTCATTCTCGACGAGCCGACGACGGGTCTCGACCCGCAGACCCGCCAACAGGTCTGGGAGGTCGTCCACCTGCTCCGCAAAACCCGCCGCATCACCGTCTTTCTGACGACCCACTACATGGAGGAGGCGGCCGACGCCGACCACGTCGTCATTCTCGACGGGGGGAAGGTCAAGGCGGACGACACCCCCCTTGCCCTGAAAAACCGTTACGCCTTCGACGCGATCACCCTGTACCATGTCGGGGAGAGGGAGCTTCAAAATCTCTCTCTTCCCTATGAAAGGGCGGGGGAGGGCTTCCGCATCCGCGTGAAGAGTACGGCCGAGGCGACCGAACTCATCGTAAAGCATCCGCAACTCTTTATAGACTACGAAGTGACCAAAGGGGGCATGGACGAAGTGTTCCTCACCGTCACAGGAAAGAGGGGAGGGGACCGATGAAACAGCTTTTTGCCCTCGTCAAGAGGAACTGCAAGGTCTATTTCAAGGATAAGGGGGTCTTTCTGCCCTCCCTCATCTCCCCGCTCATTCTGCTCTTCCTCTTCATCGCCTTCCTCGGGAACATCTACCGCGACAGCATCCGCGATGTTGTGGCGGGATTCGAAATTTCTGACGGCCTCGTCGAGAGCATCGCGAGCGGCTGGCTCGTCTCTTCGCTCATCTCCGTCTGCGCCGTGACGATCGCTTTCACCGCAAATACGGTCATGGTACAGGACAGAGTGACGGGTGCGAGGAACGATTTCCTCGTCGCGCCCGTCTCCGAGCGGATCTTGTCCCTCTCCTATTTCATCGCGACCTACATCGTCACCGCCGTCATGTGCTTTGTCGCGCTCGGCGCGGGCTTTATCTACATGGCCGCCGCGGGGTGGCACCTCTCTGCCGCCGACTTCTTCCTCACCGTCGCCGATACGCTCCTGCTCGTCCTCTTCGGCACGGCGTTCTCCTCCCTCGTCTGCAGTTTTCTGAAATCGCAGGGGGGAGTGGCCGCGATCGAGGCGACCGTCTCCGCCGCCTACGGATTTTTGTGCGGGGCGTATATGCCCCTTTCGAGCCTCACGGAGTGGCTTCGGGACGCCTTGATGTTCCTCCCCGGGACGTACGGCACGGGGCTGATGCACCTGCACCTCATGGGCGGGGCGATCGACGCAATGACGGAGGAGGGCATTCCCCACGTCATGGCCGACGCGATGAAGCGGGGATTCGACTGCACGCTCGAATTCTTCGGCAGCACCGTCCCCGTGTGGACAAGCTATCTCGTCCTCGCCGCGGCGGGACTTCTTCTGCTCGGCGTCTGCCTCGTTTTGCACTTGGGGCGGAGGAGAAAAAGTTGACTTTTCACTTGACAAACTCGAAGATACATTGTATAGTGAGCCTTGGACGGAAATGAAGATGAAAGTCAGGGTAAAAAAATTGAATGCGGGGGCAAAACTTCCCTCGTACGCTTCGGAAGGGGCGGCGGGAGCGGATCTTTTCGCCTTGCTTGGCGTCACCATTCCCGCGGGGGAGACGTGCGCCGTACATACGGGCGTCGCCATCGAATTGCCGCGCGGGACCGTCGGCCTCGTCTATGCGCGGAGCGGGCTGGCGACCAAACAGGACCTCGCCCCCGCGAATAAGGTCGGGGTCATTGACAGCGACTACCGCGGCGAGATCGTCGTCGCGTTGCACAACCACGGCAGGGAGAAGCGGATCGTGTATGCGGGCGACCGCATCGCCCAGCTCGTTATCGCGCCCTGCTATGTAGCGGCGTTTGAGGAGGTAGACGCGCTCTCCGACACCCCGCGCGGCACAGGCGGATTCGGCTCGACGGGAAAGTGAAATTTTTTTCGAACATTTCTTTACTTGTCCACCCCTTGCCCACCCCTTGAGGGAAGAATTTTGCGTTCTGCCAAAGATTGATAATCTTTGGCGCAAAATTCTTATAGCATTTGCCCATATGTTTCGGGCAAATGCCGCCCAAACGCGGGTTTCCACCCGCGTGCGAGGGTGGCTCGCCGCTTTGCGGCGAGACGGAAGGGGTGTCCTTCGAAAAGAAATGTTCGAGGGGTCGGCGGTGTGCATTCCATTACTTGATTACCCCACGAACTCCTGTACCTTGAAAGTCATTGTGGTTCCCGTAGGGTACCGAATGGGGTCGCCCACGGCGGAAGTGAATTCCGCCTAAGGCAAGGGAATGGGGAATGACACCCCCTCAGTCACTCACTGCGTTCGTGACAGCTCCCCCTCAAGGGGGAGCCGAGAGTACCTTCCTTGCCCACCCCTTGAGGGGTGGGTGCCCTGTAGGGGCAGAAGGGGTGTCGTTCTTAAATCGCCACCTCTGTCGCCCAAGGCGAAGGATAAGGGGAGCTTCCGATCAAAATGCCCCAAGAAGGAGTACATCGCAATGCGCATGCGGAGAAAACGAAATTTAGAGCCGAGAATGGAGGCATGTGCAGACGTCCTTCTTTGCCGCGGCAAGCCCTGTAAAAACCTCAAGGAGGCCGCCGAGACCTTCCGCGCGCTCCTCGATCTTCACCAAATTTTCGGCAATGATTTCCCCGTGGAACTCGAAGTGGGGTGCGGAAACGGGGGATTCCTCCTCGAAAAGGCGACGCGCGAACCGAATGTAAATTTCCTCGCCGTGGAGCTGTGTACGAACGTCATTCTGACGGCCATGGAGCGCGTGCGTGCGGCGGGTCTCAAAAATATCCGCTTCCTTAATATCCCCGCCGAGATCCTCGAATGTTACATTCCCGAAAACAGCATTCGCACCATCTATCTGAACTTCTCGACCCCCCTGCCCGAAAAGAGCCGCGAAAAGCAGAGACTGACCTCCGCGCGGTTCCTCGCGATCTATCGGAAACTGCTCACGGAGGGCGGCACGATCGAGCAAAAGACGGACAGCGCGGAGTTTTTCGACTACTCCCTCGCAAGGTATGCGGAGGCGGGGTTTGCGGTGAACGCGATCACGCGCGACCTGCACAACAGCCCCTATGCGGAGGGGAATATCGTCACCGAATACGAGGCGAATTTTCTCTTGCAGGGCAAGCCCATCTGCATGGGAATTTTCGAAAAGACTTCGGGAATGGGTTGACAAGAACGAAACATATAGTATATAATACGCTTGCAATCAGAACTGAGGAGGAAAGGAATGTCTTGGCATGTCACGCTGTACAATGTTCTCACGACAGTCAATAACGTGATCCTGATCGTGATCGGGATCCCGTTCATGCTACAGATGCTCTATATGCTCCTCTTTTGGCTGCCCAAGAAGGTCTTTCCGAAGAGTGAGACCAAAAACCGTATTTGCGTGATCATTCCTGCACATAATGAGGAGGACGTGATCGGGGAGACGGTGCGTCTCCTGTTTGAAAAGCAGAACTATCCGAAGGAACTCTTCGACGTGTACGTCGTGGCGCACAACTGCACGGACAGGACGGCGGAGATCGCCGAACAGGCGGGCGCGAAGGTATTCCGCCTCGACGATCCCGACCCCTCGCGGCACATCGCCTCCTACGCGCTCAAATACGGATATGAACAGATCCTTCAGACGGGGATCGACTATGCGTTCTCTATCCGTCTCGACGCCGACAACCATGTGAACGACGACTTCTTCTCCCTCATGAACGACGCATGGTGCGCGGGGGCGAAGATCGCACGTCCCTATGAGTCCGCACTCAACATGACGCAAAACCAGTTCACGCGCGCCTGCGGGCTGTATTACATATTCGATTCGCGCTTCTCCTCCCGCGTGCGCGAGCGGCTTCACATCGACGCCCACGTCAACGGCCCGGGGTCGCTCACGGATATGGAGATCATCCGCAAGATCGGCGGGTATGACACGGTGAGCATCACCGAGGACACCGAATTCAACTTCAAGCGGATGATGGAGGGGTACCGCTGCCACTTTGTGGAGGACGCCGTGGTCTATGAGGACCTTCCCTCCTCTTTTAAGGACACGCTCAACCGCAACAAGCGCATCGCGGCGGGGAACATCCGCCTGCTCGGAAGGTACACTTTGCCCATGATGTGGAACGGCGTCAAACAGTTCCGTTTCTCCTTCTTCGAACAGCTCCTGACCTACTTCTTCATGGTGATCTGTCTGCTCCTGTGTACGTGGATCCCCGGGTATTACATCTACGCCTGTTCTTATCTCGGCGCAATGGGTGCGCTGACGAACGCGGAGGCGGCGGCGATCGGCATCGCAGGGCCGGGGCTATGGCAGCTGCTGATCATCATAGGCATCTGTCTCACCGTCCTCTTCCTTGTGGCGGGCATTGCGCAGGGACTTCTCCTCGTGCTGCTCGATTACCGCAAGATGGGGGCGAAAAAGCGGAGCGAACTCGTCTCGGGCGCGCTGCTCTTCCCCGCATTCACTGTGGTCTACTGCGTGACGATGGCGATCGGTCTGTTCTGTAAGCCCAAGTGGGAGAAGATCAAGCGGAATACGAAAGCAAGAGACTGAATCGCGCGGAGGCGGACTTGCAAGCGGAACCTGCACTCGAAGTTCAACATTTGTCAAAATCATACGGCGACACCAAGGCGGTGGATGACATTTCTTTCACCGTCGGGAAGGGGTCGCTTTTTGCATTTTTGGGAGTCAACGGCGCGGGAAAGAGTACGACCATCAACATGATCTGTTCCATCCTCGCAAAGGACGACGGGAGGATCACCGTCTGCGGGCACGACCTCGACGAGGAGCCGTTTTCCGTCAAACGGGACATCGGCGTCGTGTTCCAGACGAGCGTGCTTGACAGGGAACTCACGGTCAGGCAGAATCTCGAGATCAGGGCCTCCTTTTACTCCCTCCCGAAGCAGGAAAAGAGGGAGACGATCGGAAGGATCGTCTCGCTTTTGGATCTTTCGCCCATTCTGAATAAGCCCATTAAGGATCTCTCGGGCGGGCAGATGCGGCGGGTGGACATCGCCCGCGCCATGGTGCATAAGCCCCGCCTGCTCATTCTCGACGAGCCGACGACGGGCCTCGACCCCAAGACGAGGCTCGCTGTGTGGTCGCTCATCGACCGTCTCCGCTCCGAGACGGGCATGACGGTGTTTCTCACCACCCATTACCTCGAAGAGGCCGAAAAGGCGCAGGACGTCGTCATCATGGAGAAGGGGAGGATCATCGCCCACGGCACGCCCAACGAGCTGAAAAACAGCTATGCGGACGACAATCTCATCGTCTACCGTGCGCAGGCAGACGGGTTTGAGGCCGCCCTGCGGGAAAAAGGGGTCGCCTTTTCCTATGACGGCGAGCGCGGCGCGTACTTCATCCGCATCACGGACATCGGAATGGCCAAGACGCTTTTGAGGGAGTTCGACGGCGAGATCTCCGACGCCGAGATCCGCAAGGGTACGATGGACGACGTGTTCCTGCGCGTGACGGGCAGGGACATGAAGGGGGAGGCATGATGGAAAACAAGCCGAACTCTCTCGCCGTCTTTTTTGCACTCACAAAGCGGCACCTACTCGTCTTTTTCAAGAACAAGATCCGTTTGATGTACACTCTGCTCGTGCCCGTCATCATCTTCGTCGTCTACCTGTTCTTTTTGCGCGACCTCGAGCTGAGCATGGTGGCAAATATTCTCTCCGACGAGGCCATCAACATCACGGCGGCGACGGTCGGGGCGGAAAATTTCGGCGAACTCAACCGCCTCATCGGCACGCTCGTCGATTCGTGGATGCTCTCGGGCATCATCGGGCTTTCCACGGTGACGGTCGCATTGCAGACGAACAACGTCATCGTCGAGGACAAACAGAACGGCGTCAACCGCGACTTCGTCTCCTCACCCATTCACAAGAATGTCCTCATCACGAGCTACTTTTTCTATAATTTTATCGTCTCCGCGCTCATCTGCTTTGTCTTTTACTGGATCTGCCTCATCTACCTTGCCTGTGCGGGCGAATTTGTACTCTCCTTCGGGAGCGTGATGCTGACGCTCGTCGTCATGTTCTTCGCGACGGTCGCCTCCACGCTCATGACCGTGTTCATCTGTTCCTTCGTCAAGACGGAGGGGACGATGACGTCCATCGTGGCCATTTTCTCGACGGCGGTGGGCTTTCTCATCGGGGCATATATGCCCCTCGGCATGCTGCCGAGCTGGGTACAGTGGATCTGCGCCTTTATCCCCGGGACATACGCCTGTTCCCTCCTGCGGTACGCCTTCATGGCGACGCCGATGAGCCAGATCACGGCGTTTGCGGGGACCCTCGGGCTGGATCCCGCGACGCTTGAGACGCTGACGGCGACGCTCTTCCGCGAATTCGGGTACGATCTGGAGTTTTTCGGGATCGTGGTGAATCCGCAATTCCAGTCGCTCGCGTTGACGGTATATATCCTGCTCTTTCTGTTCCTCAACATCGGCGTGGGGCAGAAGCTCGCCGAAGTCCTCGGGATCGGCAAAAAGAAAAAGAAGAAAAAAGAATGAGATACAGCAAAGGACGCCCTGCGGCACAGCCGCAGGGCGTCCTTTGTCTGATGTGGAATTTATGCGTTTGTCGCGGGGGACATGGACTGCGTTCAGGGGATCCTTCGGGCTTTGCCTACTTCGCGGCTTTGCCGCTCGTGCCGCCCTTCGGCTTCATAAAGAACGTGCGGGCGAGGCAGGATGAGCGTAGTTTCCCCTTGTCGCCCCTTACAGGGGAGATGTCGAGGCGTAGCCGAGACAGAGGGGTTTATTCTGGTCGCGTCCCTTCGCCCCGCATCATTCTGAGAAACGGAGGTTGAACGAAGTCCGAGGTGTTGAACCGAAGAATCTCGCGGGGTATTGCAAAGTAGCGGCGAGATGCTTCGGGTCAGCTCTTCCTACCTTAGTACAACATTGCTTCTCAGCATGACGCCGCTACCTACGGACTGCGTTCAGGGGATCCTTCGGGCTTTGCCCTCAGGATGAGCGCGACGCGCTCAATTTTTAATTCTCATATTAAAACAGTTCCCTGATCATCTGCGTGACATAGGAGACGGGGACGAGTTCGATCTTATTTTTGAATTTTTCGCACAGTTTCATGTTTTTGGCGGGGAGGATGACCCGTTTGAAGCCCATTTTCAGGCATTCGTTGACCCGCTTGTCCGCAAAATTCACGCCGCGGACTTCGCCCGTGAGGCCGACCTCGCCAAAGACCGCCGTGAACTTTTCGACGGGAATGCCCTTCTCCGCCGAGGCGAGTGCGGCGCAGATGGCAAGTTCCGAACTCGGTTCGTTGAGCCTGATGCCGCCCATGGCGTTCAGGTACACGTCCTGATTGCCCAAGGGGACGCCGCACCTCTTTTCCAGCACGGCGATGAGGACGATGAGGCGGTTGAGGTCGATGCCGAGGGACATTCTGCGCGGAAGCCCGTACTGCGTCTTGGCCATGAGGGTCTGGATCTCCACCATCATACAGCGGTTGCCCGTCTCGCTCGGCGTGACGACGGCCCCCGCGGCGATGCCCCTGCTGTCCGAGAGGAAGAGGGAGGAATAGTCGGTGACGCCGAAGATGCCCTCGCCCGTCATCTCGAACACGCCGACTTCCTGTACCGAGCCGAAGCGGTTCTTGACGGCGCGGAGGATCTTGAAACTCTCCGTCCGCTCCCCCTCGAAGTACAGAACGGCGTCCATGATGTGTTCGAGGACTTTCGGCCCCGCGAGCGTGCCCTCCTTCGTGACGTGCCCGATGATGAAGAAGGTGATGCCGCGCGACTTTGCGATGCGCATGAGCTTCGAGGCGCACTCCCGCACCTGCCCGACGGAGCCTGCGGAGGAACTCAAAGTCTCCGTGTAGACGGCCTGAATGGAGTCGATGACGACGTATTCGGCGTCATAGAAGCTCTCCTCGGCGTTCTCGATGCACGTCTCGTTGAGGAGCAGGAGGTTGTCCGAATCGAGGTGCAGACGCTCACAGCGGAGCTTGACCTGCGAACAGCTCTCCTCGGCGGAGAGGTAGAGGACCTTGTGTTCCTTTGCAAGGTGCGCCGCCACCTGCGTGAGGAGGGTGGATTTGCCGACCCCGGGGTCGCCGCCGACGAGGACGAGCGAGCCTTTGACGATGCCGCCGCCGAGGACGACGTCGAGTTCGGAGATGCCCGAGGACACCCGCGCGTAGTGTTCCCGTTCGACTTTGGAGAGGGGGACGGGGCGGGAAAGGGCGGGGCGGGGTGCCTTATTCTTTGCGGGGAGCGCGGGCGTGACGGCCTCCTCCACCATGGTGTTGAAGGTGCCGCAGTCGGGGCACCGCCCGAGCCACTTGGGACTGGTGTATCCGCATTGGCTGCATACAAATTGTGTGGTAGATTTCATAAATACTCCGATCGTGTATTGAAGAGTTGATGTGGGGGGACTGTGAGGGAGGGTCACCGTTCATTCTGAGGGCGAAGCCCGAAGGATCCCCTCAAACGAAGTCCCCTTGTCGCCCCTTATAGGGGAGATGTCGAGGCGTAGCCGAGACAGAGGGTGCCGCGGCGCAGTTCACAGTGCGCCGCACTGTTGAGCAGAATTGCGCCGCGGCACCCCCATGGAGGGGGCGAGAACGGCACTCCCATGGAGGGCGGTCATTGCGCAGAGAGCAGGACCATGGCGTAGCAGGTGATGCCGCGGCCTTCGCCGACGTAGCCGAGTTTTTCATTGGTGCCCGCCGCAATGCCGATATTGTCACAGCCGAGGGCGGCGGAGAGATTTTTCCGCATCTCCTCGATGTAGGGGGAGAGGCGGGGAAGTTCGCACAGAATGGAAATGCTAACATTCTGCACTTTCAGCATTTTTCCCCGCACCATGTCCATGACCCTGCCGAGCAGAATCATGCTCTTTATGCCCTTGTACTGCGGGTCGGCGTCGGGGAAGTGGTAGCCGATGTCCCGCTCTCCGATCGCCGAGAGCAGGGCGTCCATGAGGGCGTGGACGGCCACGTCGCCGTCGCTGTGCGCCTCGAGCGCGCGGTTGGAGGGAATGACGACGCCGCAGAGGGTGATGTGATTCAGGTTCAACCGCGCGATGCCGCGGTCGATCTCGTCCTGATGCGCAAAGGCGTGCGTGTCAACGCCGAAGCCGACGCGCTCCGCGGGCATAAGATCTTCGGGATAGGTGATCTTCCTGTTGCACCTGTCGCCCAAGAAGAGGTGGGGCGGCGCGACGTACTGCGCATAGACGCCGCTGTCGTCGGTGAAGGTGGCGAGCGTGCCGTCCTGCTCGGCCTTCAAATAGGCGGAGAGCAATTCTTCGCGCCTGAAACCCTGCGGGGTCTGCACGGTGAAGAGGAAATCGCGCGGGACGTACCCGCCGATCTTTCCCTCCGCCGCCAGCACGGCGGTGTCCGTCGCGGGGAGGGCGCAGACGCCGCTCCCGAAAGTTTCCACGCTCGAAATGCAGTCGGCGACGATCTTCCGCGTGACGAAGGGGCGGGCCGCGTCATGGATGAGGACGATGTCGCCCTTTGCAATTTTGAGCGCGTGAAAGACGCTCTCCGCGCGGGTCGCGCCGCCGCGGACGGGCCTTGTGTTCCCGTATTGCGAGAGGAGGGGGACGATCGTTTTTTCGTCCTCTTCCCTGCAGGGGACGAGGATCTCGTCGGCAGATCCGTCGAAGGCGGAGAGGGCATGGCAAAGCACGGGCATGCCGTTGAGGTCGTGCAGGATCTTGTTTTCGGGCGATCCCGCCCGTTTGCCGCTTCCCGCGGCACAGAGGATCAATGTCAACATAATTCAAAATTAAAAATTACGGGAGGGAATGCGGTGACCCACCCATGGAGGGGAAGGCCTACCCCCTTTGGGGGGAGGCTCCCGCGTAGCGGGTGGTGGGGGGGATGCTCATTCTGAGGGCGAAGCCCGAAGGATCCCCTGAACGAAGTCCGTGGGTTTATGAGATTCTTCGCTACGCTCAGAATGAGCGGGTTATTCTCTCGTCGCCCCTTATAGGGGAGATGTCACGAACAAAGTGAGTGACAGAGGGGTTTTGTACCCATTTCGTCATGGTGAGCGTAGTCGAACCATCACATTATTTTTGCTGCGGTGACCCACCCCCCTACCCCCCTCCCATGGAGGGGGCATGTGCCGCGGCACCCCCATGGAGGGGGCAAAAGCCTACCCCTTGGGGGGGGAGGCTCCCGCGTAGCGGGTGGTGGGGGGGATTACCCTCTGCCTTGCCTTAGGCGGAATTCACTTCCGCCGTGGGCGACCCCATTCGGTACCCTACGGGAAACACAATGTCCTTGCATATAACGCTTCCGAGACCAAATCGATTGATGTCGATAGCACTTTCGCTCGAACATTTCTTTTCGAAGTCCCGCGAGATTCTTCGCTACGCTCTGAATGACGCGCGGGGAGGGCCTCCGCGCGTCCGCGGGGCGAGCAAAGAAATGTTCGAAATACTTTTCACCCGATCACTTCATACAACTTTGCGGCATCGTCCTTTTTGACGGTCTCGCGGAGTTCGAGGACGCGGAATTTGAGGACGCCCGCCGAAAATGCCAGCTCCACGACGTCGCCGACCTTCACGCGGTAGGCGGGCTTGACTTCCCGACCGTTGACGGAGATCTTTCCCGCCTCCGCCGCCTCCTGCGCCACCGTGCGGCGTTTCAGGATGCGGGACACCTTCAAAAATTTGTCGATGCGCATAATGCTCCCCAAAATTGCCGAAAAAAGTCACTTTTTTTGTCGAAACGGGAAAAAAGTTTTTTCGGCGCGTAAAAGCGATTGACTTCCCCCGCGGAAATGCTTATAATAGCATAATGTATCATTATGTTTAGAATGAGTTTTTCCGCGTTTTCGGAGATTTTCCGCCGCAGGAACGGCCCTTTCGCTTTCCCTATATTATAGCGCAAACATCTGCGCTTGTAAAGGGGGAGGGGGCAAAAAATTCGGACATTTCGATTTTTATCGATGAAAAGATATACTCGGTAGATCGCCAAATGATAACAACATCAAAAGGAGTTATTTGACGGATGAACTTACCAATCTACAGGTACGGCAAGGTCGATCGAAGAAAGTTCGGCACGATCAACGAAGTCATCGACATTCCCGATCTCGTCGAGATCCAGAAGGAAAGCTATGACGCGTTCATCACGGAGGGGATCACGGAGATCTTCGAAGATTACTCTCCCATCACGGACTTCTCCGATCACTTCGAGCTGTATTTCCTCTCGCATGAATTCGGCAAGACGCCCAAGTATGACGAGAAAGAGTGCCGCAACCGCGACGCAACGTATGCCCTTCCCCTTCGGGTGAAGGTGCGCCTCGTCAACAAGGTGAAAGGGGACATCCTCGAACAGGACGTCTTTATGGGCGACTTCCCCCTCATGACGGAGAACGGGTCCTTTATCATCAACGGCGCGGAGCGCGTCATCGTCTCCCAGCTCGTCCGTTCCCCCGGCGTCAACAACGACGAAGAGACGGACAAGACGGGCAAAAAGATCTACGATACGACCGTGATCCCCAACCGCGGGGCATGGCTCGAATTCAAGCAGGACTCCGCGGGGGTCCTCTGGGTGAGCGTGGACAGGCGCAGGAAACTCACCGCCACCGTCCTTCTGCGCGCCCTCGGGTTCGGTTCCAACCGCGCCCTCGAGGAGCTGTTCGGCGGGGACAAGATGATCGCCGCCACGATCGAGAAGGACGAGAAGGAGAATCCTCCCATCCGCTCGGAGGCAGACGGCCTCATCTCCCTCTACAGGCGGCTCCGCCCCGGCGAAGTTCCCACCGAGGAGTCCGTCCGCCAGCACCTCAACATGCTCTTCTTCGACCCGAGGAGATACGACGTCGTTAAGGTCGGGCGGTATAAGTTCAACAAGAAGCTCAACCTCGCGTACCGTCTCCCCGGCTGCCGCATCGCGGACGACATCATCGACCCCGAGACGGGCGAAGTGCTTGCCGTCAAGGGGCAGACGATCTCCGAGGAGCAGGCCCGCGCCATCCAGAATGCGGGCATCAACGAGGTATTCGTCCTCGTCAACGATCCTGTGGACGGGGAGATCCGCCACAAGATCATCGCAAACAACACCGTGGACTTTTCCGCCCTTTCGGACAAGGACGCCAAGGCCCTCGGCATTCTCAAGACGGTCTACTATCCCAACTTCGTCTTTTCCAAGAAGCTCGCCGAGGCCTGCCTGACCGCCTCTCCCGAGGAGGTCGCCGAGGCCTACCGCGACGAGATCAACGCCGTCTACTTCACCAGGGAGAGCGATCCCGAGGCGGACGAGAAGCAGGAGGAGAAGCGCAACCGCGAGAAGAGAAGGGAGAACCGCGTCAGGTTCGTCACGGCGTGCAAGCTGTTCCACGAGATCCTTGCCCGCACTCCCGTCACGGAGCATGACCCGAACGCGCCCGTCGATCTCGACAGGCAGGAACTCATCGGCGGCCTTCTGACCGCGGAGGAGAGGAAGCTCATCAAGCCGCTCGCGGAGAAGCTGTGCCACAAGTGCATCACCGTGGACGACGTTGTTGCGGCGGTCTCCACCAACCTCGACCTGCGTTACGGCATCGGCACGATCGACGAGATCGACCACCTCGGCAACCGCCGTGTGCGTTCGGTCGGCGAACTCCTTCAAAACCAGCTCCGCATCGGCATGTCCCGCCTCGAGCGTCTCATCAAGGAGCGCATGGCGACTGCCGACCCGCAGGAGATCACGCCGTCGTCTCTCATCAACGTGCGGCCCATTTCGGCGGTCATCCGCGAATTCTTCGGCTCCTCGCAGCTGTCGCAGTTCATGGACCAGACCAACCCCATCGCCGAGCTTACCCACAAGCGCAAGCTCTCCGCGCTCGGCCCGGGCGGCCTCAACCGCGACCGCGCGACCTTTGAAGTCCGCGACGTCCACCACTCCCACTACGGGCGCATGTGCCCCATCGAGACCCCCGAAGGCCAGAACATCGGCCTCATCTCGTCGCTCGCGACTTTCAGCAAGGTCAACGAGTTCGGCTTCATCATGTCCCCTTACAGAAAGGTGGACAAGGAGACGGGCGTCGTCACAGACCACGTTGATTATCTGACGGCGGACGAGGAGGACAGGTACGTCGTCGCACAGGCGAACGAGCCTCTCGACGGGAACGGCCGCTTCGTCAACGCCCGCGTCGGGTGCCGCCACAGGGAACTCATCACCGAGATGCCCCGCGAGGCCATCGACTACATGGACGTCAGCCCTAAACAGCTCGTCTCCGTCGCGACCGCGCTCATTCCCTTCCTTGAAAACGACGATACCAACCGCGCCCTCATGGGTTCGAACATGCAGCGGCAGGCCGTGCCCCTCCTCACGACGGAGAGTTCCATCGTTGCGACGGGCATCGAGGCGGCCATCGCGAGGGATTCGGGCGTCATCGTGCGCGCCAAGGCGGCGGGCGTTGCGACCGCAGTCTCCTCCGACAGGATCGTCATCCGCGAGGACAGCGGCTTCGAGACGGAATATAAGTTAAAGAAATTCGAGCGGTCCAACCAGGGGACCTGCCTCAACCAGCGGCCCATCATCTCCACGGGGGACAGGGTCGAAAAGGACGAGATCATCGCAGACGGCCCCTCCACCAAGGACGGCGAACTTGCCCTCGGCAAGAATATCCTCGTCGGCTTCATGGAGTGGGAGGGGTACAACTATGAGGACGCTATCCTCATCTCCGAAAAGCTCGTGCAGGACGACGTCTTTACCTCCATCCACATCGAGGAGTACGAGACGGAGGCCCGCGACACCAAGCTCGGCGAGGAGGAGATCACCCGCGACATTCCCAACGTCGGCGAGGACGCCTTGAAGGACCTCGACGAGGACGGCATCGTCCGCATCGGCGCGGAAGTGACGAGCGGGGATATCCTTGTCGGCAAAGTGACCCCCAAGGGGGAGACCGAACTTACCCCCGAGGAGAGGCTGCTCCGCGCGATCTTCGGCGAAAAGTCGAGGGAAGTGCGCGACACGTCCCTGCGCGTTCCCCACGGGGAGGGCGGCATCGTCGTCGATGTGCGCATCTTCACCCGCGAGAACAAGGACGAGCTTTCCCCCGGCGTCAACAAATTGGTGCGCGTGTATATTGCGCAGAAGCGCAAGATCCAGGTCGGCGACAAGATGGCGGGCCGCCACGGAAACAAGGGCGTCATCTCCCGCGTTCTGCCGCAGGCGGATATGCCCTTCCTCCCCGACGGGACGCCGCTTCAGATCCTCCTCAACCCCCTGGGCGTGCCCTCCCGTATGAACATCGGGCAGGTGCTTGAGGTCCACCTCGGCTATGTGTGCCGCCAGCTCGGCTGGAAGATCGCGACGCCCGTCTTTGACGGAGCGACGGAGAAGGACATCGAACAGCTCTTCAGGGAGAACAATCTCTTCAATCCCGAGGGCAATGTGGACGGCAAGTTCCAGGTCTTTGACGGCAGGACGGGCGAACCCTTCGAGAACAGGGTCACGATCGGTATCATGTACATGATCAAGCTCATCCACCTCGTCGACGACAAGATCCACGCGCGTTCGATCGGCCCGTACAGCATGGTCACGCAGCAGCCCCTCGGCGGCAAGGCGCAGTTCGGCGGACAGCGGTTCGGCGAAATGGAAGTCTGGGCACTCGAGGCATACGGCGCGGCCCACATTTTGCAGGAGATCCTCACCGTCAAGTCGGACGACATCGTCGGCCGCGTCAAGACGTATGAGAGCATCGTCAAGGGCAACAACATCTCCGAACCGGGGATCCCCGAGGCGTTCAAGGTATTGTTGAAGGAACTTCAATCCCTCGCGCTCGACGTCAAGGTCCTCACCGAGTCGGGCGAGGAGCTTATCATCCGCGAATTCGACGACGATGACAGGGATGACCGTCAGAGGACCGAGCCGCAGGACGACGCCGAGGAGTACGATTTCAGCCTTCCCGACGAGGACGAAGAGGACGACACGGTCGGCTCCATCTTCGACGACCCCGGCGAGGACGACGATTTCAGCTCCGTCGATGTCTTTGGCAACGGCGAGGACGACGACATGGACGACGATATGGACGACATCGACGAATCGGGCTTCTCCGATCTCTTCGGGGACGGGGACGACGACGGAGACGATGAGGAATAATCAGGGAGGGAAGTGAGAAAATGTTCGAATTAAACGATTTCAACAGCATTCAGATCAGCATCGCATCCCCCGAAAAGATCAGGGAATGGTCGTACGGCGAAGTCACAAAGCCCGAGACGATCAATTACAGAACACAAAAACCCGAGCGGGACGGCCTCTTCTGCGAGAAGATCTTCGGCCCGACGAAGGATTGGGAGTGCCACTGCGGCAAGTATAAGCGCATCCGCTACAAGGGCATCATCTGCGAAAAGTGCGGCGTGGAGGTCACCCGCGCCAAGGTGAGAAGGGAGAGGATGGGGCACATCGAACTTGCCGCGCCCGTCACCCACATCTGGTATTTCCGCGGGATCCCCTCCAAGATCGGCCTGCTCCTCGACATGGGTCCCAAACAGCTCGAACACGTCATCTATTTTGCGGAATACGTCGTTCTCGACCCCGGGACGCTCAACGGCCTGACGGTCCCCTCCGGCAACAGCGACGTGACCATCGGCTATAAGACGGTCATCAGCGACAATACCCTCCGCAAGGCGGAGGAGATGTACGGCGATCCCTCCGTCACGGGCCTCAAAGTCGGCATCGGCGCGGAGGCCATCCGCGAACTGCTCATGGCCGTCGATCTCGACAAGGAGAGCGAGGAGTGCAAGAAGATCATCGAGAAGAACGAGACGGGTCCCAAGCGCGTCAAGGCGATCAAGCGGCTCGAGATCATCGAGGCGTTCCGCAAGAGCGGCAACAGGCCCGAGTGGATGGTCTTGACCGTCCTTCCCGTCATTCCGCCCGACCTTCGCCCCATGGTCCAGCTCGACGGCGGTAGGTTTGCCTCCTCCGACCTCAACGACCTCTACAGAAGGGTCATCAACAGAAATAACCGCTTGAAGAAGATGATCGAGATCGGCGCGCCCGAGATGATCATCCGCAACGAGAAGCGCATGCTCCAGGAGGCGGTGGACGCCCTCATCGACAACGGCAAGAAGGGCAAGCCCCTCACAGGCCCCTCGTCGAGGGAACTCAAGTCCCTCTCGGGGCTGCTGCGCGGCAAGCAGGGACGCTTCCGCCAGAACCTCCTCGGCAAGCGCGTTGACTATTCGGGCCGTTCGGTCATCGTCGTCGGCCCCGAACTCAAGATCTTCCAATGCGGTCTCCCCAAGGAGATGGCAATCGAACTCTTCAAGCCCTTCGTCATGAAGCGGCTCGTCGAGACCAACAAGTGCCACAACATCAAGAGCGCGAAGCGCACCGTGGAAAAGGGCAAGGACTTCGTTTGGGACGTCCTCGAAGAGGTCATCAGGGAACACCCCGTCCTTCTGAACCGCGCCCCCACGCTGCACAGGCTCTCCATACAGGCGTTTGAACCCGTCCTCATCGAGGGCAGGGCGATCAAGATCTCCCCGCTCGTCTGCGGCCCCTTCAACGCCGACTTCGACGGCGACCAGATGGCCGTCCACCTTCCCCTGTCCATCGAGGCGCAGGCGGAAGCGAGATTCTTGATGCTTTCCTCCAACAATATCCTCAAGCTCGCCGACGGCAAGTCCGTCATGAGTCCCACGCAGGATATGATCATCGGCGCGTACTACCTCACCATTCTGAGGCGGGAGGAGGGCAAGAAGTACGACGCCCTCTGCCGTCCCGACGACAACGGCGAAATTTACGAGCCGCCGATCTTCGCCTCCTTCGACGAGGCCATGATGAGCTACCAGCTCAAGGATCTCCACTGCCAGGACGAGATCTACGTCCGCCGCACGGTGGAACTCCCGCAGGAGAAGTTCGCAGATCTCCCTCTTCCCTATGAGAAGGAGTACGCGCGGGATGAGATCGTCCCCAACAACGGCATCCGCGGCAGGGTCACCGTCCTCCGCGACGCAGTGACGGGCAAGATGACCGTGACGGGCGTCATCAAGACGACGGTCGGCCGCATCATCTACAACGACGGCATGCCGCAGGACCTCGAATTCGTCAAGCGCGAAGCCCCCGAGGACTACCTCAAGCTCGAACTTTCGACGGAATTCATCGGCGGCGCGAGGGCGATCGGCAAGAAGCACCTCTCCCGCATCGTCGAGGCGTGCTTCAAGACGGGCTACGCCCCCAAGGCTTCGGCCGTCCTCGACATGATCAAGGAGAGGGGGTACAAATATTCCACGCTCGCCGCGCTCACGACCTCCGTCTTTGACATGAAGATCCCCGAGGAGAAGGAGAAGATCGTCTCCGACGCCGAGGCGCAGGTCGCCCTCATCGAGAAGAAGTTCAGCCGCGGCCTGCTCCGCGAGAACGAGAGGTACGAGGCCGTCATCCGCGTCTGGGATACCGCGACGAACGACGTTGCGGAGATCTTGAAGCGTCAGGGCGAAGTCGATAAGTTCAACCCCATCTGGATGATGGCGGATTCGGGCGCGCGCGGCTCTATCGACCAGATCAAACAGCTCTCGGGCATGCGCGGCCTCATGGTCAACCCGCAGGGCAAGAAGATCGAGGTCCCCGTCAAGAGCTGTTTCAGGAACGGCCTCTCCGTTCTCGAATACTTCATCTCCTCGCACGGCGGCCGCAAGGGCCTCGCAGATACCGCCCTCAAGACGGCGGACTCGGGGTACCTCACGAGGCGTCTCGTGGACGTCTCGCAGGACGTCATTGTGCGCGAGGAGGACTGCTCGGCGGGCAAGAAGCCCCGCGGCACCCTCATCCGCGCCATCTACGGCGACAAGGGCAACCTCATCGAGAGCCTTTCCGACCGTCTCACGGGCAGATTCGCCGCCGAGGACATCACCGACGAGAACGGCGGGATCCTCGTCCGCTGCAACGAGATGATCAGCGAGAGCATGGCGAAGAAGATCGCCTCCATGCCCAAATATGAAAAGGAGGGCGTGCCGATCCGCTCCATTCTCACCTGCAGTACCCGCTACGGCGTCTGCGCCAAGTGCTACGGCAAGAACATGGCGACGACCCTTCCCATCCACGTCGGCGAAGCCGTCGGCGTCATCGCGGCGCAGTCCATCGGCGAACCCGGCACCCAGCTCACCATGCGTACCTTCCACACGGGCGGCATCGCGGCAACGGAGGACATCACCCAAGGTCTCCCCCGCGTCGAGGAGCTGTTCGAGGCGAGGAAGCCCAAGGGCGTCGCAACGATCTGCGAATTCTCGGGCATCGTCACCGTAGACAATACCGATAACCTCCAGCACGTCATCGTCACCGACGAAAAGACGGGCGAAAAGCTCAAGGACTATGAACTTCCCTTCAACGCCGCGCTCCGCGTCGCGACGGGGGACAGGGTCGAACCGGGGACCCAGCTCAACGCAGGTTCCATCAACCCGCAGGACATCATCAGGGTCAAGGGCGTCAAGGGCGTGCAGGACTACATTCTCGAACAGGTGCAGTCCGTCTACCGCTCGCAGGGCGTCGAGATCAACGACAAGCACATCGAGATCATCGTCCGCCAGATGCTCAGGAAGGTCCGTATCGAGAAGGCGGGCACGACGGATATGCTCCCCGGCCAGCTCGTCGATATGTTCAGTTTCGAGGAACAGAACGAAAAGACGATCTCCGAGGGCGGCATTCCCGCCACGGCAAAGCGCGTGCTTCTCTCCATCACCAAGGCCTCCCTTGCGACCGACAGTTTTCTCTCCGCTGCCTCCTTCCAGGAGACGTCGAGGGTCCTCACCGAGGCCGCGATCGGCACGCGGAGAGACCCGCTCATCGGTCTCAAAGAGAACGTCATCATCGGCAAACTGATCCCCGCGGGCACGGGCCTCAAGGATTACAAGAACGTCACCGTGACGGGCGGGTACCGCAACCTCGCCATGGACGAGACAGCGGCCGCGTCCGCCGAAGGCGACGGCTCCGAAGCATAACCGACCCCGAAAGGATCCTCTCTTCGGAGAGGGTCCTACTTTTACAGACATGCGGAGGCCTTCGGCCGTTTCCGCAAAAAATAATTTCGGAACTTCTCCGCAAGCTATGGGAGAAGAGGGAGGAGATCACCATGAAGAAACTTTTTTCGGCTCTCATTGTCTGCGCACTTGCGGCAACGGTCGGAGCGGCCGCGGCGGGCTGTACCCCCGCGGGAGGGAACAATGCGGCGATCGCGGACGCCGAATCTCTGTACGGCGTCGGCGCGGTGACGGCGGCGCGGCTCCTCAGCGAGACGGAGGCAGAGGCAAAGCCCCTTGCCGTTCTCCTTGCGGACGAAACGCCCGATGACGGGGCCGCACAGCCCGACTATCAGCTCCCCGCGACGCCCTCCGCCTCCATCGGGAAGGCGCAGAGCGAGGCGGAGACCTTCAACAAGTATTTTTCGATGCTCGAGGGCTTCCTCGAAAAGGGCGCGACGTCCGCCTCCGCGAGCGCGAACGACGCCTCCGACCCCGCCCTTGCCGCATATACGACGAAGCTCGTCATCAAGGGCAAAAATGAACTCGGCGAGGAAAATGTCCATACCATGTACTATACCGAGACCAAGCTCTCCTCCTTTGACGACCGCGACCTCGACGACGAATACGACGACGATGACGACGGGGAGTTCAAGACCGTGGAGGCATGGTCCCTCGAGGGCGTGCTTGAGATGGGGGAGGACGGGAACGGCGTTCCGCTCTACTACTTCATGACGGGTTCCCGCCGCAACGAGACGGAGACCGAGGGGTGGGAGACGGAGACGAAGAGCGAACTCGTCATCCGCGCCTTTGCCGACAGGACGGACAGGAGCAATTTCGTCATGATGAAGCACGAGGCGGAGACCGAGAACGAGGGCAACAAGAGCGAATCGGGGACGGAGTATGTCTATTCGGTCTATCGTGCGGGAAGGCTCGTCGAATCGACCTCCGTCGAATTTGAGACGGAGAATAACGAGGCGGAGTACGAGCTGGAATACATGAAGGACGGCGTGCGGAGCCGCTATGAGATCGAGCGCGCCGAGCGCGGCGGCAACGTCTGGATCGAGGTAGAATACTCGATCGGCGGGGACAGGGGCAGGTTTGTCATCGTCCGCGACGCGGAGGGCAACTTCGACTATAAATTCACGCAGAACAGCTCGGACGACAGGCACTTTTCCCGCCTCGGCTAATGTTCTGAATGAGCGATTTCTCTCCGCTCATTCTGACCCTGAGCTTGTCGAAGGGGAAGAATCCCCTTGGTTAATTTTCCCCCCCACCACCCGCTACGCGGGAGCCGTCTCATGCGGGTAGAGACCCGCATTCGGTCACCGTTCGCGCAGGATAATGCGCTCACTCACCGCAAAACGCAGCGCACAGCACACTGTGCTGATGCGCAAGAATTGCGTTTTGCGACCCCAAAGGGGGTAGGCCTTGCCCCCTCCGTGGGAGGGGGGTAGGGGGGTGGGTCACCGCATTTTTCCCTCGCTGCCCTTACAGGGGAAAGGGGTTTGAAACCCCTCTGTCTCGGCTACGCCTCGACATCTCCCCTAAGAGGGGCGACAAGTATAAGGTTCCTTCACCACAATTTTTAATTTTTAATTTTCAATTTTTAATTAAAAAGCGATTTCTTTCCGCACATTCTTCATGACGTTGAAAGGCGGCGGGTAGCACCTAAGTGCTACCCGCCGCCTTTATCTTATTCCGCATGATAAAAAGTCAATAGATCGTCCGTCCATGGGCGTCGTGGGCGACGACAAGGGGGAAGCGTTCGATCTCCAGCCTGTACACCGCCTCGCTCAAGAGGTCGGGGAAGGCCACGATCTCCGCACGTTTTACCGCGTTCCCGTAGACCGCTCCCGCACCGCCGATCGCGGCAAAGTACACCGCGCCGCACTCCTTGAGGGTGCGCCGCGTCTCTTCGCTCATTTCGCCCTTTCCGATGAAGCCGCCGAGGCCTTCTCTCAGCATTCTCGGTGCAAATCCGTTCATCCGTGCCGAGGTCGTCGGGCCGCAGCTCCCGCACGCCTTCCCCTCGGGGGCGGGGCAGGGACCCGCAAAGTAGATGAACGCGCCCTTCGGGTCAAAGGGGAGCGTTTCGCCGCGGCCGAGCAGTTCCATGAACCGCCTGTGTGCGCAGTCCCGCGCGGTGTAGATGACGCCCGAAAGCTCCACGCAGTCGCCCGCATTGAGGGATAAAATTTCCTCCTTGGAGAGGGGAAGGGTGAGCTGTCTCATAGGACCTCCTTTTCACAGCGGACGCAGTGGCACTGGATGTTGACGGCTACGGGAAGCCCCGCGATGTGGGTGGGGGCGACTTCACAGCTCACGCCGAGCGCGGTCGTCCTCCCGCGGAAGCCCTGCGGGCCGATCCCGAGGGCGTTGATCTTTTCAAGGGCCTCCCGCTCGATCTCGGCGACGTCCGCGCGTGGATTATGGGAGCCGACGTCGCGCAGGAGGGCCTTTTTCGCAAGAAGAGCGCAACCGTCGAAGGAGCCGCCGACGCCGACGCCCACATATACGGGCGGGCAGGGGCGGGAACCCGCCTCCTTCACCGTTCCGACGATGGCGTTAATGACGCCCTCCCGTCCCTCCGCAGGGGTGAGCATGAAGAGTTTGCTCATATTTTCGCTCCCGAATCCCTTGGGGAGGAAGGAGATGCGGACTTTGTCGCCCGCGACGATCTCCACATGCAGTTGCGCGGGGGTGTTGTCGCCCGTGTTGACGCGGGTGAGTGGGTCGCAGATGCTCTTGCGGAAGAAGCCTTCCGCATAGGCCCGCCTGACGCCGTCGTCCACGGCTTCGCGCAGGGGGGAGCCTGTGAGGAGGACGTCCTGCCCGAGGTCGATGAGGACGACCGCCATGCCCGTGTCCTGGCAGATCGGCATCCTCTCGCGCTGTGCGATCTTTTCGTTCTCCAAGGCAGTGCGGAGGGCGAACCCTGCGGCCCCCGTCTCTTGCTCCGCGGCGCGCGCGAGGGCGTCCCTGCAACTTTTTGTGAGCGTCCGTCCCGCCTTCAGAGCAAGGCGGCAGACGGCGTTTGAAATTTCTGCGGTGTCGATCGTTCTCATAGCTCTATTATAGAAAGAATTTTGCGAAATTGCAAGGTATTCCTTGGACTTTTCGGCGATTTCCTGCTATAATGACGGCATGGAAGCGCAGGAAAACACATTGCGGCGGCCGCCCGTATGGGAGGGAGGGATCGCCTTCTCGCTGGCCGCGCTCCTCTCCGTCCTGTTCGCGCTCCTCGTCTCGGTCATTCTCGGCCTCGCGGGGGCGGGCGCGCAGGCACAGGGGACAGATTGGTTCAAATACCTCTCCTTTCTGTTGCCGCAACTCGCATTTGCGGCGGCATGTATCGTGTTTTTCCGTCGGTCGAAGGAGCCTGTGCAGAGCATCTACCGCCCGTGCAAGTGGCAGTATTTTCCCGTCGCCCTGCTGTTGCAGTTCGGCCTTCTGTTTTCGCTGAACTTCCTCAACGGGTACTTCGTGGACCTTTTGGAGCTGTTCGGCTATCGGCCGACGATGGAGGAGTCCGTTCCGACGCTCACGGGCTGGAACCTCTTGCCCGCGCTTCTCATCATCGCATTTCTTCCCGCCGTCTTTGAGGAGACCCTCTTCCGCGGCGCGGTGCTTGGCAGTATGGGGAAGAGCGGGTGGGGGACCCTCCCCGCCGTCCTCATCTCGGGCTTGCTCTTTTCGCTCTTCCACGGCAACCCCGAACAGACGGTCTACCAATTCCTCTGCGGGGCGGCCTTTGCCCTGCTCGCCGAGCGGGCGGGGAGCATCCTCCCCGGGATGCTCGCACATTTTGCAAATAACGCCGCCATTTTGGTCATGGCGGCCTGCGGCGCGGACCTCGCGGCATTGGGCGTGGGCGCGTCCGTCGCCCTCTACGCCGTCTCGGGGGCGTGCCTTTTGGGCAGTCTGCTCTTCCTCCTCTTGGGCAAGCACAGGAAGGGGGGCGTGAAGGAGGGCAAGCAGTTCTTTCTTTCGGCCTCCGTCGGCATTCTCGTCTGCGCCGTCGAGTGGATCGTCGCGCTCATCGGAGGGTTCACGGCATGATGAAGATCACCCTCGTCTGCGTCGGGAAGCTCAAGGAGCAGTTTTGGCGGGATGCCTGTGCGGAATACGAAAAGCGGCTCTCCCGCTTCTGCAAATTGGAGATACGGGAACTCCCCGAACGCGCCTCTTTGAACGAGGAGGGGGCGGAGATCCTCAAAACTATGCGCGGGTTTGCCGTCGTCTCTGCGATCGAGGGCAAGAGGATGCGCTCGGAGGACTTTGCCGCCCTTGTGAAGCGGTTGCAGGACGAGGGGCGGGAGACGACGTTCGTGATCGGCTCCTCCCGCGGCCTCTGCGACGGGGTGAAGGGGGCGGCGGACGAGAAGATCTCCTTCTCGGACATGACCTTTCCCCACCAGATGTTCCGCGTCGTCCTTTTGGAACAGCTCTACCGCGCCTTCATGATCAACAGCGGCGCGGAGTACCACAAGTAGCATATAATGCGGCGTGAGCATCTTTGAGGAAGTTTCATCTTTTTTTGAGAGCTACCGCGGCGACAAGTACATCTATGGGACCAGCGAGGAGGGGCGGCCGCTCTATGCCGTCCGCGTGGGACGGGGAGAGGCCGTGGGCGTCTCGCAGTACGCGATCCACGCGCGGGAGGGCGTCACCGCGCTCTTGGGCCTCGAACAAATCCGCCGCGGCGTAAAGAGGGGGAGCGTTTGGTTCCTCCCCTGCACCAATCCCGACGGCGTGATGCTCTCCGAGGAGGGCATCGGGACGGTCTCAGAGGCAAACCGCGCCGCGCTGATAGACATCAACGGCGGGAGCGGCTTTTCGCTCTGGAAGGCCAACGCGCGGGGCGTCGATCTCAACGTCAATTTTCCCGCAAAATGGGGGACAGGTGTGCAAAACCGCACCTCTCCTGCCCCCGAGAGCTACATCGGAACGGCCCCCCTTTGCGCCAAGGAGAGCATGGCGTTGTACGAGTTCACCCTCAAAGTACAGCCCCGCTTCACCGTCTCGTGGCACACCAAGGGAGAGGAGATCTATTGGCATTTTCACCAGCCCCCGATCAGAAAAATGCGGGACAGGAAGCTCGCGCTCGCTCTCTCCGAGGCGACGGGGTACCCTCTGCGGGAGGCGGCGGGTTCCGTCGGCGGCTACAAGGATTGGTGCATCGAGACGCTGAAGATTCCCGCCTTCACGGTGGAGGTCGGCGCGGACGCGCTCAGACATCCCCTCGGCAGGGACGCCTTGCCGATGCTCATTCAAAAAAATCTCGACGCCGTGGCGCGTCTTACGGAAGTGATCTCGTGGAAATAAAGTTCATGCGGGAGGCGTTGCGCCTCGCAAAGAAGGCAAGTTCGCTCGGGGAAGTGCCCATTGGCGCGGTCGTCGTCCTCGACGGAAAGATCATCGGGCGGGGGTACAATCTCCGCACAAAGCTGCAGATGGCGACGGCCCACGCCGAGATCCGCGCCATCGACAGGGCATGCAAAAAGCTCGGCTCCTGGCGGCTCGAAGGGGCGGAGATCTATGTGACGCTCGAACCCTGCCCCATGTGCATGGGGGCAATTCTCAACAGCAGGATCGGGAGGGTGTACTTCGGCGCATATGAACAGAAGGGCAGGAGCCTGACGCGCGAACTTGCGGCGGCGAACCTGCTCAACCACACCGCCGAGGTCACGGGCGGGATCATGGAGCAGGAGTGTTCCGCCGTCTTGACCGAATTTTTCTCCGAAATGCGCGAGCGGGAAAGGAGATCAAAGAACGGAGAGTGAATTTTCCCTATACGCATGGCCGTGTTGAATTTTTTACAGACGAGGAGGGGAGGCGAGTGGAAAAACTGCTGCTCGTTGACGGGAGCAACCTACTCTTTCAAATGTTTTTCGGAATGCCGTCGCGCATTTTGAACGGGAGCGGCAGAGCCATTCACGGGACGATGGGCTTTGTCGGCGCGCTTCTCAAAATTGTCCGCCTGACCGAACCGACCCATCTTGCCGTGCTGTTCGACGGCGAACATGAGAACGCCCGTGCGGCTCTCGACCCCGCTTACAAGGCCAACCGTCCCGATTACAGCCAGGTTGCGGCGGAAGAGGACCCCTTTTCCCAGCTTCCCGACGTCTATGCCGCCCTCGATTTTCTCGCCGTCCGCCATGCGGAGACCGTGGATTGCGAGACGGACGATTGGATCGCGGGATACGCATATGCCCATGGGGAACGGGCGAAGGTCGTCATCTCTTCCTTTGACAGCGACTACTTCCAGCTTTTGAGCCGAAATGTCTCCGTGCTTCGCTACCGCGGGAGGAATACCGTCGTCTGTACGCCCGAATTTTTGGAGGAAAGATATGGCGTCTTGCCGAGCCGCTATGCCGACTTCAAGGCACTCACGGGAGATTCGGCCGACAACATCAAGGGCGCGGATAAGGTCGGACCAAAGACGGCGGCGCAGTTGTTGGAGAGATTCGGTTCGCTTGAAAACCTGTTGGAGCATGCGGACGAGATCGAGCGTCCGATCGTGCGGGAAGCGATCTGCACGGCCACAGAGCGGCTGAGGAGGAACTATCGGCTGATCAAATTGGCCCCGTGGCCGCAGTTGCCCTTTGATTGGGACGAAATGACGCGTCCCGCATCTTTTCCGTCCACGACGGAGACCTTGCGCGGGATCGGCCTTCTCCCCTAAGTATTTTCGTCCATTCCGAAGTCTTGCCCCCTCCATGGGGGCGTTTTTTACCCCTCCATGGAGGTACCGCGGCGCAAGCCCCCTCCATGGGAGGGGGGTAGGGGGGCAACGGCAAGTCATGCCCACCTCAGTCACCTGCGGTGACAGCTCCTCCTCAGGAGGAGCCTTCTCGTTGCTCCCGCGTCATTCTGAGAAACGGGAGCCGAACGAAATCCGACGAACTAAACCGAAGAATCTCGCGGGGCAATGCACAGTAGCGGCGAGATGCTTCGGGTCAGTCTCTTTTGACTTCATACAACTTCCCTTCTCAGCATGACGCCGCGACTTAGGACTTTGTTTGAGGGGATTCTTCCCCTTCGGCAAGCTCAGGGTCAGAATGAGAGGGGACGCATTATACAAAAGTCGGGCCATCACAAACGTGATGGCCCGACTTTTACCAATCGTTTTTTAAGCCGATCAAATAGTCGGCGGAGACATTGAAGTATCTCGCGATCTTGAAGATCGCATCGGCCGTGGGACTCTGTTTGCCCGTCTCCCAATAACTGATCGAGGCATTGCTCAAATTCAAAGTCTTTGCAAGCTCATTCTGCCCGATGTTCTTTTCCGCGCGGAGCGTTTTCAGCCGCTCTCCGAATACTTTTCGGTCAAATTCTTCCATAAAAATAATCTAACAAAAATTAGTGCAAAACACTTGACTTCTAATTATAATTAGATTATAATGGAAGAAAAATACGAAGGAGGTAGTTATAATGGCTGTTGCGGGTCTGATTTTTGCGATCCTCGGGCTTATTTCGGGACTGATCGGCTTTGCCGTTCCGATCTTGAGCATTCTCGGGCTTCCCATCGCGCTCATCGGCTTGATTTTGAGCTGTGTCGCGATGAAGAAGGAAAAGACGGGCATGACGACGGCGGGTCTCGTGATCGGGATCATCGCCACCGTATTCACTGCGATCACGTTCTTTACCTGCGGTATTTGCGTGATTTGCGCCGCCGGGACTGCCGGCGCACTCATGTGAGCGGCAACAGGGGGAGTGTCACGCTCCCCCTAAATTTTTCGGATCACTTATGGAAATCAAGGTCAATGGGTTCAACATATTCGGTCGCGAAATCCCCTTTTACGGCCTCTTGTTTGTGCTGGGATTTGCGGTCGCGGTCCTGACGGCGATCCCGAAAGCGCGCCGCATGGGACTTCCGTTCACGGAGATCGCGTGTTCGGCTGTGTTTGCGGGCGTAGGGGGGATCCTCGGAGCAAAATTGCTCTCCGTTCTCACTTCCATTCACTATATTATCGAATATCATATCTCCTTCCTCGACATCATTCGGAACGGCTTTGTCTTTTACGGAGGCTTGATCGGCGGCACACTCGGGCTTTTGATCTATGCCAAGGCATTCCGTGAGCCGATCCTGCGCTATTTTGATCTCTATGCGGCGGGAACTGCGCTCGGACACGCGTTCGGGCGGGTCGGGTGCCTCTTTTCGGGCTGTTGCTATGGACTTCCGACGGCAGGAGGATTTTTTGTCGTGTATCAGAGCGCGATCGATCCGAATACGCCGCTCGGGATCCCGCTCCTGCCTATTCAGTTGATTGAAAGTTTCTGCCTTGTCGTGATCTACGCGGTGTGTGAGATCGTCTTTTATTGCGGAAAACGGCGGGGCGTAAGTGCCGCGGCCTATGCTTTCTTGTACGCGACGACAAGATTTGTGCTTGAATTTTTCCGAGGCGATCCCGTCCGCGGGCTGTTGGGCGGGTTATCGACTTCGCAGTATATCTCGCTGGCCATCATTGCCGTGAGTTCCGTCGTCGTTGTCTGCGCCGCGCTTCGCCGCCGCGGCGCGATAAAAGTGAAATGATTTGAGAGAGGGCAAGGAGGACTTCTTTCTTCGGGATTCTAACTTCGCGCTTTGCGCTCGTGCCGCCCTTAGAGCAACAAGAATGCGGGCGGGGCGGTCGCTCCGCTCCCTCAGAATGACGCAGTATTCCCCCCCACCACCGCCTTCGGCGGAGCCTCCCCCCCCAAGGGGTAGGCTTTACCCCCTCCCGAGGAGGGGGGGTAGGGGGGTGGGCAACGGCCGATCATGCCCACCTCAGTCACCTGCGGTGACAGCTCCTCCTCAGGAGGAGCTTCCTCGCTGCCCCCGCGTCATTCTGAGCCGAAGGCGAAGAATCCCGTGAACGTAGTCCCTACTTTCCTCCACGGGATTCTAACTTCGCGCTTTGCGCTCGTGCCGCCCTTAGAGCAACAAGAATGCGGGCGGGGCGGTCGCTACGCTCCCTCTGAATGACGCGGTGTTCCCCCCCACCACCGCCTTCGGCGGAGCCTCCCCCCCAAGGGGTAGGCTTTACCCCCTCCCGAGGAGGGGGGTAAGGGGGTGGGCAACGGCCGATCATGCCCACCTCAGTCACCTGCGGTGACAGCTCCTCCTTGGGAGGAGCCTCCTCGCTGCCCCTGTAGGGGAGAATTTTGCACTTCTGCCAAAGATTGATAATCTTTGGCGCAAAATTCTCTTAGCATTTGCCCATATGTCTCGGGCAAATGCTGACCAAGGGCGGGGAGCTACCCGCCCGAGACAGTGGCGAACGGAGTGAGCCAAAGGGGTTTTGAAACCCCTCTGTCACTTCGTGATATCTCCCCTATAAGGGGCGACGAGAGAGGAATATACATCAAAAAAACAGGCCGTCGCGGGGGGCGACGGCCTGTCAAATTTTACTTTTCTATCAGGCTCTTTCCCGTCATTTCCTTGGGAATGGGCAGGCCCATCACCTCGAGGAGGGTGGGGGCGAGGTCGGCCAAAATGCCGTCCTTGCGGAGTTTCACCCCCTTGAGTTTTTCCGAGATCAGCACGACGGGCACGGGATTGGTCGTGTGCGCCGTGAAGGGGGAACCGTCAACATCGAGCATCTTATCCGCATTTCCGTGGTCGGCGGTGAGAAGGACGGCCCCGCCCATCGACAGGACCTGATCGACGACCTTCTTCACGCATTCGTCCACGGTGTGGACGGCCTTGACCGCCGCGGGAATGACGCCCGTGTGGCCGACCATGTCGCAGTTGGCAAAGTTCAGGATCATCGCGTCGTATTCGCCCGTCGCAAGCTCCGCGATCGCCTTTTCTGTGACCTCGGGGGCAGACATCTCGGGCTGGAGGTCGTAAGTGGCGACCTTGGGGGAGTTGATGAGGACGCGGACCTCGTTCTCATTGGGCTTTTCCACGCCGCCGTTGAAGAAGAACGTCACATGCGCGTACTTCTCCGTCTCGGCGATGCGGAGCTGTTTTTTGCCCATCTTCGCGAGATATTCGCCCAAAGTGTTTTCAAGGCTCTGCTTGGGGAAGGCGATCTCCACGCCCTCGAACGCCGCGTCATAGACGGTGAAACAGACATACACGGGGTGCAAAAAGCCCGTCTTTCTCTCAAACGCTGTGCCCTTGGGAACGACGAATTCTCTCTGCGAGAAGGCGCGGGTGATCTCTCTGGCGCGGTCGGGACGGAAGTTGAAGAAGATGATGGAGTCGCCCTCCTCCACGAGCGCGACGGGCTTTCCGTCCCTGCAGATGTTGGTGGGAATCACAAATTCGTCGGTCACGCCGCCCGCATAGCTCTCTTCAAGCGCGGCGACGGGATCCTCCGCGTGGAGACCTGTGCCCAAAGTCAGCATGTCATACGACTTTTCCTCGCGGTCCCAATTGTTGTCGCGGTCCATGGAGTAATATCTGCCCGAGAGGGAGGCAAGTTCGCCGTAGCCGAGCTTTTTCATGAAGGCGAGAAGTTCCTTCACATACTCCACGCCCGAGGTGGGGGAGACGTCGCGCCCGTCCATGAATCCATGCACATAGCATTCGGGCACGCCCCGCCTTTTCGCCATTTCGAGCAGGGCAAACAGGTGGGTGATGTGGCTGTGGACGCCGCCGTCGGAGAGAAGGCCCCAGAGGTGGAGCTTTTTCCCATTGTCGCGCGCGCTGTCCATCGCCTTGATGAGGGCGGGATTTTCAAAGAAGTCGCCGTCCTGAATGGCCTTGGTGATCTTGGTCAGATCCTGATAGACGATGCGGCCCGCGCCCATGTTGAGGTGGCCGACCTCGGAGTTGCCCATCTGCCCGTCGGGAAGGCCCACGGAGAGGCCGCTCGCGCCGAGGGTGGCGGAGGGATAGTTTTCTCTGTAAAAAGTCACATTTTTGCTGCCGTCCATGAAGATGGCGTTGCCGTTGTGGTCGGGATTCAGCCCGTAACCGTCCATGATGATGATCGCATAGGGTGTTTTCATGCTTTTTACCTCTTTTTGATTCCAAATTATTATACATTACTTTCCATAAATTGGCAAGTGATTTGAGAAATATTCTCGCGTAAGCCGTTCACCTGCCCTGCGCTCATTCTGCCCCGCGCTTTGCGCTCATCCTGAGGTCCCAACGGGGCCGAAGGATCTCATAAACCTACGGACTTCGTTTGAGGGGATTCTTCGGCT
>CANPZV010000007.1 GCA_947589285.1 uncultured Clostridia bacterium
TCGCTACGCTCTGAATGACGCAGTATGCCCTGCCGCTCATCCTGAGCGCAGCGAAGGATCCCCCAAACGAAGTCATCAGCCGAGGGGATTCTTCAGTCGCTTCGCTCCTTCAGAATGAGCGTTTTCTCCCCCGCCGCTCATCCTGCCCCGCCCCCCGCGTCATGTTGAGGCGAAGCCGAAACATCCCGAAGAACGAAGTCCTTATTCTCTCCACGGGATTCATCGCTACGCTCTGAATGACGCAGTATGCCCTGCCGCTCATCCTGAGCGCAGCGAAGGATCCCCCAAACGAAGTCATCGGCCGAGGAGATCCTTCGCCTTCGGCTCAGGATGAGCGCGACGCGCTCAATTTTCAATTCGGAAAAAGGAGTACCCATGACCATAGCATTGCTTGTGATCGTTGCGATCTTGACGGCGGCAAATCTTGTCGTTCTCATTGCCATCCTCCTCAAAAAGAACAAAAATGGCGGCACCATGTCCAAGGAGGACCTCTCGCGTCTGCTCCAAAAGACAGACCAGATCGCCGCCCTCGCAGACTACACCGCCCGCGCGACGGAGAATCTCAACCGCATGACGGAGACCCGCCTTGCGGGCATTCAGAGCCGCCTCGCGGAGGACCTCAAATACATCGTGGACGCCAACGCGCAGAACCTCGAGCGCATCCGAAGAACGGTGGACGACAAGCTCACAAGCTCCATCGACGGCAAGCTCTCAGACAGCTTCGACAGGATCAGCCAACGCCTCGAAAAGATGTATGAGAGCGTGGGCGAGATGAAGACGCTCTCGGGCAACGTCGCCGACATCAAGCGGGTATTCAGCAACGTCAAACTGCGCGGCACCTGGGGGGAGGCCCAGCTCGACGCCCTCCTCGACCAGATGCTCTCCCCCGAACAATACCAGCGGAGCGTCAAGCTCGACCCGCTCGGGAACACGCTCGTTGACTTCGCCATCCTCCTTCCCTCCCGCGACGGCCGCACGGTCTATCTCCCCGTGGACAGCAAGTTTCCGCTGGAGGAGTTTGAACGCCTCTCGGATGCCGCCGAACGGGGAGACAGGGACGCGGAGACGCTCTGCCGCAAAAATTTGGAGCGGGCGGTGAAGGTACAGGCCGATTCCATCGCCAAGAAGTACATCCTTCCCCCCGCAACGACGGACTTTGCCGTCATGTACCTGCCCTCCGAGGGGCTGTATGCCGAGGTGTGCAGAATGACGGGGCTTTCGGACTTTTTGCGGGCGAGGCGGGTCATCGCATGCGGGCCGACCAACTTCGGCGCGCTCCTCTCCACCCTTCAGACGGGCTTCCGCACGGCCGCGATCGAGCGGCGTTCGGGGGAGCTGAGGGAGATGCTCGAGGGATTCCGCCACGAATTTGCGAAATTCGCCGACCTCCTCGAAAAGACGAGGAAGAAATTGCAGGAGGCGCAGGACAGCGTTGAGGGAGCCGAGAAAAAGACCGCCGCGATCGGGAGGAAGCTCGATTCCTTCAAGGGACTCGGCGAGGGAGACGCGGAGGAGGAATAAGCCCGCCCCGCGCAGGGAGCCTCTGCCGCATTTTCCAAAATTTCTATCGCGGAATGCCCGCTTTTCGGCGGGAAATACTTGCTTTTTCTTAACTTCCGTATTATAATGGGTTAGCACCGAGAGGGCGGTCCGCCGCCTTCGGGCAAAGGAACACGAAATCTTCATTCGGGAGGATCATATATGGCAGACGATAAGAAACAAACGCCGAAAAAAGCGCCCGAGGGAACTCCCAAGGCCGCAAAGGGGTCTGAGGGCGGCGAACCCGCCGCACCGCAGGATCCTGCCGCCGAAAAAAAGAGCAAACGGCAGGCCGCCGCCGAACAAAAGGCCCGCGACAGGGAAGCAAAACGGGCGCAGAAGGAACAGGGCAAAAAGAAGAAAGAGGTCGTCGACGACGATCCCCTCCACCCCAAGACCCGCAAGGGCAAAAAGGACCTCATAGCCCGCCAAAAGGAGAAGGAGAAGGAACTCGTCGAACAGGGCGTCATCCCGCCCCGCAACAAGTATAAGCCGCGGGGCTTCTTCTGGCGCGTCCTCGGGATCTGCCTCGCCTTCTTCATGGGCATCTTCGCCACCGTCGGCGCGGCGGTCGGCGCGGGCGTCATTCTGCTCGCCCGCCCCTCGCGGGATCTCCTGTCAACGCTCGGCATCCCGCTGGATGACGTTGAGGGTCTTCTCAACGACGACTATCTCGACAAGTCCGTCTTTGCGATCTACGACGATCTGATGAAGGAGGTCATCCCCAATCTTGCGGACCCCTCGGGCCTCACGCTCGGCACGATCTCCAAATACACCCCCCTTGTGGACACCTATATCAACGACACGCTCATGCCCAATCTCGAGAGCCTCGGCATCCACCTCGACCTCTCGGGGGAGAACGCACTCAGCGACGTCCCCCTCAGCGGGCTTGCCGACTATGCGATGGATACCATCCTCCCGCAGGTGAAGATCGGCCCCGTGATGGGGCTTGACAAGGATGTCTCGCTCGAAAAGATCGACAAGAACGCCCCCATGTACGCCCTCTGCTACGGCAAGCTCGGCGTGGACTACACCATTAAGACCGTGACGGACGAGAGCGGCACGACGGCTGTCGTCTCCATGCTCGAAGGCCACAAGGAGCGGGGCATCACCGACCTCATCCCCACGCTGGGGACGGGCGACAGCGGCGTCTCCCCCACCGCGGCGGGCGATGATGGCGGCGACGGCGACCAAGGCATCATGGACGTCTTGGGCGAACTCGAACTCGGCTCCTTCCTCGGCCTCGACATCAAGCTCGAGGGCGAAGAGGATCAGAACAACGCGATGCTCTATGCGATGTGCTACGGCGCAGAGGGCGCGGATTACGAATTCCGGTCCCTGAAAGACGCGGACGGGGCCGATATCGAGGGCGGGCAAGTCCTCAAAATGACGAACGGGCAGAAAAAGGCGACCACCGTCAATAAGCTCATCTCCGATTCCAACGCCTTCATCGACGAACTCTCCCTCGGGTCCCTCCTCGGGCTTGAGAGCGCGGAGCGCCTCGAAAACCGCGGCGAAAACATGATGATGTACACCCTCTGCTATGGCACGGAGAACGTCGACTGGGAGGTGAAGGACGGCAAGCTCTCCATGCTCCCCGGCCATGAACCCGTCACCATCGGCAGCCTGACCAAGAATTCCAACGACGTCCTCAACGGGCTTCCCCTCGGCGAGATGCTCGGCCTCAACACGGCAGACAAGGTCGCCGACAGGAGCAACAACGCCATGATGTACGCGCTCTGCTATGGCGTAGAGGGCGTGGACTATGAGATCGACGAGGCGGGCCTCATCAAGATGAAGGACGGCGTGAAGGCGGTCACGCTCGGCGAACTGACGAGCAACTCCTCCACCTATATCGACAAGATGGAAGTGGACACCGTCCTCGGCGTCACCGCCGATTCGGACGCCATTCTCCGCACCGTCGCCTTCGGGAACGAAGCAAAGAAAGAGAACGGCGCATACGTCATGGACAGCGATGACCACTCGAAATTTGCGACAGAACCCATTTTGGGCGACGACGGTCAGCCGACCGATAAGGTCCAATACCTCGACGGCGGAAAATACTACATCAAAGAGGAAGAGGGAGGCAAAAAGACGGTCGTCATGCTCCCCGACCCCAACGATCCCACCAAGACCTATGCCAAAAAGACGATCGGCGATCTGACCGCGGCGGATGCGAACCTCCTCGACGGCGTGACCCTCGGCTCCCTGCTCAACGTTGAAAGCGATTCTTCCAAACTCATGAAGGCGATGTCCAGCTGGACAATCGACGACCTCAAGGATCAAAATAAGATCGAAGGTTTGAAGATCGGCGAGATCCTCAATATGGAAGGCCAGACTTCGGGCCTCATGAGCGCGCTCCAAGATAAGTCGCTCAAACAACTCAACGAACAGAGTACGATCGAGGGGCTTCTGCTCGGCCAAGTGCTTGATATCAAAGAGGACGACGGGGAGGACAGCGTTTCCTCCATCATGTGGGCACTCCGCAAAAACACCATCGGCGACCTCAAAGATCAAAACACAGTCAACGATCTCAAACTCAATCAGGTCCTCGAGATCAAAAGTAAAGATTCCACCTCAGACATTCTTTGGGCCATGCAGGATTGGACGCTCAGCGAACTCGGCCAGCAAACCCGCATCGAGCGGCTCAAGATCGGGCAGATCGTCGACACGGAAAGTGGCGATTCGAAGCTCATGGAGGCAATGGCCGATTGGCGCATTTCCGACCTCAACAAGCAGGAGAAGGTCTACTCCCTCACCCTCGGCAATGTCATCGAGATCAATGACGGGTCGAACGGAAAGGCCAAATCTCCCCAAATGCTCATCGCGCTCAAAGACATGTCCCTCGGAGAGATCTCCACGGGGATCGACACGCTCACGCTCGAGGACGTTCTCGGAAAAGAAGCGTTCGAAGGCGGCAACAAGATCCTCGACGCCCTCAAGGACACGCAGATCAAAGACCTCGGCGACGCGATCGACGCCCTCTCCGTCGAGGACGTGTTCGGCGACGAGATCTGGTCGTATGCGAAGAAGAGCGGCTATACGAAGGGCCAGCGCGTCGATAAGGCAAACAAAGTCGACAGCAAGGACATCACGGCAAGATATTTTGTCGGCGAAACAGAGGTGTTCGGAGCCTACTACACGGGCAGCGACGAAAGCGGCTGGACGAAGTACACGGGCAACAAGGAGATCGAACACGGGGCCTACTACACAGAGACCACCACTGTCATAAATAGGCCGACCTATAAGGTCATCGATTACAGCAAACCCGCATCGCAATGGGTGACCTTTACGCCGACGAGTGACACCGAAGTCCTGCATGACGAATTTACCGATTACTATTTCGACGCGGACCATAACCGTCACGACCTTGACACGACCGATCATTTCTTTGACGGCGACGTGGAGGTGACGGGCAAGGTCATTCCCGTCACGTCTGAGGGCGTCGTGACGTCATACAACTATGAGAAGAAGATCCCCGTCGCATACCGCTATGCCGCGGCAACGGGCGGGCAGACCTACGCAAAAGGCGACAGCGCGGTGGTGACGAAGTATTTCAGCGGCAACGACGAAGCCGTGCGGTACCATACGGGCGTGTGGTATCTCCTCCTCGGGGAGGACGACACGAAAAATCCCCCCATCACCGAAATGGGCGAACTCGTCACGGGGATCGCAGGCGAGATCAACACGATGACGCTCGGGGAGATGTACAACCACGAACTCATCGAAGATGACCCGACGTTTGACTTGAAAGATATCAAAGCGACGGGTTTGACAACACACGATAACCTCAGCGAATTGAAGATCTCCGAAGTCATCGAGCTTGTCAAAGGCCTTGCGAGGAAAATATCCAAGTGACCTCGCAGATATTGTGCAGACGCCCGCCGCTCCCGCGGCGGGCTTTTTTATGCCCCTCTCTTTTCCCCCTCCATGGGGGTGCCTTCCCGCTGCCCATTGCCTCGCGTCATGTTGAGGCGAAGCCGAAACATCCCGAAGAACGAAGTCCGTACCCTCCTCCACGGGATTCTTCGCTTCGCTCAGAATGACGCATATTGCCTTGCTGCCCCTTTTAGGCCAAAGGGGTTTTGAAACCCTTCTGTCACTTCGTGACACCCACCCCTCAAGGGGTGGGCAAGGGTAAAACCGCTCATTCTGAGGGGTTTACCCCGAAGAATCCCCTTGGTCAATGTCCCTCCCACCACCCGCTACGCGGGAGCCTCCCCCCTCAAGGGGGAGCCGAGAGAAACCCCTCTGTCACTTCGTGACATCTCCCCTATAAAGGCGACAAAAGGGGTACATGCAGTGTCTGAATGAGCAAGTTTCCCCCAAAATTTAATTTTCCCCTTATTTTCCCCTCTTCCCTTTCAAAAACCGTTGACGAAAGCCGAAAAAACGTTTATAATAAAGCTACAAAAACCTTGCATGCGGAGATCGCATGCCGAATAAGACCGGGAGGTGAAACAAAATGCAGAAGTACGAGATGCTCATGCTCTTGAAGAGCGGCATGGAGGACGACGCGAGGGAGGCTGAACTCAAAAAGTACACCGACATCGTTGCGTCCATGGGCGGGACCGTGGAATCCGTCGACAAATGGGGCGTCCGCAAGACGGCGTACCCCGTGAAGTTCCAGACGGAAGCCTTCTTCGTCCTCATGACCTTCTCTGCGGAAGGTCCTGTCGTCAAGGAGCTTGACCGTGTCGCGGGAATCTCCGGCGACATGCTCCGCCGCGTGATCACGAAAAAAGAGGAAAAGTAAAATGAATAAGGTATTTTTGATCGGAAATCTTACACGCGACCCCGAAATGTCGGAAACCAACAGCGGGATCCCCATGTGCCGCTTCTCCATTGCCGTCAACCGCAGCTACTCTTCGAGCGACGGCGAGAGGCAGACGGACTTCTTCAACGTCACGGCTTGGCGCGGCCTTGCCGAAAATGTGGGGAAGTACTGCAAGAAGGGCAACAAAGTTGCCGTGTCGGGCAGCATCCAGATCCGCAACTATGAGGACAACCAGGGCAACCGCCGCACCGCGGTGGACATTGTTGCGCAGGACATCGAGTTCCTCACTTCGAGGAGCCAGAATTCGGGTGAGGACTTCTATGACGCCCCCGCTTCCTCCAAGGGAACGGCCCCCGCGCCCAAGAAGAAGCCCGCCCTCGAATCCTTTGACGACGACGGAGACATTCCGTTCTGAGTCCCCCAAAATTAAAATTTCAAGGAGATCATCATGGTAGAGAATCAAGAGGTCGAAACCCCCGTTGCGCCCGCAGAGGCACCCGCCGAGGCGGAGGTGAGGGAAGAGATCAAGGAGACGACCGAACCCCGCCGCGAGCGCGAGAGGGGCGACCGTCCCGCAAAGCACGGCTTCAAAAAGCCCAACTTCAAAAAGGTCTGCCTCTTCTGTCAGGAAAAGAGCGAGATCGACTATAAGGACGTCAACAAGCTCAAGAAGTTCATCAGCGAGGGCGGGAAGATCCTTCCCCGCCGTATGACGGGAGCTTGCGCGAAGCATCAGAGGGAGATCGCGATCGCCATCAAGCGCGCCCGCGTCGCCGCCCTCATCCCCTTCAAGGCGGACTAAATCACAGCGCGAAGAAAACGGCTTCTCCTACTTGGGAGCGGCCGTTTTTTTGCGTTTGCGCGGGTCCGCCCCTTGGGCGAACGTGCGTGCGGCCCCCGCCAAGCTCTTCTGCTTTCAACGCGAAGATCAGAGCGGCCTTTCTGCCGCAAGGCATGCCAAAAGGGCGGGAACAATTCCCGCCCTTTTGGCATTTCACGCGGGCAGACATACCTCTATGCCCGCACGGTGCAAGTTTCCGTCATCATTCCACAGGTTCGGGAAGGCCGAGCTTGTCATACTCCCCGATGTAGTAGTTGTACATCTCGCCGAAGCTCGCGTCGAAGGCGTCCTTGTCGTCCCCCTCAAGGGCCGCATACAGCTCCTTCATGCGCTTGGCGCAGGACTTGAGGTCCTCCACATGGGGCGTCCCGTCGTCATACTTGCCCTTGGGATCGATCATATAGGTCACAAAGCTGTCCTCAAGGTCGATGACCTGCTCGGCGGCGTCAAAGGCGGCGTCCGTCGGGAGCGCGTCGAAGGCGTACGTCATCATCGTGAAGTAGAAGCTGTAATACGCCGAATCCATGGACTGGTAGAATTCCTTCTCCTCGATCGTAAATCCGCGGTAGAGCTTCATCGCGTCTAAGAGACTCTGACGCATTTCCGCCGTCCCGTAGAGCTGGTTCCGATCCCCCTTCTTGAGGTCCTGAAGGGCCTGATCGGGATTCCACGCGGCGGACCTCTGGAACCACCACTGGAAGGCCCACATGGGAGCCGCAGCCTTGAGCATGAATTCCTTCAAAACGGGATGCGCGGTGTAGTAGTCCCAGATGACCTGATCATCATAGGTGAGGTTGCGCATGATGTAGGTGTACATGCTGCGGACATAGTACAGCGCGTAGTCCATGGTCCACTGATAGGTCTCGAGAATGCTGATGCTCACATAGAATTTCTGATGATAGTACGCAGATACAACTTCCGCGGGAGCGTTTTCGATGATGTAGTCCGCAAGGCTCTCGGCATACTCGTAGGCGGAGAAGAGCAGGGGGTACATGGGCTGGCCCGTCTGCGCGATCGTGCTGTACGCCATGTACGCGTTGACGATCATGTTGTTCAAGTCCTCGAACACGCCGCCCCACTCGGTGTCCTTCCATTCATCGCTCGTAAAGTCGATGTCGTGGACAAAGGTCTCCTGTTCGTCCTCCACCTTCGATTCGACGCGCGTTTCGATTTCAGTATACTTGGTATAGAACGTCCCGAGGAGGCCGTCGAATTCCTCCTGTTGCGCGGGCGTGAGCGCGTCATAGGCAAGTTCCGCCGCCGCAATGCTCTCCCTGAAGGAGGCAAGCTCGGTGTCGATAGCGTTCCTGCGCGCATAGTGTTCGAGCGCGAGCAGAAGGTCGCGGTAGATGTCCCGCGCGTATTCGGGCAGGGCGTCGGCATAGGCGAGGAGAGCCTGCGAGAAGAAGGTGCGGGAATCCTCGTCATCGCCGAATACGACTTCGGGCGCACCGGGCCTGCTCTGATAGAGCGGATTGAGCGTGATGAGGACGCCGTACTGCATGGACGGGGCCATGGCGACGTATTCATCGAGCATCGTCTTGACTTTTTGCTCAAAAACTGCGTCCGTCTTGAACGGGAACGTCCTCTCCTCCCCCGCCTCGTCTGCCTCGGCGCAGTACTCCCCATACAGGGAAAGATAGTCCTCGATAAAGGCCTTGAATTCGTCCACCCCGAGGTAGGCATAGTACATATCGTACACGCCGCCCGCGCCCGTGCGGAGGAAGTCGAGCAATTCGCTGAACTTCACGGGGATGGATTTGTTGTCCTGATAGAGGAGGTCGTCGAAGGTGAGCTGCTCGTACAGATTCTTCTCCAGCCCCGACGAGGCGGCGATCTCCGCGGCGAACGCCATGATGTCGTTGTAATCGTAAAGCAAGAACGTCGAATCGACGATGTACCCGCCCGAGATCATCTGCATGAGGAACATCTCATCGACGAGATCCTCGTACAGCTTCTCGAGACGGCCGGGCAGGTAGGCCTCTTTGAGAATGGAGATCGCGTCCTGATCGTCGAGGCGGCTGTAATAGGAATACAGGATGTCGAAAATGTCATTCTTTGTCCGCCACGAGGAGGCGACGCCGTAGGTGTTCCTCGGGAAGGAATAGCCGAGCTGTGCGTCTCCGACCTTCTCGACGACGGCGTTCATCTTCGCCGCATATGTCCCGAGCTGGGAGACCTCCCAATTTTCGGGAATGTCCTTCATGGACTCATAGACGAAGATCATGATCTCGAGACGGGCCTGGAATCCGAAGAAGTAGTCGGGCCTGCTGAATCCCCCGAGGTATTCCTCCACCGTGCCCTCGCCCATGGCGTGATTGCCGAAGTTGTCGAGAATGTCTGCAAGCGCGTACCCGTAGAAGTTGAGGGGGAAATCCGCGGAGTCAAGTTCCTCATACAGATCTTTCGCCTCTGCGTATGTCACCTCCTCGTTGAGAACGAGGTCATTGTTTGAGACGGTAAAGATCGACTTGTACTTTTCGGCCTCGCTCCTCCAAAGGGGAAATGCGTAGGCGGCGGCGGGCAGGACGACGGCGTCGATCTCAGCCGCAGTGAGGTAGTCGGCGTCGGTCTTGGAGAGGGAGAGATAGTCCTCCACAGCGGAGAGGGCTTCCTCGCCGTCCTCGGCCGCGATCGCGGGAACGGACTGCGTAAAGTCGTATTTTGCGAGCTTTTCGGCGGTCTTTTGGAAGGCCGTGACTTTCGAATAGGTGATCTTGATCTTGAAGGAATCGGTCACTCCGCCGTATTGGACGGTGAGCGTCTGCTCGAGGGGAGTGGTGCGGTTCGCCTCGGTCGCACGGGAGGGATCGAAGCCCGACACCATGTCCGCCGTGAGGTTCACGATCCGCTTCAGTTCGCCGTTGTTCGCCGAGAAGGAGAAATATCCGTCCGTCACATCGAGGGCTTCATGGCTCTGATAGGCCGTCTTGCGCGGCGCAAAGAACTTGGCGTCGTCTGCCGCAAAGAAGTGGACGGAGATCCGGTCCGAATAATCTTTATCGCCGCTCTGATAGCGGACCTTGAACTGTTTTTCCCCCTCCGCAGAGGAATCGAACTCCTCCACGGTGACGTGTTCATCGGAGAACGGGACGGTGAACGAGACGCCGTTGTTCTCCGTGATGACGAGGGTCCCCCGCTCGCGGTTGCAAGGCTCGCCGACGAAGTAATTGGTATCCACCCCGTCCGTGGCGATGCGCGGCACGACGGTCACTTTGAGGGCCGTCTGCGCCCCGCGGTAGGAGATCGTGAGCGTCTGCTCGCCCAGCACGGCAGAGTCGAATCCCGTGACCGTGACCCCCGCGTCGTCGAGCGGGACCTTGGTGTTCCCGTTGGCGTCCGAGACGGTGAGCGTCCCCGCCGAGAGATCGAGGGGCTGCCCCTGTACGAATGTGGTCTGCGGGAGGTCCTTCCTCTCAAAGGAGAGGCTGACGTCCGATCCGCACGCCGTAAACAGCAGTGCGCAGCTCATGACGAGGAGCAGACAGACCAGAATTTTCCTGAGATGTTTCATAATTTTTACTCCTGTATTATTGTTCGGTCCAAATGGCGTAAAGTGTTGTTCCCTCGGGGACGGAAGCGATCTCATTGGCCGCATACTCTACGGGGCCGTCCGCCGAGGTCCCCCAGCCTTCGAATTTATATCCGAAGCGCACGGGCGGGGCGATCTCCCTGTTTGCCGCATGTTCGATCGAACCCTCCGTCCGCTCGAAGGAGAGGACGTAGCCGTCAGCGGAGGTCTCACACGCCCAGACGACGGGACGGTAGGAGGAATTCCAGCGGCTGTCCCAGCCTGCGGGGGCCTGTTTTGCCTCGCAATAGATCGTCATGTCGCTGCAACCGTAGAAGGCATGCGCCCCCATCGTGGCGACGTTCCCGCCGATGACGACGGAGGTGAGTCCGCTGCAGTTGCGGAAGGCGTACTTCCCGATCTCGGTCACGGAGGAGGGGATCGTCATGCGGGTAAGCGCGCCGCAGCCGTAGAAGGCGTAGTTCCCGATCGAGGTGACCTTTCCGCCCAGCGTGAGGTCGGCAAGCACGCCGCAATTATAGAAGGCGTTGTTGCCGATCCGCTCCACGCTCTCGGGAACGGAGAGTGCGCGGAGGGCGAGACAGTTGGTGAAGGCGTAGTCGCCGATCTCGCGCAGACCCTCGTGCAAAATGACGGAGGTGAGGGAGGCGCAACGTTCAAAGGCGTGGTCCCCCACGAATCCCACGGTGCGCGGGATGTTCACGCTCGCGAGTTTGAGACAGCTGTAAAATGCCCTTCCGCCGATCTCGGTGAGCTTATCCCCAAGCGAGAGAGAGGTCATCGAGGAGCAGGAATAGAAGGCGTATTCCCCGATCGAGGTCACGCTGTCGGGCACGTCCACCTTCCCGAGGCTCTCGCACTCATAGAACGCCGACCTGCCGATCTTTTCCAGCCCATTCGGAAGGATCACATCCCCGAGCGCGCCGCAGCGGAAGAAGGTGTAGTCGTTGATGATCGTCACGTTTTCGGGAATGTTGATCGAGGACAGGGAGGAACAGCTGTAAAAGGCAGATCTGCCGATAAAGCGCACAGTCTCGGGCAGAACGACCGTAGAGAGCTTGCCGCAGGAGTAGAAGGCATAGTCGGCGATGCCGATCGTCCCCTCACGGATGTTCGCCGTCGCAATGTTCTGGTTGGTCGTTCCGACCACCCACTTCCCCGAGTAGATGATGCCGTAATTATCATTCCACAGGGCCGTATTGGTGAGGATACGGGTGCCGATATGGGTAACGCTGTCGGGCAGTTCGATCGCCGCGAGGCGCGGGCAGGACGAGAAGGCGTAGTTTCCGACCTCCTCGAGCGCGTCGCCGAAGGTGATGTTGTCGAGGAGTTCGCAGTCAAAGAAGGCATATGCGCCGATGACGCGGAGATCCCCTGTGAGATCGACGTTCATCAGCCCGCTGCGGGAGAAGGCGTACGCGCCGATATATTCCGTACGCTCAGGCAGGGTCAGATTTTGTCCGCCGAACCCCGAAAAAACGGAGTCCGCGATCCCGCGCGTATCCGAGGCGAGTTCGATCGTCTGTTTCTCCCCGTCGCCGCGCTTCCAGCCGACTGCCCAGCCGTCCACATAGACGATATCCCCCTTTGCGTCCGCCCATGCGCGGGTCCCCGCAAAACAGGAGGTGCCGATAGAGGCAATGTTCTCCCCGAGGGAGACGCTGATCAGATTTTCGCATTCCGAAAAGACGATCATGCCGAGGGAGGTGAGACTGTCGGGAAACTCGATCCTTTCGAGGGCGTGGCACTCGGCAAAGCCCCCCTCGCCCACCGACGAGACCTGCTCGCCGACATGGACGTCCGTCGCCGAAGAACAGCGGGCAAAGGCGTAGTTGCCGATCGTCTGGACGCCGTCGCCGATCGTGATCGACGTCGCGCCCGTGCAGGCAAAGAATGCCTCCGCGCCGACCGTGACAACGGAATCGGGGATCTCGATGGCGGTGAGCTTGTCACAGTCGGAGAAGGCAGATTCGCCGATGGTCTTTACCCCCTTCCCGAGGTGTACGGCCGTGAGCGCGCGGCAATAGGAGAAGGTGAAGGCGGAAATGGCGGTCACGGAGTCGGGGATCGTCACTTCCGTCAGCTTTCTGCAACTCTGGAAGGCGTAGTCGCCGATCTCCACGACGGAATCGGGGATCTCGACGTGGGTCAGCTCCGTGCAGTTATAGAAGGCATGCGAGCCGATCTTTTTGACGTTCTTCCCTATGGTGATGCCGAGGAGGGCGGCGCGCCCCGTGAAGGCGTTGTCCGCGATCGAGATGACGGGTTTGCCGCGGAAGGTATCGCCGATCGTGATATCCCCCGCCGCGGTGCCGATGCCCGTGACCTCGTATGCCGTACCGTTCTCGACGGACGCATACCTCAGACCGTTCTCATATTCTTTGGTGTATTCAAGGGGTTCCGACCATGCGGAATCGGCATGCTCCTGCCCGTCCCCGATCGCTCTGACCCGAAACGTGTAGTCGTCCGCCTCCAACCCCTCCAGCGAGAAGCCGACCTCCACCACTTCCTCTGTGAGCGTCACAGAGGAGTTCTGCACTTCGACGGTGTACCGCCGCGCGTTCTCCACGGGATCCCACTGCAAGATTTGGCTGTCCACATCGACGCGCAGCGTTCGGGGCGCGTTCAGAGCAGGTGCCCCGCACCCCGCGAGCAGGGCGAGAAGGCACAAGAGCATCATAGCCGATACTGCCGCGAGCTTCTTCATGATCTACCCCCCTCTGCCTGCATCTCCTTTTTGGCCTTGCGGTCGCGGATGATCTCATGCAACCATTTGAATTTGAACTTTCTGACCGCGACGTCGAGAAGGAACAGGACGAGCGCGGTGATGATGAACGGGAGCATGGGGTCGTAGGTGCGGTGCAGGGTCTTTTCGTACTCCTCAAACACTTCCCACGGCGTCTCGGCGACGCCGACTTTTCCGCCCGTTGCAAGCCCTTCGACGGTCTCCTTGTCCAGCGTGGGGACCTTGAATGCGTCGTACTCCGCGGAGTACGAGAAAACTTTGTATGTGCTGTACCTCGCGGTCACATGGCCGCGGGCATCCTTCTTTTCGACGAGGATCTCGTGGATGCCGGGGTCGCGGATGAGGAAATCGTTGCGGCTCAATCCGTCCGAACTCGTGATGATCTTCTGCTGGTCGGCCGCCCTCGTTGAAGAGGGACCTCTCACCGTGATCTCGATCGTCTCGCCCTCGGCAAGGTCGGTATAGACGGAGATCTGCGTGGTGTAATTTTCCTCCGTGATGCCGACGTCGATCTCCCGCGGGCGGATGTCCTCGATGGGGAAGAGGCTGCTGACGACGTTGTTGAGGAAGGCCGTCCCCGCTTCGCTCTTGAGGAAGTCCTCCGACCAGAGGCCCTCGAGGTCGCACATGAAACTGCCGACCGTGCCCATGCCGAATTTCCACTGCGCATAGATCGGTACATACGGCCCCTTGAGCGGGACGAGCGCGCCCTCCTTGGCCTTCGTGCCGTAGAATCCTTGCAGGGCGGGAAGGTCCTCCTGTTCGATCCCCGAGACCGCCGAGGTATGGTCGCCGATCGTCGGGGTGAAGGTCTCGTAATTGACGTCGCGGATCTCGGGTGCCCTCAGGTCCTCCTTCATCGCACTTGTGAGTTCGGAGGGTTTTTTGACGTCGTAAAATCTGCCGCCCGCTTCGCTCGTCACCTGTTCCATGTTGACGGCGTCGTTGTCGGCGACGTTGATCCCGACGACGGAGAAGGTGATCCCCGCCTCATAGTACCGCTTTGCGACCTCGCCATACTCTTCGGCTGTCTCGGCGGGCTGGCCGTCGGTGACGAGGACGATGTGTTTTTTCTCCACGCCGCGGAGGGCCTTCAACGCTTCGCCCGCCCGCTCGATGGCACCCGAGTAGATCGTGCCGCCGCCGATCTCGATCGCGTCGATCGCCGCCCGCAGCTTTGCCATCTCGGGAAGGGGCGTGATCTCCGCCTCCTCATGGTATTGGTCGTCGAGGGCCATGACGCCGCACCAGTCGCGCTCGCTGAGCGAATTGAGGCAGGCGATCGCGCCGTCCTTGGCGAGGTCAAGGTAGGTCCTGCCCGTCGCCGTGTCCTGCCCCGACATACTTCCCGAGCGGTCGATGATGATCATCAGTCCGAGGGGCGGGGTGTAGTTGATCGCCTGCACGGGCAGCATCTGCTGATAGAGGGTCCCGTACATGTCGGCGCGGTCGTAGGCGTTGGCGATGGGCGTACCGTCGGCCTCAAAGCCCTTGTTGCCGCCCACGGTGAACAGGCCGCCGCCGATCTCATAGACGTAGTTATAGAGGATCGTGTCAAAGCCTGCGGGCATATCCGCATTGGCGATGTTCACGAGGATGACCTGATCGTATGCGCGGAGTTCATCGAGCGTCGCGGGCATCTTTTCCGTGTCATAGACGCTGATCCGCGTCACATCGTACTCGCTGTCGTCGAGCAGGTCGTTGAGGCGGATGCCCTCGTCTTGGTCCCGCTCGATGATGAGGATCTTATCGAATACGTTCAGGAAGATGTAGCTGTAATAGGAGTTATTTTCGGTCAGAGTATCCCCGTCGCTCTCGATCTCGAAGTGCAGTTTGTGCATGTCGGGGATCTCAAAGAAGTAGTCGAGGCGGAAGGTCTGCGTCCCGCGCACAAAATCGACAGTGTAAGATTCATCGCTGACGTTGCCGTTCACGTCCTCGTCGAAGAGGCGGATGTTCGCCTTGCCTTCAAAGGAACTCTGCACGGTCATCTCCAGCTGAAAGACGTCCCCCGCGACGATGCTGTAATCGGGCGTCGTCACGCCGACGATCTCCACTTCATCGTGCGCCGAGGAGCCGAAAAATACGGTGTCGAGCCGCACGCCGTCCGCCGCGGCCGTCTTGATCGCCGAGATCGCGTCCCCGTCCGTGGGGATGCCGTCGGTGATGAGGACGATCTTTGCCGTCTCGGGGCGGGTAAACAGCCCCTTGGCGAATCCGATCGCCGAGGCGATGTCCGTCGCGCTGTCGTCGGGGGCTTCGGCCGAGAGATAGGACGCATAGGCGGCGTTCTTGTCGGACGTAAGTTCGGCGGCGTACACCTGATCGAAGCCGAACGTCACGACGCCGAGGCGGAATTGTCCCCCGCTCTCGTCGATGACGGACTTGACAAAGGCGTCCTTTTTGTCCCTCTCCTCCCTTCCGCTGTGCGAAAGATCGACGAGAAGAATGACTTCATTGTCGGAATTGGGCACGTCGTAGCGGAAGTTGATCCCCGAGAGGACGGAGATGCACAGCGTCATCACGATCATGTGGAGGATCATGGAGATCACGCGATTGCGCGTCCTGCGGTACTTTTTGGCGAGCAGGAAATAGGGCAGCAGCGTGAGGGCAAGTGCGGGAATGAGCAGAAGCAACAGCCAAGGGCGTTCAAATGTGATGCTGAAATTCGACATTGTCCCCCCTCCTCAGAAATATTCGCGCGATTGCAGCCACCATTCGAGGAACAGCAGCGCGACTGCGGCGAGCGCGACCCAGATCAGGAGCGAATAATCCTCAGGGTCAGGTGCCTGTTCGACATAGGGACGGGCGAGCATGTCCTCGACGGCAAAGAGATCGCTCTCGGCCGCGGGGATCTTGACAAAAAAGCTCTGCGAGACGGTGTAATCGTCCTCCCCCGAACGGAGCGTCTGAGTGACGGTGTACGGCCCGTACATCGGAAGCTCGAGCGTGAAGGGGACTTCCTGCGGCTTGACGTTGATATTGGGGCCGCTGACGGCCAGATCCTTCCCGCGGGCGTTGAGCTGGACGGTGTCGTCAACGTCGAACACATACTGTGTGAGCGTGGACGGCAGGTAATATTCGAGCATGTTATAGAGAAGTGTGGGGAATTCGATGACGACGGGAAGATCCGACCAGTTCACGCTGAAAGAAAGCACGGCCATGCGGTTTTCGCCGTTCGAGGCGAGAAAGACGGGGTCGCCGCCGCAATAGAGGAGCGGGGTGAAGCCGTCGCTGCGCAGAACGCGCGTGTACTCCGTCACGAGGAAATTCTCGGGCGTCATGTACTTTGTGAGCGGGTGGGTCTCCCCCGCCGCGGGGTGGAATTCTCCCTGCACGGGATCGCCAAGCTCGAGGCCGTAGTCGCTGAGCCGCACCGACGACCCCTCCGTCTCGACGGGATCGATGAGAAAGATGACGCCGTCCGTCGGCATCGTCACGGGGAGCCTGTGTTCGAAGATATAGAGGTCAAAGCCCGTGAGTTCTGGCGTGTCGTTGCTGCGGACCTCGCTCAGGTCGATATCCCAGCGGGTGGAGAGAACGTCGCGCATGCTCATGAGCTGCCCGTAGAAGAAGTTGTTCGGCACGCCGCTCGTGTATTGGATGCGGAGGGGTTCCTTCTTGCCGCCGTGGAGCGTAAATGCGTCGTCATAGGGGAAGGAATCGGACTCATCGACGGAGACGATGAGATAGTCATACGAATAGATGAATTCCCCGCTCGTCTCAGAGTTGAAATAGACGGTCTGCGTCTTGTCCCCCTCACAGCGCACGGGCGTGCGCATGGAGATCCTGTCGTTCTGGCCGTTCGCGCCGTACACGTCGCAGAACAGCATCACATCGGTGTTCCGCCCATAGCAGGCGAGATCGACGGCGAACGTGTAGAAGTTCTCCTCCACCGTCGCGGTCACGTTGAGGACGGCGGCGTTCCATTCGAGGGCCTTGCCCGAGGCGTCCCGCGCGCTCACGTCCACGACTTCGATATTCCCTTCGTCGAAATAGCTCGTCGCGGTGTAGAGGACGACGTGCGCTTCGGGATTTGCGGCGAGCGCGCGCTCGGAGAGGCGGACGGCTCCTTCGATGTCTGCCGTGCCGTACCCGCACGCGAGGGCCGTCTTGTCCTGCACGAGGCCGTCAAGCTCCCCGAGGAGGGTCTCCCCGCTCTCTGCGCCGTACCGTTCGGCAAGGAAGGAGGCCTCCTTCCCCGCGACGATCACGGAGACGACGCCGCCCGAGCCGAAGATCTCCTCCGCCCGATCGCGCATGAGCGCGACCGCGCGCTCATAGCGGGTCTCCTTGTTGTAGGCCGCGTGCATGTCCGCAGAGGAATCGAGAATGAAGATCTCCTCCCGCTGTGCGGAGGCGACATCTGCACGGATAAAGGGCTGTGCCAACATGAATGCGCATGCCGTGATGATGAGCAGCTGGCACAGAAGGAGCAGAATGTTGCGGAAACGGCTGATGGGCAGCGATTTCCGCCTGTATTTGAGACTGAGTTTCCAGACGTAGGTGCTGGAGACGATCTTCTGCTGATAATTCGGTTTTAAGAGGTAGATGAGGATGAGGACCGCGATCCCCAGAAGCCCCAAAAAGCCCAGAGGTGTGATCCAGCTCATTCCATGATACCTGCCTTTAACAGCTCGCCGAAGAGCATAGTTTCGATAGGTTTTGAAGTATCGACAAGGATGTGGTCTGCCCCGCGGGAGGCGCAAAAACTCCTGATCCCGTCGAGGAAATCGCGCATGGCCTCGTCATAGGCCGCCAGCATTCCCCTCGTGATGCGGAGTTTCATATTCCTTTCGTCGGTCATGTCCCGCGCCTCCGCGTCGAGAAGGTTGACCCTGCCGCTGTACAGGGGGTCAAGCTCTTCGGGAGTGAGCGTCTGCACAAGGAGGATCTGCCGTTTTTTATATACGAGAAAATCGACCGCCTTCTCCCAGCTGAATTCGGTCAAAAAATCGGAAATGATCACAGTCAGTCCGTCGTTCGTTCCCGTCGGGGTGTTCACGACCGCCTCCGCGATGTCGGCTTCGTCCTCGAATTCGATCTTTTCGAGGTCGCCGATCGCCCTGAAGAAGGTGTTCTTCCCCACGATCGTCCCGATGGGGTCCTCCGCGACGTTGCCCTTGATGAGCTTGTAGGAGACCTTGTCCATGTTGTGGACGGCCAGAAAGCCGAGGGCCGCCGCCACGGCGACGGCATACGCCGCCTTCGCGGGGTTGGCCTTCCCCATGGAGGCCGAGCAGTCGAGAAAGATCTGCACGTGCATCTGCCGCTCGTCGGTGAACAGTTTGAGGAAATATTTTTCGAAGCGGCTGTACAGGTTCCAGTCGATCCTTCGGATATCGTCCCCGAGCATATACTCGCGGTAATCGGCAAATTCTACCGTCTGCCCGTAGGTACGGACGAGGTGTTTCCCGCCGAAGAATCCCGCCAAGTTCGTCCTCAAACTCAATGCCAGCGTCTCCAAACGACTGAAAAATTCATCGTTTATGTATGACGGCTTCATTTACTTTCTCCCGAAGAGGCCCCTCTTGGCTTTTTTGGGTGCAGGTTCGCCCTCCTCCGCGGGTGCCTCTGCGGGCGCGGGCGAAGGGGCAGGTGCCGATTTGGGTGCCTTGTCGGCGTCGTAATTTTTCAATTCTTCGAGAATGAGTTTAACGATGTCGTCGGGCGTGATACGGCCCGCGATCGCCTCGAAGTTGAGCTTGATGCGGTGACGGAGGACGGGCAGGGCGAGCGCGTTGATGTCCCCGTAGGAGACGTTGAACCGCCCGTTCATGAGTGCCCGGACCTTCGCCGCAGAGATGAGTGCCTGCCCCGCACGGGGAGACGCGCCGAGGCGGACGTACTTTTTCGCCGCTTCGGAGGCGCACTCGCTGTCGGGGTGCGTCGCAGAGCAGAGGACCATGGCATAGCGCAGTACGTCCTCCGCGACGGGGATCCCGTTGGCCGTCTTGCGCATCTCGAGAAGTTCCTCGCCCGAGCAGGCCTTTTCGGCGGTCTCCGCCATCGTCTTTTGCGTCATGGTGACGATCTCCATCAGTTCGTCGAGGGAGGGATCCTTCACGATGATCTTGAACATGAAGCGGTCCATCTGCGCCTCGGGAAGCGGATAGGTGCCGTCCTGCTCGATGGGGTTCTGCGTCGCAAGGACGAAGAACGGCTCGTTGAGTTTGCGCGAGACGCCCATGACGGTGACCGTGTGTTCCTGCATCGCCTCGAGAAGGGCCGACTGCGTTTTGGGCGTCGCACGGTTGATCTCATCGGCGAGGACGATGTTGCTGAAAACCGGCCCCGGACGGAAATCGAACTCCGAATTTCCCGCGGCGTCCTTGATGATGATGTTGGTGCCCGTGACGTCGGCGGGCATGAGGTCGGGCGTGAACTGGATCCTCGAGAAGGGAAGGTCGAATACCCGCCCGAGCGAGCGCACGAGACGGGTCTTTCCCACCCCGGGGACGCCCTCGAGCAGGACGTTGCCGCCCGCGATCATCGCGATGACGGCCCCCTCGATGACCTCCGTCTGGCCGATCATGTCGCGGCGGAGCTGTTCAAAGATGTTTTGGCATTGTCTGCCGAATGCACGGATGCTGTCTTCTGTTGCCATGAAATTTATCCTCACATATTTTTTTACAAGATGATATCGAAGTAGGCTTCGATGATCGCGCGCAGTTCGTCGGGAATGTCCTCCCCCGCTTCGAGCATTTCAAGCGCGCGGCGGTAATAATCCTCATAGACGTCGCGGTAGTAGGTCTCGCCGTCGATGATGTAGTTGTTCTCCTCGAGCTTTCCGCCCGCGCCTCCGGGGGAAGGATCGTTCTGATCCCCGGGCGAATCTTCGTCGCCCGGCTCGTCCTGTGCGGCGTCGCTGTCGCCGTCGCTCTGTTCCTGGTTGCCCTCGTTCTCCTCCACCTGCTGGAACATCGCCACCCGCGTGACCGATTCACGGATATTTCCGTCCTGCCGCACGGGTTCGGCGTAGTTGTCGTCCCACATCACGAACATCCAACCGTCGTCGGCGACCGCCTCCACAGGCGTCGCGTCCTGCCCGGGGAGGACGAGCTGAAATTCTTCGCCGAGAATGGATCCCCCCTCGTCAACGACATAGTTGACCTCGAGGTAGACAAGTTCCTCCTCCGTATCGGGACCGAGGACGTCGCCGCCCCCGGGGAGGATCCCCTCCGAGGAGAGCGCGGAGACCGTCGTCATGCCCGCCCCGAGAAGGAGCGCGACCGCGGCCGTGACGATCATCGCGAGCGGGAAGCGCAGGCGGAGCGACTTCGGGTCCACCCCCTTGACCTTCTCTTCGGCGTCCTCGCGCTGGAGCATGGCGATGTACGACTCGTCCTTGAGCAGTTCGAGCCGCGTGATGAGCCGCTCTTCCAGCCCGAGGCTGTCCACCCGCCGTGCCACGGCCTTTGCCGTCGGGCGGAAGCGGAAAAAGTAGAACAGCGGCGCGGAGACGGCCGTGCCGAGGAGGAGCGCGCCGAGCGAAAACCACAGCCCGTTCCATTCGGTGAACCACAGCGCGAAGGCGACGATGAAGTCGGCGGCAAGCCCCACGACGAGGCCGCAGAGGAGAGCTTTGAGCCACCCCTCAAACTGCAATCGGCCATAGAATTTTTTGAAGATGCCCTTATTTTCCATATGAATCCCTCGGGGAAAGTCCGCTCTCCCCTTCGTTTTATTGAAAACCCCTAAAACGTCCTGATACTCCGACCGAAAAACTCGATCGGAGTATGGGACATTTTTAATTCAGTTGTGCCGCGCGATCAGTTTGCCGCTTTGAGGTAGACGATCTGCGCTTCGTTGTTGGAGTACGGTCCTATCCACGCGCCCCATGCCGCCGTTGCCGCCGCTTCGTCTGCAAACGGGATCTCGATCGTCTGATCTTCCGTCCAGCCCTTGAACGCGCCGTTGTTGACGGAGGTCACGCTCTCGGGGATCGTGAGCTTGGTCAGGCTCGTCACGTTTTCGAACGCGCTGCTGCCGATCTCTTTCAATCCCTGCGGAAGAACAAGTTCGGTCAGACCGCTGCCGCAGAAGGCGTTGTAGCCGATCGTTTCGAGCGAAGCGGGAAGCTGCAATGTCTTGAGGTTCTTGCAGCCGTTGAACGCACTGCCCTCGATAGAGACGATCGTATCGGGCAAGGTGACATTTGCAAGTGCGGTACAACCGTTGAACGTGCCGCTCAGTTTGGTGACTTTCGCATTGACGACGGCCGTCTGAAGCGATTCGGCCTGCCTTGCGAAGCCGCCCATTTCCGTGACAGTCGCGGGAACGGTGACCGATTCAACGCCGCTCAACATGAACTCACTCTCGCCGACCGAAACGGTCCCTTCAGGGAAGGTGAACGATTTGAGCGCAGTGCATTCGCGGAAGGTGTACCCTGCGAAGGTGAACGGCATACTGCCGTCTGTATTGAAATTGACTTCCGCAAGGCTCGTACACTTCTCAAACGTGCTGCTGAACGTCGCAACGCTTTCCATCGTGGGATCGCTATAAGGTGAAGACAATTCGTATTCCACATCTCCGAGATATTCGGGGAAGGTGATGGACTTCAGTGCGGTGCAGCCGTAGAACGCGTCATAACCGAGCGTGAGCCTGTAACCCGCAAGGACGGCTCCCGTCTCCTCGAAGGTGACGCTCTCGAGCATGGTGTCGTTTGCAAAGGTATGGCCGCCGATGCCGTGAGAAACGTCTGCCGAAGGATACCACGAAGAATCGTCGATCTCAACGAGCGTGCGGACGCGCTTGGGGATCTCGATCGACTTGAGCGCGGTGCAGCCGCTGAACGCGTAGTCGCCGAGGGTGAGGACTTCGATGCCGTCAGGCTCGAAGTTCACGTCAGTGAGCATCGTGCAGTTCTGGAAGGCATACGAACCGATCTGCGTCGTGTACTTGCCGATCGTGATCGACTTGATCGCCGTCCCGCTGAATGCGTTGAGTCCGATGACCTGTACGTCGTCGTGCATTTCGACGACCGTGAGGTTCGCGCAGTTCTCAAAGGCGTGCGCGGGGATCTCATGAATGCTGTTCGGGATCTTGACCTCTTCGATCTGGGACCCGCTGAACGCCGCGTTCATGATGCTCGTGACGGTATCGGGGATCTCGAACCGCCCGCCCTTGGTCGCGGGATAGCTCAGAAGGGTGGTCTTGTCGGCATTGTAGAGGACGCCGTCCAACACGGAGAACGAAGGGTTATCGGGTGCGATCTCCAGCCCGGGAACGCCGCGGAACACGTTCGTCCCGATCTTCAGGACCGTAGAAGGAACGGTGATATCGGAGAGCGACGTGCAGTCTGCGAACGTCTCGTCCTTCAGTTCGCCAAGATTCCCGATGCGCATTTCGACTTTCACGAGGTCTGCGCACCCGAGGAAGGCCTGCCTGTCGATCGTTTCGACCGTGCCGCTGATGAACACAGAGGTGATGCCGGAGGCATTGAACGCGGCCGTTCCGATCGAGATAAGGCTGTTGGAGAAGTCAAACGTCGCAAGCGATTCGGCCTTGCGGAACGCATAGCTGCCGATCTTCGTCACATCGGGGGCGAACTCCACGTCTGCGAGTTCGGTCGCCCCGTCGAAGAGATAGCTCGGGATCTCGGTGACGCCGGGAAGGCTCGCGCTGACGAGGGAGGTGCATGCCTGGAAGGCATTGCTCCCGACCGTCGTGACGCTTGCGGGCAGTTCGATCTCCTCAAGCGAAGTGCAATTGTGGAATGCGTACTCTCCGACCGAGGTGAGCAGGTTGCCCGTAAAGCTGACGCTCTCCAATTCGGCGCAGTTCTCGAACGCGTAGGCCCCGATCGAGGTCACTCCCGCGGGAATAGAGATCGACTTGATCCCCGTTCCCTTGAGGGCTTCCCTCCCAATGCTCGTCACGCCCGAAGGGATCGTGAAGTTGTTGAGGGCGGCGCATCCGCCGAACACTCCGCTGGGGAAATCCTTGATCTTCTGTCCCGCAAACGTGACGCTTGCAAGGGCAGAACAGTTGTTGAATGCCTGGCTTCCGATCGAATCGACATTTTCGGGGATGGTGATCGTCGTGATCTGTTTGCAACCGTAGAACGCGCTCGACCCGATCTTCGTTACCGTCGCGGGGATCGCGAAGGCGGTGAGCTTCGCGCACGAATAGAACAATTCGTCGGGAAGTTCGATGATCGTCGTCGTCGGATCGATCGTCACGGTCGCAAGTTCGCCGCAATTTGCGAACATCGATTCGCCGAGTTCGACCACGCGCGCGGGAATGGTGATCGTCTTGAGTGCGTCGCAATGCTTAAACACATCTGCGGCGAGCGTCCCTTTCTCGTTGGTCGCGGACGGCTCCTCATCCCTGAACTTCAGATTCACGCCATCTGTAAAGGTGACCGTTGCAAGCTTGGTGCATTCCTCGAAGGCGGACGACATGATCCTGCTTACCTTCGCGGAGATCGTGACGGCCTCGAGGACTTGGTTCCCCTTGAAAGCCTTCGTCCCGATCGTCACAACGCTCTCAGGCACGACATAGTTCTTTTCCGTCTTGCCGAGAGGGTAGAACACGAGCGTCTGCATCGCATTATCGAACAGGACGCCGTTCTGCGCCTTGTACGTCTCGGACGTTTCAGGCACATTGATCTCGGACACGGTGGCGGGGAAGAGCGAGGAAACGTCCCCGACTTCTTTCAAGTTTGCAGGCAATGTGACCGAAGTCAAATGCTTGCATTCAAAGAACATACTGGAGGTAAGCTTTGTCAGCCCCGAAGGGAATACAATGCTTGTCACGGCCGAATAGGCAAATGCCTGTGAGCCGATCGACGTGAGCTTGCTCGCATTTTCACCCTCGCCGTCCGTGAATTCAATGGTCGCAAGAGGGCCGTCATCGCCATAGCTCCCCGTGAACGCATTGGCACCGATCGAAGTCGTGTGCGCGGGGAATTTCACCGCAGTGAAATGAGGATACCTGAACGCATAATCGAGGATCTGGAGGCCCTTTCCGCCCTCCGTAAACGTAACGGTCTCAAGGGCTTCGCATCCGTCAAACGCATATTTGTTGATCGTAGTCAACGAAGCGGGGATGACGATCGATGTGATGCCGGACTCCGCAAACGCATAGTCGAGGATCTCAACGGTGCGCTCGGGAAGTTCGACGGTCGTGATGGCCGAATCCGTGAATACATTTGTGTGGGTCGGTGAGGAAGTGTATTGCGATTCATTCACGCCGATCGTGAGCGGCTTGTCGGTACCCGCATATTCCTCGAAGGAGACTTTCGTCAGCTTGGAGCCATAGAACGCCTTGTTTGCGATGAGGGTCACGGTATTGGGCACGGTGACCGTTCCCGTCTTCCCGACGGGGCAATAGAGCAGCGTCGTCTTGTCGCTGTTGTACAGGACGCCGTCCTTCGCGCTGTAGGCCGTGTTGCCCTCCGCAACGTCGATGCTCGCAAGCGCGGAACATCCGTCAAATACGTCATTGCCGAGCTTCGTCAGATGCTTGGGCAGAGAAGCGGAGGTGATCGCGGCGTTCTGGAATGCCTTGTCGCCAAGTTCCAGGGCAGCGTCTGCCCCTTCTGCCGCGGCAAAGGTGACTGTTTCGATGCCCGTGTTCGCAAACGCGCTCGCGCCGATCGTCTTTACCGTCGCGGGGATCTGCAAGGTCCCCTTCAGCGTCGCAACGCCTGAGAACGCACTCGAGCCGATGCTTTCGAGCTTCGCGGGAAGCACAAGGCTCGTCAGTTTGGTGTTCGCAAACGCGCTATCGGCGATCGCCGTCACTTTTTCGGGGATCGTGACCGATTCGATGATGGTACCTGAAAACGCGTTATTGTCGATAACTTCGAGGTTGCTCGTCTCATCCTTGCCTGCAAATGTGACTTCGGAGAGCTGCGTGCAGCCCTTAAAGCAATTCTTGCCGACCGTCTTCGTGCGGGCGGGAAGCGCGATCTTGGCGAGCGAGGTGCAGTCCGTAAAGACGCCCGTGGAGAAATCCCCTGCAAGTTCGAGAGGATCTTCGCCGCCGCCGATCTCGACCGTCTTGAGCTGAGCGCACTTCGCAAACGCGCCTGCGCCGATCTTCGTGACGCTCGAGGGAATGGAGATAGAGGCAAGTTTGGTGCAGCCCGAGAAAGTCTCCGCGGGGATCTCCTTGACGCCCGCCGCGATCGTCACAGTTTCAAGCCGGGTGCAATTCTTGAACGCGCCCGAGCCAATGGAAACGCCGCTTGCAAGGGTCACGGAGCCGATCGCCGTCGATGCGAAGGCGGAATCGCCGATCTGCGTGACGTGCGTGAGGTCGATCGCCGTGAGGCCCGTACCAGAGAACGCTTCCTTGCCGACCTTTTCCACTTTCGAGAGATCGACCGCCGTGATGCCCGTGCCGTAGAACGCGCCTTCGCCGATCTCCGTCGCCCCGCCGAGCGTGACCGTCAACACGGCGACGTCGTGATACAGGGCGTGATCGGGGATCGCCTTCAAGCGTTCGGGGAAGTTCACCGCCGTAAGCCCGGGGCAGTTTTCGAAGGCGGATTCGCCGATCGTGAGTTCCTCCGTCCCATCCGCGAATGTGATAGTGCGCAGGCGGGAGCAATTTGCAAACGCTTTCTCCGCGATCGTCTTGACGTTCGCACCGATCGTGATAGATGTAATGTTATTGTTGCCGCTGAATACGCCCTCGCCGATCGTCTCGAGCGTGGGAAGCAGCTGAGGGGTCTCCTCCGTCCTCGCCTTGGCATAGAAGAGGATCTCGGTCCCCGCTTTGTTGTAGAGGACGCCGTCCTCATCGCGGAAATGCTCGCTGTTTGCGTCCACGGTGACTTTGCGGAGGTTTTCGCAGCCTGCGAACACGCTCGCATTGAACTCCGTGACGTTGGCGGGAAGGTGGACGCTCGTGAGAGCCTGGCAGTTCTCAAATACGTTCTTGCCGAATTTGAGGTCCGCGCCGTCTGCCGCGAAGGACACGGAGGCGAGCAGGACGCAGTTGGCAAAGGCAGAATCTTCGACGTCGGTCAACCTCTGAGGAAGGGAGATCTCCGTGATGAGACGCAGCCCCGAGAAGGCATTCGCACCGATGACGGTCACGGGCGAACCCGCTTCAAAGGTGACGGAACGGATATTGGTGTTGCCGCTGAAGGCATTCTCCCCGATCGTGAGAGCGACGTTGGCGGGAGCGTTCCCCTCGAAGAGAACGGTGCGCACGCCCGTGCAGCCCTCGAACGCGTTGTTGCCGATGACAGTGACGAAGTTGGGGATCACGATGTCGGTGAGTTTTGTACACCTCTTAAAGGCCTCGGCTTCGATCTCTTTGACGCCTTCGGGAACGGTGTAGCGGCCCGAACGCGCCTTGGGAACGTAGATGATCACGCTCTTGTCCTCATTCGTGAGGACGCCGTCGATGGAGCCGAAGGTATCGTTGCCGTCTGCGACCTCGAGATAGGCGAGCTTGCTGCAACCGTTGATGATGTCGCCGATGCCGTCCGCCGCGTCTGCGTCGAGGGCAAAGTGCGCGGGAAGTTCAAGCCCGTACAGCGACGAACACTGTGCGAACGCACCCTTGTGGATCACGATAGAGACATCGCTCCCCTCCGAGCCGCTCTTTGCCTCAAAGTTGACCGCAACGAGCCTGTCGCAGTAGATGAAGGCATTCTGCTGGATCTCGGTGACGGTATTCGGAATGGTGATCTCGCTGATCTTCGCGCCGGAGAACACCTTTTGCCTGATGACCTCGACGCCTGCGGGGATCTTGTATTCCCCCGTCTTGCCGAGCGGGAAGAAGGCGACTTCGACCTTCCCCGTCGCTTCGAGATTCCTGATGACGACGCCGTCGTCGGAGTAATATTCCACGACCTCACATCCCGCGGGACGCTGATCCGTGGGGACGGCGTACAGTTCCACCTCTTCGAGATAGGAACACATATAGAACGCTTCACCCTCGTTCAGATCCTGAATGGTGTCGGGCAAGCTGATCTTGAAGAGATTCCTCTGGGAAGAGAACGCATAGGGCGCGACTTCCTTCACGGGAAGCACGCTGTCTCCGTCGGGATAGGTCACGGGGACGGTGATCTGGGTCACCTGGCCGATCTGGGGACCGCCCGAGACGGAATAGTATGCGGTGCCTCCTTCGGGTTCCACCTTGGTGAAGGTGAGGACTTCCGCATAGAAGGCGTACACGGTCACGTCGCTCGGGGCGTTCCATGTGATCACGCTCTCGCCGTGGTCGTCCGTATAGCGCGTTCCCCCGCCGCCGGGCAGGCTGAACCAGCCCGCGAAGGCATATTTTGCATCGTCGATCGTGGCCTCGGGGAACTTGAAGGAGCTGCCGAAGGTGACCTCCTGCTTCTCCGATTCACCCGTGCCGTTGCCGAAGTTGAAGCTGACTTCAAAGGACGCCGCCTTCCAGTTCGCATAGACCACGCTGTCCTGTCCGAAGAAGTGGTCGTCTGTGAAGGGCGCGCCGCCGCCCGCCGCGCCGCCTGGCGCGTTGTACCAGCCGTCGAACTCGTACCCGTCGCGGACAGCGTCGGGAAGTTCGAGCTTGTCGCCCTGCGCCTTGTAGAGCGGATCGAGACGGTTGCCCATGCGGGTATCGAACTCGATGGTGTAAACGTTGATGTCAAGGCTCACCCATTCGGAGAGCTGCCCGCGCATGACGTAGCGGACCCGTACCGTATTCACGCCCGCGTGGGGGAATGCGATCTCGGCGGAATAGCTCCCGTCCTCAACATAGATGGGATCCTCGTTCTCGACGGCGACCTCATAGATCTCCGCACCCACAACGGGACGCCAGCTCAGGACGCCCTCGGAGTAGGAGAGAACATCATAAAGTTCATCGTAACGCGCCGTGACGGCGTCGGAATAGAGGGAAGAACCGTTCGCGTCGACCGCCTTCACGCTGATCGTGCAATCGTTCCCCTTCTGCCAGCCGATCGCGCCCGAGATGTCGCACTCCGTGCCCTGTGCGGGAAGTTCGATGTTGTTCACGCGCACAGTATAGGATGCCGCGCCTTCGACGGGCGACCACGAGACGATCATGCCGTCGATGTGCAGATCTTCGGGCGTCGCGATCGTCGCCTTGTGGTATGCGACGGAGGCTGCTGCGGGAGAGTTGTATCCTTTAGTCGCGGGGACGACCTTGACGGTGACGTCGCCCGCAGGGAACGTTTTCAGACTGAAACTCGTCTTGCCGACGACGCGCACATGCTCCTTGGAGAGGGCCGCGTTGGCGCATTCGACGTCAACGTAGTACTCCGATGCGCCCGCAACGGCGTCCCAGACGACCGTCTCTGTCTCCGCATCTACATGCAGGCCCGTCACCGCGCCGAGGACGCGGTTATAGACGAACTCGCGCGAGACGGAGGGAGCGAACCCGTCGGCGACCGCCGTGACGGTGAATTCGATCCCCTCTTCCGTCAGGGCGCAGTTTGCGAAGTTGAAGTTGGTGGAGGTATCGTTGTCGAAATTCTCGTGATGATGCCCCTTCGTCCCGCACTCCACCGTGATGAGATAATGCTCCGCGTTCTCCACGCCGTCAAAGACGAGGAGGGAATCGGCCATCACATTGAAGTGCGACACGCGCGCGAGCGACTTATTTTTATAATAGAGGACCGTGGGAGCGGAAGCACTCGTCCCCGTCCCGTTGGCGGTGACGCTGACGACGTAATCGCCCGCGGGCGCGGCGGCAAAGTTGACGTTCACCGTCGTATCCGAACCCGTGCTGTTGACCGCGGTGAAGCCCTCAGGCCCCGTCACGCTCACCGTGTAGGAGACGGCCCCCGCGATGCCCTGCCAGCTGATGGTATTCGCGCCGATCGTGACGTCGGGAGAGGCAAGCCCCGCCGCGTTCGCCGACTTCCAGACGGCAAAGAGCGTCGTATCCTCGTTGAATACCGTCTGCGCGGTGCAGCGGTAGGAGAGCCGATCGGCTTTGTCGTACATGCTCACCCACCAGCCGTCAAAGACGTGCCCGTCCCATACGGGGGTGGGCAGGGAGTACAATTTCCCGCCGACGGTACTCACTTCGGCATATTCGCCCGCCGCGCCGCCGAGGTCAAACCCGACCGTGTATTCCGCCTGCCCGGGCTTCTTCTCCCCCCACTGCGCATAGAGCGTGAGGTCGCTCGTCACGGGGAGGGTCCCGAAGAGATAGGGCGTCGTGTGCGCGTCATCGGCATACCAGCCGACGAACGCATACCCCGTGCGGGTGGGATCCGCGGGCTTTTGCAGCGTTTTCCCGTTGAGAACGGTCACATCGTCCACGGCAGAGCCGCCGTCCACCTCAAAGTGGACGGTGCGGTTGACCTTTTTCAAAAAGCGCAGGTCGGAGCCGCGGTATGTAAGGGAAAGCGTCTCTCCGCTGAGCGTGCCGACGATCGCCTGCTCCTCCGTATTCCCGAAGGTCAGGGTGAGGACTTCCTCCGCGAGGGTATACTTGCCCGAGAGGACAGAACCCATCACGGCAAAGGAGAACCTGTTTCCGTCACTCAGCGTGACGAAATACTCTCCGTCCTCGGCGTCGTAATAGTAGACGCCCGACTCGGGGCCGGGAGAAACGATCTCATCGTCGGGATCCTTGCCGCCCTTATTGCACGCCGCAAGCGCGGCGGCGGCAAAGAGAGCGCATACGCAGGCCAAAAGAGTCACCAACCATTTTTTTGCTTTCATAAAACACCTCAAAAACTTTATCGATAAATCCTTGCGGCCGATCCTAACGGACGGTCGGTTCCGCGTCATGTGCGGCGTTCACAAATCGTGTTATCTGCTCACGCTTTTTTGATCGGAACTTTTGGAAGTATTCATTTTTTTCTCCAAGAAAATGAATACAAATGTATATTATCTTATTTTTTCCAATATCATATCACGTCCCCCCCCCATGGCTGTCAAGCATTTTAAGGCATAAATTCAAAATTATAAGAAATTTTTTCAGGATTCGGCCCCTTTTATTGAATAACCTTCCAATTTGCGGATGCAGTCGGCTTGCAGACCATCCGATGTATAATTTTCATGCATTTTTGCATAAAAAATACGAGAGGCGAAGCGGCTTCGCCTCTCGTATTCCCGCAAAATAAGAAAATTTTTGATTTCATTTTTATTTTTCTTGACAAGGGCGCATATCTGTGATACAATCCCTACAAAATAAGTAGGAAATAAGGTCCACATATGAGAGTTTATGCCGACAATGCGGCGACGACGCAGATGCGCGACAGCGCGCTGAAAGCCTACGTCGAGGCCGCGCAGAAGTTTTACGGGAATCCCTCCTCCCTCTACACGATCGGGCAGGAGGCAAAGTCCCTTTTGGAGGACTGCCGCGCAGAAGTTGCGGCCGTTCTCGGCGCACAGCCCAAGGAGATCACCTTCACCTCGGGCGGGAGCGAGGCGGACAACCAGGCCATTCTCTCCGCCGCCCGCTTCGGAAAGCTCAAGGGAAAGACTAAGATCGTCTCCACGGCGATCGAGCATCACGCCGTCCTCCACACCCTGAACAAGCTGAAAAAGGAGGGCTTTGAGATCGTCCTGCTCCCCGTCGGGAGCGACGGCATCGTCCGCCTTGCCGACCTTGAGAGGGAACTCGATGACAGGGTCTGCCTCGTCTCGGTGATGTTCGCCAACAACGAGATCGGCACCCTCCAGCCCGTGGAGGAGATCGGGAAGCTCTGCAGGGAGAGGAAAGTCCTCTTCCACACGGACGCCGTGCAAGCCGTCGGTCACACGGCGGTGGACGTCGGGAAGATCGGCTGTGACTACCTCGCCCTCTCGGCGCACAAGTTCGGCGGGCCGAAGGGCGTCGGCGCACTCTATGTGCGGCAGGGCGCGCCCCTCTATCCCCTCATCGAGGGCGGGGCGCAGGAGCGGGGCAAGCGCGCGGGGACGGAGGATCTGCCCGCGGTCCGCGCCATGGCCGTCGCCCTGCGGGAGGCGGCAGATACCCTTCCCGAGACCGAAAAGAAGGTCTCCGCCCTGCGGGACAAGCTGATCGCGGGGCTGGAAACGATCCCCCACTGCGCGCTGAACGGCGACAGAGAGAGGCGGCTCGCGGGGAACGTGAGCTTCTGCTTTGAGGGCATCGAAGGGGAATCCCTCCTCCTGCTCCTCGACGACAGGGGCATCTCCGCCTCGTCGGGGTCGGCATGTACGTCGGGTTCGCTCGACCCCTCCCATGTCCTCCTTGCGATCGGCAGGGTGCATGACGTCGCGCACGGCTCCCTCCGCCTCACGCTGAGTGCGGACAACACCGATGAGGAGATCGACTACATCATCGAACAGGTCCCCGCCGTCGTGCAGTACCTGCGCAACATGTCCCCCGTCTGGCGCGACTTGCAGGAAGGAAAACGGAAATATATATTGTGATAAGGTGGGCAGGAAGAAGCATGAACTCTTCCCTTGTCGCCCCTCATAGGGGAGATGTCGAGGCGTAGCCGAGACAGAGGGTGTGTCTTGCTGCCCCTGTAGGGGAAGTGGCGAACGAAGGATCTCGCGGGGCGTTTGCACAGTAGCGGCGAGATGCTTCGGGTCAGCCTTTCGGCTTCGGACAGCATCCCTTTTCAGCATGACGCCGCTACCATAGACTTCGTTTAGGGGATCCTTCCCCTTCGGCTGCGCTCAGGGTCAGGATGAGCGCGAAGCGCACATTTTCAATTCAACAGAAAAAGGAGTACCTATGTCATTATACAGTGAAAAAGTGATGGATCATTTCAGGAATCCGCGCAATGTCGGCGTCATCGAGGACGCGGACGGCGTGGGCGAGGTCGGCAACGCCAAGTGCGGCGACATCATGAAGATGTATATCAAGGTCGAAAATGACGTCATCGTGGACGTCAAGTTCGAGACCTTCGGCTGCGGCAGTGCCATCGCCTCCAGCTCCATGGCGACGGAGATGATCAAGGGCAAACCCATCAAGGAGGCCCTTCTTCTGACGAACAAAGCCGTGACCGAGGCCTTGGACGGCCTTCCCGCCTATAAGCTCCACTGCTCCGTGCTTGCCGAGGAGGCCGTCCAGGCGGCCGTCCGCGACTACTATGTGCGGCACAATATCCCTTATGACGAGAAGGACTTCCCCGCCCTCGACCACGGGCATCATGACGGGGGCGAAGAGTGATCGTCTCCACGCGGGGGGAGTACGCGCTTCGGCTGATGGCCGCGCTCGCGGGAAAGGAGGGATTCTCCTCCCTCAGGGACGTCGCGCTCGCCAACAATATCCCCCACAAGTACTCCGAAAACATCATGACCGCCCTCGCCAAGGCGGGCCTTTTGGAGGGGTCGCGGGGGAAGAACGGCGGGTACCGCCTGAGCCGCCGCCCCGAGGAATACTCCCTTGCCGAGATCCTCGAGGCCGTGGAGAGTTCCTTTGCGGCGACGAGCTGTCTCAAAGACGGCTCCTGTCCCCATGCCGACACCTGCCCCACCCTCCCCGTCTGGAAGGGCCTCGATGAGACGGTACACGAATACCTCTCCCGCTTCACCCTGAAAGATCTGCTCTGACGCCAACAGCACGATAAAAGGTCCCGCGCCGCAGGACTTTTTTCATACTTTATTTTCCTGTGCCGATGATCTTACGTCTCGAAATAGCTTTCGCTGTCGTATTTGACCGTGAGATCCAACAGTTCGTCCCCGCGCGAGACGGTGACGATGAGCGTATCGCCCCCGCGGACAGAGAGGAGGACGTCGGAGATCTTGAAACGGCGGGTCACCTGCACGGTCTTTCCCCCGAGCGTGAGGGAGATGATCGTGTCCCCCACGTCCATGCCCGCTTCATAGGCCGCGCCGCCCTGCGTGACGCTCTTTGTCACGACCTTTTCGGAGATGAACGCCCTGCCCGAGACGGGGTCGTAGACCGAGCGGCTCTCCTCCGTCGCGACGGTGATGCCGAGGCGGGCCTGTTTCAGCTTCCCGCCGTTGGCGGTGATGTTTTCTGCCACCGCGAGGACGTGGTTGACGGGAATGGCATAGCCGATGCCCTCAACGCCGTCCGCCTCGCTCCGCGCGTTGACGATGCCGACGAGTTCCCCCGCCGCATTGAACAGCCCGCCGCCCGAATTGCCGTGGTTGACGACGGCGTCCGTGCGGAGTTCGAGCATATCGACGTCCCCGCTCCCGTCGATGGCGTCCATGGTGATATATTCGGCGTCCACCGAGATGACGCCCTCCACGACGGAGATGCCCCACGCCTCTGCGTTCCCCACGGCATAGACCCGATCGCCGACGAGGAGGCTGTCCGAATCGCCGATCTGCGCCTCCTGCGCCGCGCTCCCGAGGACGATGTCTTTATAACTGCGCGTCTTTCCCTCCGCCGTGACCGTCCCGCTCCCGTCAACGTGAAGGATGGCGACGTCCTCGGCGGCCGAACCGCCCTCAAAACTTGCCGTGAGCTTGGAGGTGGAGATCTCACCGCCATAGAGATAGACTTCGATGGTGTTGCAGATCTTCTGCGCCTTCTCGCTGTACACGACGTGATAGTTGGTGAGAATGTCGAGGTCGCCCGTCCCCCCGTCGAGCGAGAGGATGACGCCCGAACCCGCGCTCGCCGAGGCAGACGAGTTGTAGGCGACGATACTGACGGCGGAGAGCAGGCTCCGCTGGAGGTCCGCACTGCTGTCGCCGATGCCGAGCTGTTTCAAAAAGGTGAAGTAATCGCCCGTGAAGGAGCCGTCCGCAACGGCCTCCTGCCACATGCGGCGGTAGACGGAAACGGAGGTCTCCTGCGCAAGCCATTCGGCCTCGCTCCCCTCATACCCCCGCTCCACGGCGGCGTCATAGGGATAATTGTCGTCGGGCCGTCCCAGCTCCAGGAAGCCGCAGGCCGAAAGGGCGCACGCGGCCGTCAACATGGAAGCGGCGATGAAAAAAGCCGCTGTTCTCTTTTTCATGATATCTTACCTCTTAAAAAGCAATTTTCTTCCAATATTATATCACGCGGAAGATGTTTATGCAAGGAATTTTGTTTTTATCCTGCGACAGGGCGGTCAAGTTTGTGTGAAATCGTCCCCCCCCACCTTCGACGGGAGCCTCCCCCCGCAGGGGGTAGGCTTTTGCCCCCTCCATGGGAGGGGGGAGGGGGGTGGGTCACCGCATTTTAATTAAAAATTGAAAATTAAAAATTAAAAATTGTGGCGGGGCGATTCGGAATGACACCCCTTCCGTCACTTCGTGACACCCACCCCTCAAGGGGTGGGCAAGGCGGTTTCTCGGCTCCCCCTTGAGGGGGAGCTGTCACGCGCCTTTGCGTGACTGAGGGGGTGTCGTTCTGATTCCGTCATGGTGAGCTTGTCGAACCATCACCGCATTCTCGCTGCCCCTTTTAGGGGAAGTCCCCGAGCTTGCGAGGGGAAAGGGGTTTCAAAACCCCTCTGTCTCGCTTCGCTCGACATCTCCCCTAAGAGGGGCGACAAGGCGGTCTCGCTACGCTCTGAATGGCCGAAAACAAAAAGAAGCGAAAAATTGCTTCTTCGCTTCCCTTTTTTGTCAAAGGTCGTCAGCATCCTGCACGGGACGCTCATGCTCGTTCTCGGGTACTCCCGTATAACTGCCGAGCGGGTCGTGCGAGTGCATGTCGGCCCCGTTTTCAAGCCGCTTTCCTCTGAATTTCTTCATCAGGAGCAGTCCTTGCTGCCTCTGCCGCAGGAACGCGTGTTCTTCGTGGTCTTTTGCGCGTTTTCGGTCCTCTGCGTCTTGGCATTCTGGGTCTTGTTGGTGGTCTTTTTCATATATTCTCCTTTTTGAAGGGGAGATGGATCTCGACTTCACCCTGTGACGCTCCGCAAAGGGGACAGATGCTCCACGGCTCGCGTGAGGTGTGCATATAGCCGCATTCACTGCAGATCCAAAGCATCGGCTTTTCGGCCTTGTAGAGGGAGCCGTCCTTGAACGCCTCGTAGAGGTAATTGAAGATAATGCGATGATTGCCTTCTACCATTGCCGTCTTTTCGAATTTGAGCGCGATTTGCCCAAACCCCTCTTCCCGTGCGATCTTTGCAAAGGAGGGGTAGAGATTTTCCGCCTCGTCCTGCTCGTCGATCGCCGCAAAGCGCAGATTCTCCTCGATCGTCCCCGCATGGAAGGGGTAGCTGGCGTCAATATGAATATTGTCCTGGCTGCCCGCATTCTGCAAGATGGTCTCAAAGAACACCTTTGCATGGTTCGTTTCGTTCTTGGCTATCGTGCGGATGGTGTCCGCGAGGACCTCGTAGCCCTGTTTTGTCGCTTCCTTCGCCGTAAGTTGATATCGCATGCCCGCCTGACATTCCCCCGCAAAGCCGCGGGCGAGGTTCAGGAAGGTCTGCGTCTTGGTGAAATCCATATTCGCCTCCTCTTCGCAAACAGTTTGGGCGGGGAGACGACAGATTATACGCCGTGCAAAATTTTCCACCCGGCGTAATTTTCAGCTCTCATTTGCAGTCCGCTCATTCGCAGAGGAGGGTATATCCTTCCCGCACCACCGCGGCGGCTTCCTCGGGATCGGAGGGAACATATTCTTTGACCTTCCCGCCGTCCACGTTCTTCTCATAGTACCATTTGCCCGATGCGAATGTCGCACTCTTCAGAGCGGGACACTTTCCGAAAGCATTCCCCCCGATCTTTTTCAGCGAACTCGGGAAGGACACGGAAGTGATCTCACTTTTCCCATAGAATGCCAAACTCATGATCTGGATCGTGCCATCCCTCACCGCGACCGCCTTCTTCGCGTCGCTGTTGGAAGCGATGAGATGCTTCCCGATGTAAAACGCGCCGTCCGACCAATTTTCGGCCGCGCTGTAAACGGCGGTCCCGTTAAAGGCAGTACTGTCAACGAAAAGCGTCGTTGTGTTCGGCAGCGTCACGGTCGCCAAGGCCGTACACCCTTCGAAACAATCCCTCCCCACAGACGTTACACTCTCGGGGATCGCGATGCTTTTCAGCGCGGTACAGCCGATAAAGGCTCCTTCCCCGATCTTCTGGAGGCTCGCGGGAAGCGTGATCTTCTCAAGATACTTTGCCCCCTGAAACGCCTGATCGCGGATCTCCGTAACGGGTTTTCCTGCGTCCTCTGCGGGGATCTCGATCTCCGTGATACTGCTGTCGTCAAGGCAACTCTTGTTGAAATACACATAATAGGCGACGATCGAATTGTCGCTCCCGCGAATTCCGTCGAACTGCAAGGGGTCCTTCGGTCCGCCGCATGCGGCGAAAACCGCCATGACGCCAAGAGAAACGGCCGCTGTCAACAAAAGTGAGACGATCTTTTTTAATTTCATACTTACCCTCCATTGGTGATTTTACATTGATTATAGCAAAATCTAACTATAATGTCAATTAAAAATTGGTATAATTACCGTTAAATTTTACGGTAAACTGTTTTTATGGATATTGTAAAAAAGCTCAACGACATGCGGCTCAGGCGCAACATGAGCGTCTATCGGCTGGCAGAAATGTCGGGCCTGAACCAAAGCACGCTTGCCAATACCTTTTCCCGCGGGGTCGTGCCCTCGATCGAGAATCTCGGCGCAATGTGCGAGGCGATGGGCGTGACATTGGCGCAATTTTTTTGCGATGAAGAGGAGAAAGATCTCTTGACACCGCAGGAGAAAAGACTCATCGGTGCGTACAGGCAGCTCACGCCCGAAGTCAGGCAGGCGATCGTCGATTTGGCGTCGGCATGCTCTGATCTCCGTTAAACCTTGACAAACCCCGCAATGTATGCTATCATGAATTCGGAGGTCGATATGAAAAAACATTCGCGTGCGGCCAACGCCGTACTCTGGACGCTCATCGTGATCTTGACGGCGATCGCCGTCTTTCTCGGCGTGTGGTGGTTCGGCTTCACTTTCCCCGCTTTCGACAATGCCGCGGAAAGGGAAAGCAGGATCCCCGGGCTTGATTCGGGTCTCTCCCCGCAGGGGCTTTGTCCCCTCCCCGACGGCGGGCAGTACGCGTTCGCCATGAGCGGGTACATCTCGGGCGGGCCTTCCCGCGTCTACCTCATCCCCGCCGATCATGTCGCGAGCGACATCAAACAGGTGGAACGCTTCGTCACCTTCACCGAAGGGGGCAAGGACGTCAAGACCCACTTCGGCGGCGTGGCCTGCTCGGACAATTACATGTACATCGCGAGCGGGAAAAAGGTCATCCGCATCTCCCTCGGCAAGATCCTCGCCGCAAACAACGGCGCGGCGGTGGAGATCGACGACTTCTTTGAGACGGACTTCCGCAGCAACGCCTACTGCTATATCTTTAACGGCGTCCTCTATGTGGGGGAATTCTACCGCCCCGGGAACTATGAGACGGCCCCCTCCCATCACATGGACGTCGGCGGGACAACCAACCATGCCCTCGTGTATGCCTACCCCATGGACGAAGAAAAGACGGGTGGGGTCGCGGACATGGTGCCCTCAAAAGTCATCTCCGTGTGCGACGAAGTGCAGGGCATCGCCCTCGACGGACAGGCCATCTATCTCTCCTGTTCCTACGGTCTGCCCGCTTCCCGCCTCAAAATATACGAAAACCGCCTCGGCGAAGAGACGGCTGAAACGTTTGAAGTCGGCGGGAAACAAGTTCCCCTCTATAAGTTGGCAGACAGGGCCGCAGACCTCACGATGCCCTGCATGAGCGAGGAGATCTGCCTCAAAGACGGCAAGCTGTACGTCCTCTTCGAGTCGATGAGCAAGCAATACCGCTGGGTCGTACATAACAGGATCTCCGTGCTGATGTCCATCGGAGATCCCTTCGCCCTGCGCGTTGCGGACTGAGTTTTCGGTCAGACAGCCTCTTCCGATCCCGCTTCGGCGGGATCTTTTGTTTGCTCTCTTTCGGGCGGGACCTCCTCGATCATCTTATCGAGCATGTACTCATAAATGGGTTTGGTGTGAAAGACCGCGCCCACGAAGTAGGAGACTGCCGCGCAGATGACGGCGGGGAGGAGGAAGGCGAACTGCCCAGTGAGTTCCACCGACATGATGACGCCCGTGATGGGCGCGCGGACGACTGTCATGAAGAAGGTCACCATGCCGAGCGCGACGAGGAGATCGGAGAGCGCGGGGTCCATGCCCATCTTCACGAAGAGGAGGGAGAGGAGCTTGGAAAGCACGGCCCCCATCGCAAAGAAGGGGACGGACGCGCACGCGGGCAGGCGCATGCCGAGATTTGCGACCGTCGCGAGGAGGCGGACGGCGAACAAGATCAGAAGCACCGCCCAGAGAGGCAGGCCGAAGAGGCCAATCTCATCCGTCACGACGGCAAAGATGAGTTCCCTGCCGCTCCCCATCGCAAAGGCGGTGAGAAGCCCCAGCCCGCCCGCGAGGAGGAAGGGAATGACATACCTCCCCACGCCCTTCCAAAAGGTGAGTTTTGCAAACACGCGGTACATTGCGACGAAGATGTAGTAAAAGCACACGGCGGCAAGGGAGACGACGAAGGCCATGAAAAGCGCGAAGGCGCAGAAGAGCAGACCCGCGTTTTGGGGAAAAGCGAAGCCCGCGAGGAAGGGGCCGATCTCCATTCCCATCGCGAGGAGGAGAAGGTTTCGCACGAGGACGGCGAAGATCACCGAGGAGAAGGAGCAGACGAACACCTCGGGGGTGAACTTCTTGTGCGCCTCCTCATAGGCGAAGATGATGCCCGAAAGGGGCGCGTTGAGCGCGACCGCGAGGCCCGCCGAACCGCCGCTCGTGACGGCGTAACGCCTGTCCTTTTCTCGCACCATCGCCCCCGTCGCGTCCCCGCACGCGCCGCCGATCATGAGGCTCGGCCCCTCCGAGCCGCCCGACAGCCCCATGAAAACGAGGAAGAGGGAGGAAGCGAACATTCCCGCCAAGGCCTCGTACCACTTGAAGCGGTACAGCCCCTGCGTCGCGCCCTCCACCTGCGAAAAGCCCGTGCCGCGCAGGACAGGGAGAAATTTCAGAACGCCGCCGATGACGATCCCGCCGAGGAAGAGGGCGACAAAGAGGAGCGGGATGAAAGCGGGGTTGTTGCGGAAAAAGGCGAAGTAGTTCTGCGAGAAGGCCTCTCCCCCCTCGAACAGCACGTTAAAGAGGGTGACGACGACGCCCGCAAACAGCCCCGTGAACGCACCGATGCCGATGATACGAAGGTAGTACACTGCCTTATCGCTGAGTTTTTGAAGTTTTGTTTTCATATGTGTCCGCCTCTTTTCCCAAAAATCGTGTTATCGTTTATTCCCCGCCGCGGAGGAGAGTAGGGGGGACCGCTCATCCTGAGGCCCCAACGGGGCCGAAGGATCCCCTCGGTCGTCCCCCCCACCACCGCCTTCGGCGGAGATCCCCCGCAGGGGTAGGCTTTCACCCCCTCCATGGGAGGGGGGTAGGGGGGTGGGTCACCGCAATTTTCAATTTTTAATTTTTAATTAAATCAATGGGATTCTTCGGGCTTCGCCCTCAGAATGAGCGGGGAGGAGAGATCGCTCATGCTGAGCGTTAGCGAAGCATCTCATAAACCCACGGAGCCGCCCCTGCGTCATTTTGAGAAACGGAGGTGAAACGAAGTCCGATAAGCGGAACCGAAGAATCTCGCAGGGCGTTTGTACAGTAGCGGCGAGATGCTTCGGGTCAACTTGTTATGACTTCGTATCACTTTCCTTCTCAGCATGACGCCGCTACCCACGGACTTCGTTTGAGGGGATTCTTCGGGCTTCGCCCTCAGAATGAGCGGGGAGGAGAGATCGCTCATGCTGAGCGTTAGCGAAGCATCTCAT
>CANPZV010000008.1 GCA_947589285.1 uncultured Clostridia bacterium
CTGAGCGTAGCGAAGAATCCCCTCAAACGAAGTCCGTAGGTCTATGAGATGCTTCGGCTGCGCCTCAGCATGAGCGTGAGGGAGGCTGCGCCTCAGCATGAGCGTAGGGGGCTTTGCTCATTCTGAGCGTAGCGAAGAATCCCCTCAAACGAAGTCCGTAGGTCTATGAGATGCTTCGGCTGCGCCTCAGCATGAGCGTAGGGGGCTTTGCTCATTCTGAGCGTAGCGAAGAATCCCCTCGAACAAAGTCCATAGGACTATGGGATGCTTCGGCTGCGCCTCAGCATGAGCGTAGGGTGCTTTGCTCATTCTGAGCGTAGGGGGCTTTGCTCATTCTGAGCGTAGCGAAGAATCCCCTCGAACAAAGTCCATAGGACTATGAGATCCTTCGCCTGCGGCTCAGGATGAGCGTGAGGGAGGCTGCGCCTCAGCATGAGCGATTTTTCCCGCTCATCCTGAGAGAAGCGAAGGATCCCCTCATAAAGAAGAAACAAATACGAATGATTCTCAAAGGCTTTCGCGAAGGATCTTCACGATCTCGTCGCGGGAGAGGACATGGTATCCCCCCTGTTGCACACGCGTCGCGTCGGCAATGCCTTCTATCATGTCAGGCGTTGCGCCAAGGTCGGAAATGTTAAGCGTCACTCCCAATTCTTTCATCCAGTCCTCCATGGCGGAAAGGCCTTTCAGGGCGATCTCCTCGTCCGTCCCCTTCGGCTCCACGCCCCAAACATTGACGGCAAATCTCTTGAATTTCTGCACCCCATATGGCAAAATATGGCGATAGTAGGGAAGCGAAACGGCGGCAAGCGTCATGCCGTGCGTGGCGTCCGTGTACGCTCCGACGGCTTGCCCGAGCATGTGAACTTCCCAATCCGTCGTCTTTCCTTTGTCAAGAAGAGTATTCAAAGCCCACGTCGCCGCCCACATGATGTTGCTCCGCGCTTCGTAGTCGCGCGGGTCCTTTTTCGCCGCGCGGGAGGCCGAGATCACAGCCTTCATCAACCCCTCGGCGAGGTAGTCGGTCACATTGTCGTCGTCGCCCGAAAAGTACTGCTCGCAGATATGGTTGAAGATGTCGTAAATGCCCGCGACCATCTGCCGCTCGGGCAGGGTGTAAGTGAGTTCAGGGTCGAGAATGGAGAACTTCGGCATCACGTCGCTCCCAAAGACATGGCCGATCTTGAGCTTTTTCTCGCGGTTGGTGATGACGGAACCGCCGTTCATCTCGCTCCCCGTGCCCGACATCGTTAGGACACAGCCGACGGGAAGGAGCTTGCAGGTCGGCTCCTCAAAGCGGACATAGTACTTTTCCCACGGGTCGTCGTCGCAGTAAGCGGAGACGGAAACGGCCTTCGCGTAGTCGCAGACCGAGCCGCCGCCGACGGCAAGCAGGAGGTCCACGGCGTTATCTTTGGCGAGTTTCGCGCCGACTTTGAGGCGGTCATAGGTGGGATTGGGCATGACGCCGCCGTCCTCCACCACCTCCTTGCCGCAGGCGAGAAGGACCTCAAGGATCTCGCTATAAAGGCCGCTCTCCTTAATGGACCCGCCGCCGTAGATGAGTTGGACGGTCTTGCCGTACTTCAGAAGCTCTTCGCCTAAGGACTCGAGGGCGTTTTTGCCGAAATAGAGCTTTGTGGGATTGTGATAGGTGAAATTTCCTAACATTGGTTTACTCCTTTTTTTGATTTTTTCGGGGATATTGTATCATATTTGGTGGAAAAAGTCAATACGCAATGCGGTGACCCCTCTGCTCCTATGAAGGAGGTAAGAGGCCTTCCCCCTTCGGGGGGAAGGTGGCGCGGCGTAGCCGTGGCGGATGAGGGGCATTCCAATTAAAAACGCCCCTCATCACCGCCTTCGGCGGAGCTTCCCCCCACAGGGGGAAGCCTTACGGACTTCGTTCTTCGAGATCCTTCGCCTGCGGCTCAGGATGAGCGGGCGGTGACCCACCCCCCTACCCCCCTCCCATGGAGGGGGTAAAGGACGGCCCCCCATGGAGGGGGGAATGCGTCATTCTGAGGGAGCGAAGCGACCGAAGAATCCCGTGGAGGAAAGTGCGGACTTCGTTCTTCGGGATTCTTCGCTACGCTCTGAATGACGCGGAAACAGGGGTGGGCAAGAGGGGCGAGAGACAAAAAACAGACGCCGAAGCGTCTGTTTTTTTGTGTTTCAGGAATCAACCTGCGGGAACAAAGGTTATGTTAGATATTGTCGCCTTGTCAGAGGTACTCCCATTGCCACTACCATCTTTGTTATAATCTATTGTGATCTCATCGCCAACTTGAACTACAATATCAAGATGTCCTTTTTGTCCCGCGCCCGATTTATGCAACTCGGAAGTTGAGGCTAATTTAATATCGAGCCAATCATAGCGGCTTTCAGAATCAACCGTCCAATCAAAACTAATCGTTCCTGCAACTATGATCGATATTGTCATGATAGACGATTTACTATCTGCACCGTTACTCGTCCATACCCCATTAGATTCTGTCCATGCATAGTCACCGCTCGTCTCAATCCTATACTCCAACATTTTCCACTTGCAATAAATCGATTTGCTCTCGGTAAGCGGAGCGGCCTCATAGGGTGTCGTCGTGCATTCAGCATCTTCATACCAACCATCGAATACATAATCACCCTGGGCTTGGGGAATATACTGCGTGAGGTCGGGTGTGGTTCCTGTCGGGAGTTCAATCACCGCATTGGGAAGATCACCATGCTCGCTACCATACACAATGGTCAACGTCACTTTCGCGACAGCCTTTGCATAGAGCGTGACTGCGGCGGTAGGAATATACTTCCCGTCAACAAGGGACACAGGGGTCTCCGTAGCCGCTTCATCCTCATACCAACCTGCGATGATCTCAGTCTCGTTGGAGGTGTTGGGAAGCTCGATCGGGACGTTCTTGAAAACGGTCATCGGCTCCTGCGTGAGGTTGGTCGTGCCACCCGTGATCGTGAAGGTGATCGTCACCTTGACCTCGTTGAGGGTCGCGTCCTTGGGGTCGTGGTCGTTATGGGCAGTGAGTTCGTAGTACTCCGTGCCGTTTTCAAGGTAGACGTCAAAGGTGTAGCTCGCGCCCATGACAGCCGCCGCATAGGTGCCCGACTTCTGCACGCCGTCAATATCCGTCGTGATGCCGCCGAAGCCGTCAAGCGTGATCGTATCGCCGTCGCCAACGGTATAGGTGCCATCGTAGCCGTCCGCTTCCATCTTCTCAAGGCCGCTGTCACCGCGCTTCCAACCTTCGATGACCTTGCCTTCGGAATCACGGATAATTACTTTCTCCGCATCTTTGTAGACATCCTTCAGGGCGACTGCGTTACCTTCGGCGTCGGTGGCGACGAACGAAACATCGCCCCAAACCCTGCCGTCGGAAATGTAGATGATCATCTTGACGTCGCCGTCGAGTGTGGCTTCAATGAGCCTTACAGACGCATTTTCAGTGCCTTTCCAATAGCAACTTGCATCGAACGTAACACTCTGGCTCTTCGCCTTGTTTACCATGACATACCAATGATATCCAGTCGGTTTATTAGCGTTATACGGAGCAATAAGGACACCGTTCTTTATATCTGCTGCAAAGTAGTAGATGGAGGAACCGCTCGTTATTGTGAACTTGCCCGTCGCGGGATCGTAATCCTCTATCGTTCCTTTAACGGTTGAGTATCCCCCCGAAGTTTTTCCGTAGCCATCGACAATGAATGTAGTAGAAGAGAAGGATGTATCTGTTCCGCCGCCTGCATTACTTCCATTAAACCTAGGGCCTTCCCATTCGCCATAGAGGGCATGGGCATCTTTCCACTCGCAGCAGATGGTGAAATCCTCTGCGCCGACCGCGGTGCCAGAAGTCCAGACATCGCCGTCGGCGGTGCCGATATGCCAATCCTTAAGCACCTGGCCGTCCGTAAGCGGCGGCTCCTTCGGAGTAGCCGTTTCGCCTTCGCCGAGGACAATATCATAATTCTCAACGCCTTCCTTCTGATAGTCCACATGCACCGTGACCTTCTTGAGCCACTTTGCATAAAGATGATCGCCATTCTCTGTACCAGGGGTAAAGTCTGAGCCGTCCTCGTATTTGCTATCAACGGGATTTTCGAATGCCGCATCGTAATACCAACCGCGGAACACGTACTCATCAGTATCGTTGAGCGCGGGAACGGTGATCTCGATGTTCTTGTTGAGCGACTGCGAAGAAGCCCATGTGTCGCCCTCGCCATAGGCATAGCCTTTATCGCTTGTGAAGGTAACATCTACCATCGGTTTGGTGGCGGAGTACGTCTTTTCGGCTTTATCGAGCGTGATGTAGTAGTACGCTCCGTCGTAGGTCATCGTCGCCGTGTAGTCTTGATCGGAGACAAGCGTATAGGTCCCCGTCTTGCCCTCCGTGCCTGTCACGCCGCCGTGTCCGTTGAACGTGATGGAACCGAGGTCGATGTCGCCGGAACCTTTTTGGTAGTCTCCCTCATAGCCATCGAGCGTGACCCAAGAGCTTCCCGACTTTGCAAAACCAACGATAAGCTCATTATTACTATCATAGAATTTAATTTCGGTTACAGAACTCAAGTTGGTAGGGTCAATACTCTCTCCGTCCAATGTCTTGAGAACGACATTTCCATATGGTCTGCTATTATAGATAAGTACACTCATAGTCCTGTTCGAACCTGACACAACAAAGAAGCTGTTGTTTCCGAACAACAGGTATTTCCCTGAGACTTTGGATACGGAAACAGAATCTCCAAATGTATCTTTCCTCACTGCGACATGAACATCGTTATTCAATACCCATTCGGTGCTGGAAGAGCTGGAATCATTGATTACCAACAACTCATTAGCACTGTCGTAAAAACCGTAATACCAAGAAGAGTCCTTCTTAAACGTCACTTTGCCAGTGAGAGGGTCATATTTCACGAATTCCATATTTCTGACTTCACTATTGGAGTCAGTCGCTCCCTCTGCCGAGAAATTATAGCCATCAGAGTCATAAGTATAGAACGTTCCGTTATAATTATTTACCTCCATTGCACTCCATTCGCCGAGGAACGGAACCGCCTCGAGCCACTTCACATAGAGATCGATGCTTTCGTCTACGGCAGTACCTTCCGTCCAAAGATACTCCTCGGTGCGCTCGGTCTCATGCGTGTACCAGCCGTCCCAAACCTTGCCGTTGGTATAGGGGGGCTTTTCGGGATAGCCCGCTTCGCCCTGGCCATAGGTAAAGGTCTTATCCTGCAAGCCCTCGCCATAGTGGACGGTGATCGTCACTTTCGTGAGCCACTTCGCATGGAGCGTGATCGCATCGTCACCCGTCGGCGTGAAGAGATAGTACCCGTCATCGTCATAGGTGAGCATTGTATTCTCTTGGAAGTCCTCCGTCGTGAACCAACCGCGGAACACATATTCATCGGTATCGGTGAGGACAGGGAGATGAACGGGAATATTCTTGTTGTAGCTGCCGTTCGTCAACGTGCCGCCCGCATAGGCAAGACCCTTATCGCTATCGAAGGTGACGGAGAGCATCGGCTTCGTAATCGTGAACGTTCCGTCCCCTTTGTTAAGCGTCGCTTCGTAGTACGCTCCGTCAACATAGACGCCGACGACGTTGTCGCTGACGACCTCATAGCTCCCAACTTTGTCTGCACCGAATTGAGCTTTAGATGCGGATTCGGAAACCTTTTTGTCGATACCGTTGAGCGTGAGAGTGTTCGGAAGATCGTCTACCGTGTTGCCCGAAAGCGTGTAAGTACCCTCGTTGCCGTCAAGCTCGACCATGGTCGTGCCGTCGTAACCCCAACGACCGATTTCTTTTCCTTCGCTGTCGAAGATATAAAGTGCCGCTGCTTTGTAAGCCTCGTCCGCATCGACGTCCGAAGCGGCATCGCCCAACGCATTCTTGAAGCTCACATTGAAGTAAACCTTGTTGTTGCAGACAAGGATGTTGTACGTCTGCCCACCTTCCGACGTATAGCTGATGACGCGCACCATGCCGCTATCCCAATAGGAACTGCGAATATGGGATGCAATAAAGCCGCCCTCTTTCTCCATGTAGGAAAGGAGATATACTTCATCGAACTTCTCGGCATATTCCGATCCATTAAAGTCGCTTGTCGCATTCATGATGATGAGCTGTGAATCAGGATCGATATACGCGTAGTGAGTTGTCGGGTCATCTGTTGCGGGATTAAACAAAAACTTTAATTTATGGCTGCTTTCATCCACCCATTCTACCTTTGCGTTTTTGTTGAAAGGAGAATAACCATAACCAACGGCATTTCCGACGTAATCGATGTCGATCTTATGGTTATCGTCAACAGTCGTCTTTGTGAAGTGCCCTCCATTCTTGTTGGTACCCTCAATTTCATAGGCATAGTAGTAGTGATAATAGAGCGGAGGCGTAATCCACTTCGCGTAGATATCATAGGAAACCTCGGTAAGGCGCATTGTTGTCACGCCCGTTTCAAAGACGAACTCGCCCCATGCCTTTTCGAATGTTGTGTCGTCCGTGTACCAACCCGCAAATGCTTTGTCGGTTCTGACGGGGCGTTCGATCGTGACTGTATCGCCGACGCCGAAGGTGGCGAGAGTTTCGACTGTGGGGTCTTGCTCCTTATCGTTGTAGTGAAGGGTAATGGTGACCTTCTGCACCCACTTGGCGTAGAGAGTGATCTCCTCATCGCCCGTCGGCGTGATGGCCCACTTTGCGTCATCCTCATCGGTCAAACCGTCCTTGCAGGGCGTCTCGAAAGCGTCATCCTTGAACCAACCGCGGAAGAGATAGGTCACCGCAGGGTCGGTAAGGGCGGGAAGTTCGACCGTGATGTTCTTGTTGTAGTCTCCATTTTCGAGCTTGCCCGTGGGGTTTTCCACGTCGCCGTAGTTGAATGTGATCTTGACTTCGGGCGTCGTTATCGTGTACGTCGCGCCTTCGATCGTGATGACGTGGTAGGCGGTCTTTACGCCGTCGGCGTTCAATTCATAGGCGTCGAGGGTGTTCTCGGAAGTCTCAGAGTAGGTCCCCTTGGCGGCACCGAGCATGAAGTCGCCCGCACCGTCGAGCTTGAGCGCGTCACCCGTGCCCTCTTTCAAGGTGTATGTGCCGTAGTACTTGTCAAGATCGACGGTATTGCTTTCCGCCGCGAACGACGAACCTTGAGAAGCAACTTTGAGCAGAATCGTTCCCTTGGCATCCTTTACGACGACCGACTTGGAATTCGCGATGCTGTCAATGGTGAGTGCGGTACCGAAGCCGTCCTCGATCGTCACATCGGAATAAATGAAGGTATCGTAGATAAATACGGTCTTTTCTCCGTCCTCCGTGGCGATCTTGACGAATTTGGCATAATATTTCCTCTCGCCCACAGCCGCACTGTGCTTGGGTTCGGCCAGCACGCCGAATTTGACAAAATTGCCGCTCGTCGCATACTTGCTAAAGACGTAAGAATCGTCCCCGATATAGTTTCTATCCGTGCCGTCCTCATTGTACGCAAGGATACCGCTTGCCGCATCAAAGAGGAAGTAGTTGGTCTTGCCCTCTGCATCCTCCCATGTAAGGATCTGCGTAGCCTCGTCATAATGGGTGACAGTTCCCGTAAAGGCACCGCTGATCTTATCGTCCGTTCCGATCGTAATAGGATCCGCGGCCGAACCGGAGGATTGCCCGAAAACAGAAGAACCGTTGAATTCGCCGACGTAGGGAGCATACTGCCAATGCGAGTAGATCGTCATGATGTTGACGTCGCCTTCGCTGAAAACGTCGTCAGGCCCGCCTTCAAAATCATAATCGGTAATCACGTCCTCTTGATCGGGATTCGGTGCCTTATAGTACCAGCCCCTGAATGCGTAAGGAGCTTTGGTCGCATAAGAAACGTCGATATCTTTGAGGGAATCAAGGATATTATCGCCGTCGCCGACGGTGAGTTCTACCTTGTCGCCCTTTTCGTCCTCATGCGTCGTGTAGACGGTGATCTTGAGAGCCTTCACCCACTTCGCATAGAGGGTGACGTCCTCCGTCGGCTTGAAGGGATCGGAGACGGGAGTTTTGAGGCCGTCCTCCATGAACCAGCCGCGGAAGAGGTATTCGCCCGTAGGATCGACGGGAGAAGGAAGCCCCATTTCAACATTCTTGAAGCCCTCTTTGGCCTGCTCCGCATTCCCGTGGTCCTTCATGTTGAAGCTGACTGTGACGGGAGTTTCTTCCGAGGTCATCGTCTTGTCTGCGATCGTCGCGGAATAGGTCCTGACGATTTCGTCCGAACCCGTGATGGTGAGTTCCAACGTCTTTGCGTCCTTATCGACGACCGTATAGGTGCCGTTGAGGGTGACGTCATTCTTGACGGCCGTGAGAGAGCCTGTGCCCGAGATCGTGACCGTGCCGAGCTTGGCGTCGGTATAGACGCCTTCAAACCCGTCGAGCGCGACCATTCCCTCGCCGTCAAAGCCGATGGAAAGGAGCGTTTCGCTGCCCTTCTTCACATAGAGTTGAGGTGCGTTGAAGCACTCCGCCGCCGCGACATCTTCACCCGCCATGTCTTTGAAGGACACGCCGAAGGTGACCTTGTTGGGCTGAATGAGGAAGTTGACGGTCTTGACGTCGTTCCCGACCTTATAGGTATAGGTGAACGCAACGCCGAAATCGAGCGCGCTCACGCCCCAAGAGGACACGGAAGCCGTGATGTCCGCATTTCCGCCGTACGCTCCATAGGGCGAGATAACGTGGAAATATGTGAAATCGGAGCTGTAAGGCATGACAATGATGCCAGAAACGGTATCGAGGAAGGCCGTTACGGTCTTGGGTTGTGCGGTTTCGTACTCATATTCGTCTTCCGAACCGTCAACCTTCGTCGCCGCGATCGTTTCGATCTCGATCTCGCCCGTTTCATAATTTACCATGATGAAGCGGTATTTGGTGTTTGTGGCGAAAGGCATACCCGCGCCCGTGCCGCACCCATTGGCGTCAAGCTGCATCTCGCCTTTCCAGGAATCGGTGATGCGCTGGGCACCGTTCTTGATAGTGCCGTTATCGTCGCCCAGCTCGACCGCAATGCCGCCATAATATTTCTTTCCGTCGTAGGGAGCGACCAATTTGGCAATATCTACCGTGACCGTGCCATACTCCGAGGTGTAGACTTTACTGCCTTTCTCGTTGTAGGTCGGATCCGTCGTCTCGCAGGACCAAACGGTGGCGTCGGTCAGCTTTTCGACAGTCTTTTCTTCCTTCCCCGTGCAGCCGCTGAGCGTGCAGGAGCGAACAGCCGTCGCGCCCGCCTCTTCGGTGGGTTCCTTGCCGTCCTTCCACGACCATGCGCCCCAGGTATGCTCGGCCGTCTTGGCGACGGTCACTTCGACAGTGCCATAGACGGAGGTATAGACGTCCGTTCCCTCGGCGGTGTGCGTCGCGGGCGTGGAGGCTGTCGCGTCCTTCGTCCAGACGGTGGCATCGCTCAGAGCGGGAACGTCGTTTTTGACGTCCTTGCCGCCGTCATTGGCCGTGCAGGACCTCTCCGCAGTGCCCTTATCCGTGAGGGTCGGGTCCTTGGTGAGCGTCCATGCACCCCAGCTATGCTCGCCCGTCTTGGCAACGGTCACTTCGACGGTGCCGTATTCGGACTTGTAGACGTCCTTGCCGTCGGCGGTGTGCGTCGCGGGCGTGGAGGCCGTCGCGTCCTTCGTCCAGACGGTGGCGTCGCTCAGAGCGGGAACGTCGTTTTTGACGTCCTTGCCGCCGTCATTGGCCGTGCAGGACCTCTCCGCAGTGCCCGCCTCCGTGAGGGTCGGGTCCTTGGTGAGCGTCCATGCGCCCCAGCTATGCTCGCCCGTCTTGGCGACGGTCACTTCAACGGTGCCGTATTCGGACTTGTAGACGTCCTTGCCGTCGGCGGTGTGCGTCGCAGGCGTGGAGGCCGTCGCGTCCTTCGTCCAGACAGTGGCGTCGCTGAGAGCGGGAACGTCGTTCTTCGTCTCCTTCGCGCCGTCATTCGCCGTACAGGACCTCTCCGCAGTACCTGTCTCCGTGAGCGTCGGATCCTTGGTGAGGGTCCATGCGCCGAAGGAGTGGTCGTGAGGAGTCCCTGTCTCGCCGCAGGCGACCGCCCCGCAAAGCGCGGCGACCAACATGCAGAGCAAAACGATGAGGGTTACTGTTCTCCTTTTTTTCATTTTCTCTTACTCCTATAAAAGATTTTCTTGATTTATCGTGACGAATAGGGCATGTCACACTTTTCCGCGCTTAGAACGCGCTATCCGTTGCGATCGTTTGCGGCTCAGTCCACAAAGGAAAGCCCGCTTGCGGGGTCGTTACCCCAAGCGATCTTTGCATGGCGAACGCTTTCGCCCTGCGTGATGGTGTAGACGTCGCCCTCGAGGGTGACTGTCACGACTTCGCCTGCGGCGTCGGAGCCGTCAAAGGCGATGTAGACGGTGTTGTCCCCGCTGCCGAGGCGGCGAATGACGTACCCGTCTGTCCCCGCGACGGAGCTTTGGCCGCCGATCACAAAGTAATCGGTGAAGTGGAGCATGCCGTCGCATTCGGCGCGGATAACGCCGTCCGCAAGGACCGTTGCCTTGACGCTGACGAACCCGTCCGCGGGGCTGTATGCCTTGACGACGAAGGACTTCCTGTCCTCCGCGATCGAGAACGTCCCGCTGTAAGTGACGTTGCCCGCCACGACATAGGCTCTGCCGTATTCGTCAAGGCGGAGGGTGATGTCCGTGCCGTAGAGGACGCCGTTTCCGTAGGATCCGACGAGCGGATCGTTCTTATATTGGGCGGGGAATACCTGAACGGCGTAGTGGGAAGAGACCTCCTCCCCCCTCACCGTGACGGTGACCGTGAAGTCATAGAATCCCGCCTTGGAGAAGTTGACACAGCTGACGTCCAAGAAATTGCCGATATCGGCGGCAGAGACGGGGCCGTCCTTAGTGACGATAGAGACGCCCTCATTGAGCTGTTGGACGTTCGTCGCCATCGTGACATTGACCTTGACGATCGCGCCGTCGGTGATGAGGGTGTTCTCGAAGTCCTCGCCCGCAAAGACGCCGCCCTCCGAACTCTTCGGCGTAAGGACGTTGAGGAGAGGCGAGACAAAGAAGGCCGCCTCCTTGCCGTAAGAGAACTTCGGATCGTCGGTGATGAAGGAGATGTAAAGCTCGGAGTTCTTCACCGTGTAGCTGAACTTCGTGGATGAGTACACTCTGCCCGTATTGTCCTCATAGAAGTGGCCCGTCCCGTAGCCGTCGAGGAAGAGGCGGAGTTTCCCTCTGTCATAGACGCCGAAGTAGCTGTCGCGCTCCTCGAGCGTGAAGGTACCTGCCTCCGTGTCGAGATCGAACATGTACGAATACGTGCCGTAGTCCGCGTTGCCGAGGTCGTAGAGGAACACTCTGCCGTCCGCAAGCTCCCCGCCGTTCTTCATGTTGCTCAGGTCGTTGGGGTAGACCCGAAGCACGAGAGAAGAGCCGATGAAGAGTTCATACCAATTCTGATTGTTGATCTGAAGCGTCGCCGCTTTGCCGCCGACCGTGCCGCTGAAGCTCTTGCCCGTGTAGGGGCGGGTCGTGTCCTTCACGACATTGCCCACGTCCGCCGCCGTCATCGCGAAGTGATAGCTCTCGCCGCAGAAAGTGACGGTGTTCTCGTCGCCGACCGCGGAGGAATATGCGCCGACAAACTGCATCGGCCCCCACTTGACTTCATAAACGTGGTCGCCGTTGGAGGCAACGAGGAGTTTGACATACAGCCCGTACCAAAGTTCGGAATCGTCCTCTTTGGATTTGAGGCGGGTGGCGTCGATGGAGAAATAGCCCACCGATTCTTTTTGCAAGACGTAGCCGTCGCCCGCGTTGACGGTGAGTTTTTCCTGCATCGCCCAAATGGTGTCCTGAAAGTAGACGAGCGGACGCCTCTGGTCGGAGAAGTTCATCGCCGTGCGGTTCTCGGGATCGAGGACGACGACGCCGTTGTCGTAGTACAGGGTATAGTCGTTCCCCCTGCCCTCCACGCCCGTGTGGAGGATCATCGTCTTTTCGTCGATGCCCGTGACGGAGTAGACGGAGATGCCGTTGAAGCGTATGGAGCCGTCCGCCTTGACCGTGAGTGCGCCGAGGGGCGAAGGGGCTTCGGCGATCGCCATGGGCGTATCGAGAGACAGCTCATCGGGGTCGTAGTAGTCCCCCCATCCGCCCTCGATGTCCTCGTCATCGTCCTCCTCTTCCACGGGAATGGTGGTGAGCGACGTGCGGTAGGTGCCGATGAGATCCCTCTCATAGACGACGACCTTGGCGGTGGCGGTCAAGCCCTCGTAGCTGAGGGTGACATAGTAGACCCCGGGGGTGAACGTATCGACCTTGCCCGTGATGTTCTCCTGCGGGACGGCCTTCGCCTCCCCGTTGACGGTGACCGTGAAGAGGTCGCGCGTGAAGAGCGTCTCTCCCGTGAAGGCGATCCTGTCCGTCGCGGAGACGGAGAGTTCGGTCTCTACCTGCACATGGAAGGAGGCGATGACGGGGTCGCTTTCCGCGCCATAGACGTAGAGCGCGAGGCGGACCTCCTGCATCTCGGCAGAGGTGAAGTCGATCTCGCTCAACACCTCATAGTAGACGTTGATGACGTTTGCCCACTCCTTGTTGGTGGTGAAGCCCTGCTTATACCCGTTGACCGTGAGCTGAATGTTTTGCGTCGGGTCGTAGGAGGCGGTCCCCCTCGGGAGGATCACGGGGTCCTCCTTCACCGTGAGTTCGTAGTCCGCAGAGACGACGACGTAGGTAATGGTCTTTTCCGTGACTTCGGGGTCGGGATATCTCGGAGGATGTCCGCTGCCCTTGGGCTGATCCCCGTAGGAGATCGAGATCTTCGCCGTGCAGGTCCCCTCCTTGGAAAAGTCCACGTTTGAGAGGTCCAGACAGGAGTCGGGAATGCGGCGGTAGCGCGCACCGTTGATGATGACGATGAAGTCATCCGCGAAGGGATAGGAATCCTTGTCGGTGCCGACGCGGACGGCAACGGTGTCGCCCTTGGCGTAATCGATGATGACGCCGAGTTTGACGGAAACGGTCGCCTCCGCGCTCTTCCCGCCGTAGGTGAGCGTGATGATGTTGTCCCCCGTCTTGGAGTAATCGATGAAGCCCGTGATCATGTCGTTCGTGACGGGGATCTCCTCGCCGCCCAGCGTGATCGTGAACAGGGTCGTGAGGTCGATCGCCTCCGCGTTGGGATAGGTGACGACGTTTTTGGGCGTGATGACGAGGGCCGCGTCGTTTACGACCTTGGCGGTGACAGTCTTTGTCGCCGTGACGAGATCATCGCTGTAATTGAGCGTGACGGCAAAGGTGTCGCCGACGTTCTTCCCCTCGCTCGCCGCGGTCACCATGGCGGAAGTCACCTGAACCGCAACGCCGTCCACATAGAGGGAAAAGAGGGAAGTGTAGTCGTATTCCCCGAGCTTGCTCAACGGGATCTCGGGGGCAGAGACGGTCAGAATGACCTCTGCGGAATGGTCGGACACGACGTGGACGGTGAGCGTCATGCTCACCCCATGGTAGGTGACGGTGAAGGTATAGTCCCCCGCCACGGCCTTCACGGTGCTTTCCGCCATGTCCTGCGTGAGCGTCTCCTTCACGCCGTCCTTCATTGCGGTGAAATACTGCAAGAAGTTGGCCGAAGAGACCTCGGAGGCCTTCAACGTGACTTCCTTGGCGGAAACTTGGAGCGTATAGACTGCCGCCGTGACGGTGACGGTAACGCTCGCGCTCTGCCCGCCATAGGTGCAGGTGACGGTGTATGTTCCCGCCTCCGCCTTGACGGCGGAAGCGTCAACGTAGGACGGGAGGACGTCTGCCGCCTCCCCGTCCACAGTGATCGAAAAGAGAGCGGTGAAATCGTAGGACGCGATCTCATCGTCTGTAAGCTCGATGCTCTCCTCTGCGGCGGTCACGACGACCGTTTCCCCGCCATTATCGCCGTTCTGCCCGTTTCCGCCGCAAGCGGAAACGACGAGTGCAAGCATCGCGCACAGAATTCCAAGATACTTTATAAGGCGTTTCATGTGCTTGCCTCCTCGGACGAGAGGATCAGCTCCTCGACAGATGCCACTCGCCCATCTTGTAGACTTCGAAGAAGAAGTTCTTCGTGTTGTTGTTCTCCACGACGATCATGATGCCCTTCTTCGCGTTCAGATAGGTCGCAAAGTAGCTCGATTCAGGGTTGCCGGGGGTGCGGTAGCCCGAATTTGCCGCGTCATACGCCCAATCGGCATTGTCCTCCCTGATCTTGGAGAGGAGCGTGCCGCTCGGGCCGAGGATGTCCTCGATCTTGATCGGCCTGCCGTTCCTGTCGAGGCGGGGATCGTCGTTTGTCATCGCGCAGTTGAATTCCAAAACCTCGCGGACCGTCCCATCGCTGAGTTCGTCATAATCGAACCAAGGGCCGTTGATGTCGTCGCTGATGAGGTTCATGATGACCTCGGGCTTGGGCATGTCTTTGTTCACATCGCCGATGCTCGGGAACATGTGCTGGAGGGCCGTGGAGACGGGCGGCTCTGTCCGCTCGCCCGTGTGCGACGGGTCGAAGTCATGGGTGGTGTACTTATCCCATGTGTCTCTCCATACCCGCGGCGTGTAATAATCGGCGTCGAAGGCGTTGGCGAGGAGCGAAGTCGTGCCAAAGTTCGAATAGGTGGTGGTGATATACCCACTGTAATCGCCGCCGAGGTATGCGTAAGGGTAGCGGGTATAGACGATGGAGGCCTTGTCGTTGTCGTCCACGGCCACGACGATGGTCATCGTGCAGAATGCCGCGGCTTCGCCGTTCGCCGCCATGTCGTCCGCGGCGATCTGGCGGGACACATCGTTCGTGATCATCGTGTCGCGGAGGGTGAATTCATAGACGGTATTGTAGTGCTTGCCCGCATAGTTCATGGAAGAAGCCCCGAGGCACTCGAAGATGTTGGGAGAGAAGGACCACTGGGGCATCGCCTTCTCGAAGAAGTTGCCCTGCCTGCGCTCCACGCCGATGAGGCCCTTGACGGTGGCATAGACCTGCTCATCGTCGATGACTTCGTAGTAGGCGTCATCCCCGCTGCCGTATTGGCGGTAGCCGCTGTAATTGAAGTTATAGTCCTGCCCGTCCATGGAGGCGGTGTACATGCCGACCCTCTCAAAGATAGCGGCCGTCTCCGTCACATAGCCCGTCGTGCCGACGGTGCCGCGCGAGGAGGTGTGTTTGTAATAATATCTGTCCCCCGTTGCGACGGGAACGGCCTTCGCGATCGTCGATGCCCCGCCCGAGACGGATTCCATCTCGTAGTCGCCCTCATCGTAGCTCGGGGAGGCGACGGCGGTATCCACCGCGGTGAAGGTGTAGTTCCTCGCGGTCTTCATCGTGTCGATGACCTGTTGCAGATACTTCGCGCCCTCGGGAGCCGCATAGGGAGTGGGTTCGGGGACGACGGTCGATCCGACGTCGGAGATCGTCAGTTCCACTTCGGTATAGGCACGCTGGAGGACGGTCTCGCCGTCGTCTGCGTACCACGTCTGGACCGCTGTCTGCGCCCAAATGCCCGTGACCTTATCCCCCGTCATCTTGAGACGGAAATCGGTGAAGTTTTCGTCGAGCATGGGCGTGAGGGAGACCGCAAGGTACATCATGAGATATTCGTCCTTGCTCGCGTCCGTGTCATGTTCCCCGCTCTTGACGATGTTATAGATGTATTCATCGTTCGACGTATCGTAAGTGAACTTTTCGCTGATGTTGACGCCGAGGTCGCCGAGGTGGTTGCGGAGGTGCTGGTTCTCCCAGATGAAGGGGACGCTCCTGTAATCGGTCTCTGCCCGCTGTGCGACCTTGTTGTCCTTGTCTATGTACACGCTCACGAGTGCGCGGCCCTGATCGCCGTACTGCTCGCCCGCACGGTAGTTGGAGACGATGACGTTGCTGTCGTTCTCCCCGTCGGAGGGGTTGAACGCACCGTACCATTTGTCCGTATCCATCTTGACGACGGTATCATAGGCCGTCGAATAGCTGTTTGAGGCGTAGTTGAGGTCCTCAAAGTAGTCGGTTACGGTACCCGAAACGGTGAGATTGGGACCTGAAACGGCCTCAAGGGCGGCCGCGGTGAGTGCCCCGACTTCGCCGCTCAGATTGGGTTTGACCGTGAAGGTGTGCGAAGCCGTCTTGGTCTTATCCGCGTCCGCCGTGGCGGTGACGGTGATGGCCGTGGACATCGTGACGTCCTTTTCGACGGTGACGACGTTCTCCTTGCTGACCGCAAGGATGTCGCTCGCCTTGCCCTCGCTGTCCGTGACAGACCACTCAAACTTCTTGTTGGTGGTATTGGTGATCGTGACGGTGAGCGTGACCTGCTCCCCCTTCTTGATCTCATTGGGTGCCTCTGCGCCGATGGAGATCGTCACTGCGGGGACTTCAGGCTCCTCAGGTCCGTCCCCCGTATCGCCGCAGGCCGCAACGGAAAAGCACAGAATGCCCGCAAGCATTACGGAAAGGACGCTCTTGAACAAGTTAGCCTTTTTCATAACTCTATTTCCTCACTTATTAAATGTTTTGATCGTTTGTCCGGGGCGTCGGGGCGGTGACCCAAATGTAGATGAAGAGTTGGGTCGAAACGTCGTCGATCGCCACGGAGAGCTTTTCGCCCTCGTATTCGTAGGTGTTGCCCTCCGAAGATTCCTTGCTCCCCGACAGGGTATAGCCGTTCGCCTCGAGGAAGTTCCTCACCTTTCTGATAGAGCTTTCTATCGTGAAGTCGATGTCGGCGGGAATGTCGTACCAAAGGCTGACCGCCGTGTGCGTCTTTCCCTTCGAATCGCGGTAAAAGTAGTCGATCGCGAAGGCGAAACAATCGCCGAGGGCTTCCCCAAAGAAGGGAATGGAAGCGTCCGTATCGAGGAGTTCCCGCGCATGGGCCTCAAACGGCTCCGTCTCAATGGAGGGTTCCTGCGGGTTGAAGAGGATCCCGTCCCACGACGTGGGAACTTCCCTTGCCGTGAAGGAAATATCTTCCCCGATCGCCGCGGTGTTGAAATCGGAAAATTCGATCTCGATGACGCCCGAAAGATACCCCACCATGTTGTAGTAGAACTGTATCTCTGTGATGTAGCCGCCCTTCACCGTGATGCTCGGGCTGATATAGCCTGTGCCTGTGGAGCCGAGCGCGGCGTACATGCCGTAGAGCTGGTCAAGAACGTCAACAAAGTGGTAGAATTCCGTCGCGACGATGAACATGCTGTCCGACACCTCGTAATACATGTCGAAGTCATCCCCCGCCTGCGGCTTTTGGTAGCCCGTGAAGATCTCGGGCGCGAAACGGAATCCCGGGCGGGCGTCCTTCACGTCGCCCTCAAAGGCGCGGACTGCGGAGTAGACGGGACTTGTGACTGCGGAAGAATTCTCCTTCCCATTGGGGTCAACGGGATTTTCGAGGACGAACTGGTCGTACAGCCCCTTCTCCCCCGCGCCGTTGGGCTTTCTGATCTGCTTGTAGCCGTACTTTGCGCCCGTATATTCATATATGGGAGGGTAATTCTCCTGTTTGACGTCGTAATCCCAATCGAAGTCCTCATAGAGGAGCATATCCTCCGTGACGGTCTCCTTATAGCCTTCGAGCGCGATCGCGTTCCCCACGACGATGCCCTGTTCGATCTTTCTGAAGATCATCGTGTAGCTCTTCAGGTTGTGCATATTGTTGAGCGCGGTCTTGAGCGGCCCGTGGATGTCCTCCCTGTATTCGAAGGTGGAGATCGTATGGAGGTCAACGTCGGAGAAGTTGACGGTGGCCGTCAAGGTCATGTAGGAGTCATGATCGGGAGAGACGCGCTTATCGACCTCGCTCTCGGAGAGGAAGCCCACGATCATGTCCTCGTCGATGAGGAGCCAGAGGTCCTTCGGCTCGAAGTCGTAGGGATTCGCCGAGGCGATCATGCGCTCCACGAACGTCTCATCCGCGCCGACGTACTTCCAGCCGTAGTTCTCGCTGTCGTATTCGAAATCACTGACTTTGAGGTCCTGCGGGTGCGCCTCTGTGCCTTTGAAACAGTTGTAGAGGCCCGAGGCGTACCAATCGACCTCATTTTCATCGTCGTCGAGCATGGGATAGTACTCCTGCTCGTTCATGAGGGTGACGGAGACCATGCTCGCCTTGCCCTCGTGGTCGGTGTAGTAGATCTCGCGCGAGACGCCGTCGCCCGACTGGTACTGTGCATACCAGCTCGTGCCGTCCATGGCCGTCGTCGTGTCGAGGTGGCTGCTGCCCGCATATTGGGGACGGGAGCCGATAGACCACATCTCGATGTCGATGCTGCTCATGAACTCCGCTTCGTCGTGCGAGGCAACTTCGTCGAGCATCGCCTGCGTGAGGACGGTCTTTGCGCGGACGGTGACCTTCTTGTCGGCAAATTTCCCCGTGTTGGCGACGCTCGTGGCGCGGATCGTGACGGGCGTATCGCCGTTCACGTCCTTGGCGGTGAGGACGCCGTCCTGCGAAATCGAGGCGGCATTTCCCCCGTCAACGACTGACCAGGTGACGGTCGCGGGCGTCGCACCCGTGACGACAGCCGTATAGGTCTTGGACGTGCCCTCGAGAAGGGAGGCGTCGCCCTGAATGGAGACGACTGCCGCAGGGGCGGTGTACGTCATGGTCGCCGCATCCGAATCCTCATAGCCGTTCCCCTTCGCGACGACGCTGTATGTAAAGTCGTGCGACGGAATGGAGTCGAGCTTATACTCCGTGGCAGTCACGTCATGGGAGCTTCCGTCTGCGGTCACCGTATAGGAGGAAGCGTGTTCGACGTAGCTCCAACGGATCGTGCCGTCTGCGGAAAGGCTGAGGTCCTGCGGGGTAGCGAGCTTGCTGCCGTCCCCCTCTATCGGACCGCCGTTCCCTCCGCCCGCACAGGCGGCGAGGCCCACGGCCATGACGAGAGCTAACAAAATGCTGATGATCTTTTTCATTGCTATCTCCGAAGTTCCAACGTTGTTCTATTATGGTTTTTTAGGGATACGCATTTTCAATGCGTATCCCCGTTTTTTTGTAGAAAAAACGAAATTTTCGACGTGCCCGAATCGTTACCGATCCTGTCTCTTTTTCACAAGCACGACTGCCGCGCCGAGCATGGTGACAAGAGCCGCCACGCCGCCGCCGATGCCGATGACGCTTCCGCATCCGCCCTTTTCAGGCGGGGTCTCGCCGCCGGGAATGTCGCCGCCGGGGGTCTCGCCGCCGGGAGTCTCGCCGCCGGGAGTATCTCCGCCGCTCGGCGGATTGCCGTGCGCCGCCTGATAGCCCGCAAGGAGGGTCGTGTACTTGCCCTGAATGAGCAGGCTCCTGTCGTCCGTTTCAAGGTCGGCGATCGCCGCCTGAAGGGAGAGGATCTCGGCGTTGAGTTTGGCTTCGTCCGTGTAGGTATCGGGAAGTGCGTCGATGCGGGCCTGAATGTCCCTCACCGCCTTGCTCGCGAACTCCACTTTGAGGCGGAGGATGCGGTCCCTCGCCGCAGTGACGGACGAGGTGAGCGTTTGCCACCTCTCGCCCGTGACGCCATGCTCAGTGGGATCCTGCGTGACGCCGTTGAGCGCGACGACCGCCTTGGAGACGAGAGCCTCGTCATTCAAAGTGATCTTTTGGATGGTGCTCACCTGCCCCGCATAGACGAGGAAGTCCTTCATGGCCTGTTCCATGGCGACATAATTGCTACGTTCGGCGTTCTCCACCGTCCCGAAATAGACCTGATAGATCACATTGTCATAGCCCGAAATGTCACTGTTTTGCGGGAGGATCATTCTGATGGGTTCCTCGCGGCCGACGAGATCGACAAAGTTGAAGTAGGTCATCTCATTGCCGTACAGATCGAACTGGTTGTGGAGAATGTTGTAGCCGGGGTCCGTCTCCGAAAGAGCCGCCTGCGAATCGTAATTGCATTCGAGCTTGGGAGCCGTGACAGAGCGGAATTCAACGGACTGGAGCGCGTCATAGCCGTAGAAGGCGTAGTCGCCGATCGTGTTGAGCGAATCGGGCAGGACGAGAGAGGCGATGTGCTTGTTCGCATTGCCCGCATAGTCGCCGATGCGCGCCGTCCCCTCTTCGACGGTGAGCGTTTGGACATTCTTCCCCGCGGGAACAGCGGTGAGCTGTTGGTCTCCGTTTTGGAGCGCGGTGTAGAGGACGCCGCCAACGAGCTTCGCATAGTCGTTGATCTTGCCGTCCTTCGCGTTGTTGCTCCCGAAGGTGAAGTCAGTGATCCCCGTGCAGCCGAGGAAGACATAGTTGCCGATGTGGGTGACGGAAGCGGGGATGTTGAACGCCGCAAGGTGGGTGTTCCCCTGGAACGCCGCGTCGCCGATCGTCTCCAGGACGGGAGCCGTGAAGGAGGTGAAAGTCGCCATCTGGAAGGCATATTCGCCGACCGTCTTGAGCGCGGGCGCGTTGACCGTGCCGCCAAGCGCGGTGTCCGCAAATGCGGCGAAGCCGATCTCCTTTACGGAGTCAAACGAGATCTCCGCATTCGCAAGGGCGTATGTTTCGCCGAGGCCGCTTCCCGAATGGCCCGCGGAGAGGAAGGCACTGTCGCCGATGACTTCGACCTTGCCGAGGTTGATCTCGGCAAGCGCGGCGCAACCGACGAAGGCGTATTCCCCGATCTTGGTGCAGCCCTGCGGAAGCTGTACCTTCGCGAGGGAAGTGCAGTTCCCGAAGAGGAAGGCGGGAAGTTCGGACCAATTATCGGGGATCGTGACGGCGGCGAGGAGGCTGCATCCGAAGAACGCACCGTCGCCGACCGATGTGACCGATGCGGGGAGCTGAATGGCCGTGAACTTCGGCCCATAGGAGGTATTCGAATTATCGTTGAAGGAAGTGAAGTCCATGAAGGCTCCTTCGCCGATCTCGGTGAGTTCACTCCCCAACGTCACTTCCGCAAGCGCGGCGCAGTCGGCAAACGCATAGTCGCCGATCTTGGTGATGTTCGTGAGGTCCGCCGCCCTCAGGGCGCGGCACCTGAAGAAGGTCTCAGGCCCGATCTCGCCCGTGACCTTTGAAAGGTCGATCGTGGCAAGTTTGGTATCCTGCGAGAAGCACAGTTCGCCGAACGTCACACCGCCGCCCGCGGGCATGTTGACCGTGACGAGGTCGGAACAGCCCTGGAACGCGCCTAGGCCGAAGGAGGAATGTTCCCCGACCGTGACTTCGGTGAGGCCGCTGCGGAAGAACGCACCCTCGCCGTACTTCCCGCCGTCCGCAAGCGTTGCAGATTTAAGGGCGGGAGTGATCGCAAAGGCGTAGTCCCCCACCGTCACGACCTTGTTGAGGTTCTCGACCGCCGCGAGCAGTGCGCAGTCGTTGAAGGCGCGCGCCCCGACCTCTGTCCCCTCTGCCGCAAAGGTGACTTTTGTCAGAAGGTCGCAGTCGGAGAAGGCATATGCCCCGAGCCGAACGGGACCCTCAAAGGTGAGTTCGGAGATCTTGGCTCCCGCGAACGCGCCGTCGGCGATGCGGCTGACGGTTGCGGGAATGGTGAGCGCGCCGGCATAGGCGTTGACCGCCGCGAGGACGATCTCACTGCCGTTGAGGAGCTGTTTGCCTTCGTCGCCGAGCGTATAGACATTTTCCGCCTGCGCCCCGTCAACATACTCGAACTTGTTGAGGCCGCAGCCGCTGAAGATCTCGCCCTGCGCCGCGGTGATCTGCGTCTTGGGACGGAGTTTTACCGTGGCAAGTTTTTCACAGCCCGCAAAGACGTCGTCGCCGAGGATAAAGGGACCGTTGGGCAGGGTGATCTCAACGAGGTCCTCATTGCCCGCAAACGCCCTGTCGGGAATGACATTTTGCTCAAAGATCTGGACGGAGGTGAGGCCGCAATCCTCGAAGATGCTCGCGGAGAGCTTGGTGAGGTCGCCAAGCACGACCTTCGTGAGACCCGTGCAGCCCATGAACGCCTCTTCGCCCGTGTTGCGGAGATTGGTGAGGTCGATGCTCTTGAGGGCAACGCAGTCCTTGAAGGCGGCCGTGCCGATGGTGTAGCACCTCGTCATCTGCGGCACATCGTTGACCTTGCCGCTTCCGAGATCGTTGAGTTTCGAACAGCCGCTGAATGCGCGCGCCCCGATCGTCTCCACATACTCGAGGTTGATCTTTTCAAGGGATGCGTCCCCCGCAAAGGCGTCCTGTCGGATGAATTGCACGGTATCGGGCAATTTCACGCTCTTAAGTCCCGTGCAGTCGTAGAAGGCGTTCTGCTGGATCTCCATGACGCCCTTCGGGACGACGACCGAAGTGATCGACTTGTTGGAAGAAGGGACGCGGTTGGCGTAGATGTCGTTTTCGGGCAACTCCATCTCGTACTGATAGTTCGTCTCATAGAGGCTGAAAGAGAAGGGTCCGATATAGAGGATGCCCTCGTCATCGGGAATGACGACGTCGCCCCCCGTTCCCTTATATGCGACGAGCGTCCGCGCGTCGTCGATGATGAATTCGCTGTTGACGGTGATGCGGAGGGTCGCCATGAGCGAGGACCCCGCCACGCGGAGGGTGATGTTGACGTTCCCCTTCTTGAGGGCGACGACGACGCCGTCCTCGGTAACCGTCGCGATGTCCTCGCGGTCACTCTGGTAAGTGAATTCGTATTTGTCCCTGAGGTACCACGGCGAGACGTCATAATGGAGCTGGAAGCTCTCCCCGGGGTACATCTCGATGCCGCCGCGGTGGGCGGTCATGAAGATCCTCTCCCCCGTGGAGCCGAGATCGCTCGGGTTCCCCGCGGTGGCGTGGGCAAAGAGCGTCTCGAAGTAGGCGAAACGGACCTCCTTCAGATTTTCCTTGGTCACATCGGCAACGTCGTCCGCGGAGAGAGGCGAGACTGCGCGGTCCTTCCCCTCCGCCGCCGTCGCGGCCGTGGGCGATTTGACGTTGATGGCGATGCTCGCATTGTAGAGCATCATCGGCTCGGTGACGGTGACCGTCGCCCTGCCCGCTTTGAGGCCGACGACCTGCCCGTTTTCAACGGCCACGACGCTCGGTTTGCTCGACTCCCATTGGAGATATTTGAGGTAATCCTTGGCCTCGTCCACGGTGCCGTCGTTCGTCGCGAGGAACTGTGTGAGGTCGAGGACTTCGTTGACGTCGATGGTCTTGTAAGAGAGCCTTGCGCCGTCCCATGTGCCGTCGCCCGTGAATTTGAACCCGCCCCTCGTCCCGGGGAGCTGGCAGATGAACAGATTCTGGTTGAGGGCGTAGTCCTCGATAGAGAAGGCAAGCCCGTTGGTGATCAGTTCATCGTATTTGATGTCCTTCAGATAGTCGGTGATCTCGAAGCGGACGGTGATGTCTTGCCCCTTCTCGCCGTAGAGCGGGATGGGATCGTCGGCGAGATAGGACGGCGTGAATTGCGCCGATTGCGACGTTCCATTATACTCGGGATTGGGCGAGAACATGAGAGGCGTGACGGCCATGGCATAGTTGTTGTCATACACCGTGAGGTTGATGTAGAAGCGGTCCTTCTTCAACGTCCTGTCGTAGACTTTCTCATAGGTCGCACTCTTGATGATGGGAGCCTCGTTGTCGACCGTGAAGTCGAAGGAGAAGGCGTTGCGTGCGTTCGTGGTGAGGCCCTTGTCGCGCGCAAAGTCAAGCTCCCCTACCATCTTGAACTCATACTGACGGTTGTTCACAAGCCCCAATTCATAGGGATAGAAGCGGAGCTGCTCAAAGTTCGGAATGGGCGAGCCGCCCTGCGAGAACGCCTTGCGGGCGTTCGTCACTTCATAGGTATAGACGACCTCCCCCGTCGCCTTGTCGGTGACGGTGTACATCATCGTCTTACAGCCGCGGAGCAGACCTGCATAGACGGCGGAGATCCCGTCGAGCGTGCCGAGCGTATCGGAGATCGCGATGCGGTCCTCCGTCGCGGGGATGGGATCGTAGGTCGTCGTGTCCATATCATAGAGATAGGTGCCGAGCGGGATCATGTAGTTGATATAGTAGGAGCCGTAAGGCGTGGTCGCGATATAGTCGGCCTTGAGCTTATCCTCCTCGTCGATGCCCGCATTGTGGGCCTCGGTCTCCACTTCGTAATAGGTCTTGTCAAAGACGGGAGCCTGCGTCCAGTCGCCGTAGTAGGCGAGGAAGGGAACGTTCAGGTCGATATCCCCGTCCTCCTTCGCCGCGAGGGTCACGAAGCCCTCGACGTACATGCCGTAGGGGAAGAGGCTGTCGATAAGGTTCTTATCCGCCTGCGAAAGGGTGTAGACGAGTTTGAGTTTGAGGGTGGATTTGGCGTTGACGGTCACATCCGTCCCGCTGAGGGAACCCGCATTCTCGCTCCCGCTTACGACGTCGGCCTTGAAGGAGCCGCTCAAGATCTGGTCGCGCTCGGCGACGTGGTCGTTATCGGCAGTGGAGATGCTCTCCGTCATGCCGATGAGGCCGAGGGTGTAGCTGATGGGGCTGTCGGACGTGTTTACGACGTCAAACGTCATCGTGTAGACGCCGCTGCGGGTGGGATCGTCGAGGAGTTCGATCTTAGTCCTGTCCTTGACCTCCCCATTCTCCTCCACCTGAAGGTAAGCCCTCGTATTGACGACGTTGAAGAGGCTCGCAAGCCCCGCGCCCTGCTTCCTCGGCGAGTAGGGATTGCCCTGCTGGTTCAGAATGATGGTCGCGGTGGACATCAGGAGCTTATTGGTGAGGTCCTTGATGGTCCGCATGTAGGATGCGTCCTCGGTATCGGTCTTGCCCGTGAGCTTTTGATAGTTGTCCTTGATGTATTGGCGGATAAGCACGACGACGCCGCAGAGGTTGGGGCACGCCATGGAGGTACCGCTGATCGTATCGAACCTGCCGCCCGGGACGGCCGAGGTGATGTCGCCGCCGTGCGCCGTGATCTCGGGCTTTAAGGTGAGGTCGGAGAGAGGCCCCCAGCAGGAGAAGTCGGACATGAAGGGACCCGCCTGCTGCTCATAGTTCAAGGTGAGGGTACCCGAATTCTTCTGCGCGAGCTTGACGCCGTCCTCCTTGGAGATAGAGACCGTGGGGATATGGTCGGTCTTGCCCATCGACATCAGAATATCGCCGTCGATGTTGTTGTAGATGATACAGCCGATCGCGCCCGCATTCTTGGCCTGCAACGCCTTATCTTCGAAGGTGTTGTCGCCGCGGGAGACGAGGGCGATCTTGCCGACGACGTTCACCGCAGTGTAGTTGGCGCGGTAGCCGTAGCCGGGGATCGTGACATATTCGACCTTCAGGGTGCCGTCGCTGCCGACAGTTATGCCGTTGTAGCGGTCGGCATGTTCACTGCTGCCGAAGTTATACTTCTCGCCCTTGTTCGCGATGTCGGCATAGAGTTCGCCGTAGAAGTCGTTCGCGTCGCCCGCGATGCTGTTGGATTCGTTGAAGAACACGACCTGCCCGTCGCTCCCCTCGTTCCCGATGAGGTACTTGCTCTTGACGCCGCTGATAGAGGCGACGGAGAGCGCGGGTTCGTAGGACGCGGGCGAGCCGATGGTCCCCGAGTCGGGATTGGTGACGAAGTTGGTGTTGCCCTGTGCGCCGCCGTAGCCCGAGCTGTACTCGTTGCCCGCGGCGGTGATGAGGCTCGTGCCGCTCTCGTTTACCTTGTCATAGATGGTGTTGGTGATGTCGCCGTCCTTCTCCCGCGTGAAGCCGCACGCCGCGCCGAGCGACATGTTGATCGCGTCTACGCCGAGCAGGACCGCGTCCTCCACGGCGGCGAGAATGTCGTCTGTCTCCGCGCCCGTGGAGAGGTCGGGGAAAACTTTCATGAGGACGAGCTGGGTGTCAATGGCGATGCCCTTAAAGGGGATCGGTTTCCCGTTCTCCGTGGGCGTCGAGCCGTCCTTCTTCTGATATTCATTGGCATAGCCGCCGATGATGCCCGCGACGTGGGTCCCGTGTTCCGAATCGAAGGGGAACACGTCGGGATCCTTGTCGGCATAGTCGTATTTGAAGGGGATCTTCGCGCTGTAATAGACGTCGGCGACCGTGAGGTTCGCCGTGGTCTGGACGGCGTTGAGAGGCTTGCCGCCGTTGATATCGGAATCCTCGATGAGGCCGCGGATATCGTTGCGGCTATACATGAGCGTGCCTTCGGGGGCATGCGTATTGAATGCCTGGTGGGAGAGGTCGAAGCCCGAGTCGAGGACGGCGACAGAGGTCCCCTTGCCCGTGTAGGGGTTGCCATCGGGGTCCATCGCGCTGTCCGAATTGAAGATACCCGTCTCGTACACGTCAACATCGTTGACGATGGCCGAGGCGTCCGTTCCGCTCGTCTCAAGCGGGCGGGCGTAGGTCTCGGAGAGGGAGACGCTCTCGCAATATCCCGCCGCCTCGAGGGCGAGGAATTTGCTGTAAGTCGTGGTGACGGCGACCGCGTCTGCGATCGTGCTGTAACGGTAATTCACCGATTCGATGAGGCCGTTCCCCTCAAGCCTGCGGATGAGGTCGGTCTGGCGCGAGCGGATGCCCGCCTGTCTCTGCTTGCCCATGGGGCTTGCGGCGTATTGGGCGAGGGAATAGCGCGAGGAAACTTCTTCATCGGCAAGATAGCTGTCGATGAGGGCGTCCTCGCCGAGGGAAAGGATGGCAACGACCTTATCGTCGTCCTTATACCCCTTGTTTTCGATGAGATATTCCGCCTTGATGCGGGCCATTCTCTCCTCGGGCGGGAGCTGATAATCGCTCTTTAAGACCGTGAGTTCCCCGCTCTCGGAGACAGGTTCTTTTTGACCTGCCGCATCGGTTTGATCGGGTGCGCAGGCGCACAACGCGCCCGCCCCCATGACGGCGACCATGAATATGGAGAATATTTTTTTGAAGTTTGCCATGATGTCCTCTCTCTGTGTTTTAGAATTTGAGCCACAAATACAGTAAAACCGCAACGAGCGTGAAGCTGCCCACGACGATGAGAAGGGGCGGCAGATAGCGGGCGAAGGCCGCGCGGATGAGTGCGCGACGCTCCTTTGGCGTGAGCTGCGGACGGTCCTTTTCGTCGGGCTGTTTGCCCGTCAGGCCCTCCATGCTGTAGACGGTGTGCCCGTCGTCCACATATTCTTGCTTCGGCTTTTTCGGTTTATCCTTGCGTGCCATCGTCTTTTTTGAATTTTTCCGCAATCGCCTCGGCCTCTGCGGGGGCGACCTGCTCCAAAAGGGCGAGGTATGCTCCGCGGTCCTTCTCCCCTGCGGCAAGGGCCTGTTCTGCGAGCCAATCGGCGTGTTTTTCGATCTCCGCGTCCTTCAGTCTTTCGAAGAGGGCGGCCCTCCGCTTCCCCCTCACCGAACCGACAGCCTCGGCCGAGAGCTTCGCGCTGACGGCTTCGAAGTACTTCCCCTTGTCGAGCCGCGCGAGGGAATCGAGCAGGATATCCTGCGCCTTGGCCCTGTTCGCCGACGGAAGGGCGGAAAGCACCCAATCGAGGGCGGCGGCGGGGTCCACGCGCTCGAGTTCGGGGAGGTCCGCGCCGCGGTCAACGTCCTCGTGGAGCCGTCCGAGAAGCCATTCGGTATATTCGCCGTCGATCTTCGCGGGGTCTGCCATCACCTCTTTGTCGTAGAGGTGGCAGGCGACGAAGTGCCCCTCCTCCGCTTCGAGATAGGCGGGAGCCATGAAGCGGCAGGCGTTCATACACTTCCTGCAACGGGTGTGGAATTTGCACCCTGCCGGTGGGTTGGCGGGAGACGGGATGTCCCCCTCGAGGATGATGCGGTTCATCTTCGCATCGGGGTCGGGGACGGGAACGGCCGAGAAGAGCGCCTGCGTGTAGGGATGCAGGGGGTTCTTGAAGATCGTCTCCGTCACCCCGAGTTCCATCACGTTGCCGAGGTACATGACCATGATCTGGTCTGTGATGTACTTGACGACGGACAGGTCGTGGGAAATGAATACATATGTCAGCCCCATCGTCTCCTGCAGTTCCTTCAAAAGGTTGATGATCTGCGCCTGGATGGAGACGTCGAGGGCGGAGACGGGTTCGTCGCAGATGACGAGCTTGGGTTTCACCGCAAGTGCCCTTGCGATGCAGATGCGCTGCCGCTGTCCGCCCGAAAATTCATGGGGATATCTGTCGTAATATTGGGGTTGAAGCCCGCATTTCTTCATGACGTCAAGCACATAGTCATGCACTTCGCCCTTGGGGACGATGTGATGTACCTTGACGGCCTCGCCGATGATCTCACCGACGGTCATGCGGGGAGGAAGGCTGGAATAGGGATCCTGAAAGACGAGCTGGATATCCGTCCTGTACTTTCTCAGGTCCCTCTTCTTGAGGGCCGAAAGTTCCGCCCCCTCGAAGTACACGTTCCCGCCGTCCACGTCATAGAGACGGAGGACCGTCCTTCCGAGCGTCGTCTTTCCGCAGCCCGATTCCCCCACCACGCCGATCGCGGTGCCCGGCATGACCGTGAAACTCACGTCGTCTACGGCGTGAAGGAAGGCCGTGGGCTTGCCGAAGAAGTTCGTCTTGACGGGGAAATACTTTTTGAGATGTTCCACCCGCAGAATGCTTCCGTCGTCGTTCAGGGCGACCTCTTGCGCATCCTCATTCAGTATGGGCGTTACGGTCTCTTCTGTTTCGTTGATCGCGTCCATTCGTCACTCCTTTGCGTAGAGATAGCATGCCACAGAGTGGGTATCCGATACCTTATACTCTTCGGGGTATTCCCCGTCGCAACGGCCGAGACATCTCGTACAGCGGTTGCGGAAGTAGCAATGGTTGGGCAGATTGATGGGGTTGGGCACTTGCCCGGGGATGGAGTAGAGCGGTTCGCTCGCGTCCGATTCGATGAGCGGTTTGCTCTTTTGCAGGCCGATGGTGTACGGGTGGAGAGGATCTTTGAAGATCTCCCGCACCGTGCCACGCTCGATGACCCTGCCTGCGTACATGACGACAACTTCGTCCGCCATTTCGGCGATGACGCCGAGGTCGTGGGTGATGAGCATGATGGAACAGCCCTCTTGCTTCTGCAATTCGCGCAAAAGTTCCAAGATCTGTGCCTGTATGGTGACGTCGAGGGCGGTCGTCGGCTCATCTGCGATAATGAGCTTGGGTTCGCCCGCGAGAGCCATTGCGATCATGACGCGCTGCCGCATGCCGCCCGACAATTCATGGGGATAGCATCCGTAGCAGTGTTCGGGCATGGAGATGCCGACTTTTTTCAGCATCTCGATGCTATACGCGCGCGCGTCCTCTTTTTTGATATCGGGGTGTTTGAGGAAGGAGACCTCATCGAGCTGGTACCCGATCGTGAACACGGGGTTGAGGCTCGTCATCGGCTCCTGAAAGATCATCGTGATGTCCTTGCCGCGGATGTTGTACATCTCCTGCGTGGGCGTCCTAACGATGTCATAGCCGAGCTTATGCCCCTCTTCGTCGTAGCCGAGCTGGTCGGAATTGAAGCGGATCTGCCCGCCGACCACCTGCCCCTGCGGGGCCTGTACGAGCTGCATGATGGAAAGAGACGTGACGCTCTTGCCGCAGCCCGATTCGCCGACGACGCCGACGACTTTGTTCTTGGGGATATTGAAGGAGACGCCGTTCACCGACTTGACGGTGCCCGTGTCGGTGAAGAAGAAGGTCTCGAGGTCCTCGATCTCGATGAGGTTGTTCTCGTCCTTCATCGGGGCCGTGTACTCGGAGATGGCCCTTTTTTGCCGCTTGAGCCGTTCATAGTACTTCATCTGTTGGAGATTGTACTTGATGATCCTGCGGCTCTCCTTCATGGAGATATAGTTGGAATATTTCTGTGCCATTGTCTATTTCCTCGCCTTGGGATCCATTGCGTCACGAAGGCCGTCCCCGATGAAGTTGAATCCAAGTACCGCAACGACGATGAGAAGCCCTGCGGGAAGCCATACGTTGACATGGTAATTGAGGATCTCGGGCCTGTTCGCAAGGGCGATCATGCTCCCCCATGCGGCCTTGGGCGGCTGGACGCCGATCCCGAGGTAGCTCAGCGTCGATTCATACAGAATGACGGAGCCGAGGCCGAGCGTCATGGAGACGATGAGCTGCGGCATGACGTTGGGAATGAGGTGCTTGAAGATGCGCCGCCACGGCGAGAAGCCCATGACCTCCGTCGCGGTGATGTATTCCTGTTCGCGGAGGCCCAAAATTTGGCCGCGGACGAGCCGCGCGGTGCCGCTCCAGCTGAACAGCGTGATGAACAGCATCAATAGGTAAATATTGACGTCGGCGGGCAGGTCCCACGAGGTGATCGCGGCCGAGGCGATGAACAGGATCGGCAGCGTCGGGATACAGTTGAACACATCGACGATACGCATCAAGATATTGTCGATCCAGCCGCCGAAATAGCCCGCGACCCCGCCGATGATGATGCCGAGCAACGTCTCCATGATGACGACGATGAAGCCGATGAGCAGGGAGATCCTTCCGCCGAACATGAGGCGGACGAACACATCCATGCCCTTTTCGTCGGTGCCGAGCCAGTGGTCCGCGCTCGGGTCGGCGAGGCGGTTGATGCCGTCCACCGTTTCGACGACTTCGGTGACGTTGACGATCACGCCGTCTTCGTTGTCCTGCTCGTAGTAGTTGACGTCCTCGCTCGTGAAATCGCCCCGGTCAACGGTCTCTTCGCCCCATCTGTTGAATACCACGGGACCCAGGACCGAGAAGATGATGAGTGCGGCGATCATGACGATGCCGACGATGGAGAGTTTGGAGCGGAAAAATCTGCGGAGGACGAGCCGCAGGGGACTCATCTCCTTGTAGGTCTCCTCCTCTGCGCCGGGTTCCTTCGCCTCCCCGCTCCCCTCTGTTTCCGCCACAGGGGTCTCTTTCAAGGCCTCCGTCGGTTCCTCCAAGGTCTCCGCCGTGACCGCAAGGTCCTTTGCCTCCTCCGTGTCTGCGGAGGGTGAAACGATCTTATCTTTTTCTTTCATGGTTCTCTCTCCGTAGATCATTGAAGTTTGACGCGGGGGTCAACGATAGAGTACATGATGTCCGAAAACAGCGTGCCGATGACGGTCAGGATCGCAAGGAACATGTTGTAGCCCATGACGAACGGGATATCCGCAAACTGCAAGGCGTCATAGGCGTACTTCCCGATCCCCGGGATAGCGAACACTTGCTCCGTGATGAGCATGCCACCGAAGAGAGACGGCAGGATGCCCGCAAGCAAAGTCGCCAAAGGAATGAGCGTGTTGCGGAAGGCGTGCTTGTAGATGACCTTCTTCTCGCTGAGGCCCTTCGCGCGCGCCGTCCTGATGTAGTCCGCGCTCAGAACTTCGAGCGTGTTCGTCCTCGTGTAGCGCATGAGGCCGCCGATGGAGAGGAGGACGGTGACGGTGATGGGAAGGATCAGATGCCAAACCATGTCGCCGAATTTTGCAAGTCCGCCCGCAAAATTGTCGGCATAGGTCACGCCGCCGCTGACGATGTTCCCGCTCGGGAACCAGCCGAGATCGACTGCGAACACCTTGATGACGATCGCCCCGAAGAAGTAGCTCGGGAGGCCGATGCCGATCATGGTGAGGACCGTCGTCACATAGTCGCGGACGGAATATTGGTGCGTCGCGCTCGTGATGCCGAGCGGGATCGCGATGAGGAACTGCAGAATGGTCGCTACGATCGCGATGCCGAAGGAATACCACATCTGGCTCGCGATGACTTCGGCGACGGGCTTCTGATACTTGAAAGACCTGCCGAGGTCCCCCTTGAGGAGGTTCCCGAGCCAGCCGAAGTATCCCTTCATGATGCCCGCAAAGGAGTTGTCGCCGATGCCGAGGAGTTCCTTATAACGCTGCAAGTCCTCAATGCTCATCGCGCCCGACTGGATCTTGGACGAGAACGTCTGATCAACGTAGTCGGCGGGCATGAGCCTCGTCAGCGTGTAGATGATGATCGACACGCCGAGGAGAATGATGATGGAGAGCAGCAGCCTTTTTACGATATATTTGAACATCGAATCTCCGATTTGCGCGGCGTCCTTTTGACGGGACGCCGCCCTTTCCCTTGTCAGTATTTTTTGCGTTCCCGCGGCCCCTCAGGGCCTTGGGAGAATGGATCGGCCAATCACTGTGCCACGTTCAGCGAGACGGTGTGAATGTCGCTCGTCAATCCCTTGAAGGGCGTCGCATTCTGGAAGAAGGTATTCACGTCGAACTTGTTGGCGTTGTAGACAAAGAGGTCATTCCTCTGATAGGTGGGAAGTTCCACGGCGAGTTCCATAACGAGGTCGAGAGCCTCCGCATAGAGATCCGCGCGGTCCTGCTTGCCCTGCTCTGTGGAGTCGTCGATCTCGCGGGCCTGCTCGATGAGGGGCGACAGCTCGTTGACGACGAGATCGTACTCATAGTTGTACTTCCCGCCCGCATTTTGAAGGATCTGGCGGTAGCCCCAGTTGAGGACGGAGGTCGCCGTGGAATCCTTGTGGTAGACCTGATACATGTCGGGGTCGATGGTGGAACCCCAGGCGGCCGCCCATACGGTGAGGGAACCTGTGTTCAGCTTGATGAGGCCCTGCGGGTCGACCTTGACGTTGATCTCGAAGCCCCACTTGTTGAGCATCTCGCCCGCCTGCCAGAGAGCGTCCCACGCGGGGTGGTCCTGCTCGCTGCCGACGATCGTGAAGGTGTATTTGAGCGTATCGGAGCCGCTGGTGTTCTGATAGACGCCCCGCGCGTTCAGGCTGTATTTCTGTTCGGACAGGATCGGGTCGCCCTTGATGCCCGCGACGAGAGCCTGAATGAAGCCCTTCTGCTCCTCTTCGGTGAGCTTATCGCCCGTTCCCTTGTGGAGGATATCGCGTACATAGTGCGCATAGGCGGGGCTGACGGAATCGAGGTCGTCGGGAATGGGATCGCCGATGAAGGGATAGTAGCTCGTCTTATCCTTGAGGGCCTTTTGGTACACCCAGTTGGCCTTGGTCATGGAGCGGTACAAAACCTCCGCATGGGAGCCGTAGTACTGCGCGGTCAGTTTGACGTCGATGCAGTGCATGATCGCCTGGCGGACCCTGAGATTGGGCACCTTGCCCGCGTTGATGCCGACGTAGCCGTAGCCCGAAGTCTGGATCTCCTTATTGCCGATGCCGTCCTTCCCCTTGTTGCGGACCTCGTTGAAGATCTCCGTCTTGGCGTTCGGCTCCACGAAGTCCATATCGCCCGCATAGAGGTTGTTGAGCATCTGGTTCTGCTGAGCGACGCTGTAACGGACCTTCTTGATCTTCGCGGGGCCTTTTCCGTCGGCGTTGAAGTAGGGATTGCGCTCGTAGTAGACCATGCTCCCGTTGTAGAAGTCGCCGTCCCGCACCTCCGCAGTGCCGCCCGCGACCTTGCCGACGCCGCCCGCGTCGCAGCTGACCGCATAGGGTCCCGCGCCGACGGGAAGGCTGTTCTTATCGTGTGAGCCAACGACGTCATCGAGGAAGGACTGGGACGCATATTCCACGCCGAAATTGGTCTCATAGTCGAAGGCGTTGATGCGTTTCTCATCCGAATAGTAGTACATGGGCGCGACCGTGAAGCCGAAGTTCCAGATGGCCTTGGGGTCGATCTTGTGGATCTTGATGGAGAGGACTTCGTTGAAGCCATCCTTCACATGGGTGTGCGCCTCATCCTCGTATTCGGGGACTTTATACTCTGTATTGTTGACGGTGCAGGCGGCATCCTTGTTGGCAAAAGTGATACCCGTGATGTTCGGGAATGCCCTATCGTCATTTTCCTGGAAGTATTCCTCAAGGGCCTCGTTGGTGATGTAGGTGAAGAGGTTGGCCGCCGTCAGCCAGTTGCTGACGACTTCATCAATCTTCCCGGGGATGTTGATGTCAAACACATAGTTGATGGCTTGATCTTTCGTCCATGCGCGGAAGTACTCGGGGCCGACAGTCCCGCTCACCATCTGCGCGGTCTCTTTATTCCACGTCAGGACGCCCTCGTTGTAGAGGAACATCTCGACGTCGGATTGAAGCACGTTTCTGTGTTCTGCGCCCTTGCTGTCCTGAAAAACGGTGTCCGCATAGGAATCGAGCGCGGCGGAGAAGTCGTCGCCAAGCTCTTCGCGGAAGAGTTCAAGAGCCTTGTCGTAGTCGCTCACGACGTGCGCATACGCATCGCCCGTCAAGCCCTGGAGCGCGGTCCTGAACTGGTCCTTGTCCATAACGCCGTCCTTATCGACCTCTTCCTTTGCCTCGATAAGGGCGTTGATGCGGGTACGCGCCGCATTCTGGAACTCCGCCATGAAGGAATCCTGCTGCGCCTCGTCGGTATCGGGCTTCTGCGTGCGGTACGCCTTGAGGCCGACGATGTCGGTGGAATAGATGGTGCTTGCGCCCGTGTAGACGGGATCGAGATAGACGTACAGATTGAAGAGGACGTCCTTCATCGAGAGATAGCTGCCGTTCGAGAACCGGATGTTGTTCTTGAGGACGAACTTATACTCGGTGATGGCGTCATCGCCCACCCCCGTCGTCGAGATCTCCATGTCCTTGACGACGACGGCTTCCTTCTCGCCATAGGCGACGTTGCCGTTTTCGTCATTGGCGAGCATACTGATCTGCGTGAGACCCGTGACGGACATATCGGTGCCCGTGGTCGCAAAGAAAGGACTGAAAACGCCGTCGAGCGGCTGCGTCGAGAACACGACCGCATCATTCTCATTGTCATAGACGCCCGTTGCGCCGCCGCATCCCGCGACGACGCCCGCCATCATGACGCAGGCAAGCGTTCCCGCTACAATTTTTAATGCCTTAGACTTCATGTGATTTATAACTCCTTTCGATTTTCCCGAATTTGATTTTATCTGTTATCCGTGAGCGTGACCTGCACCGTGCAGTTCTCGCATCCGAAGCTCTCGTCCCAGACGAGACGGTCGGTCACGATGTACTCTTCCCCTTGGTAGGATTCGAGCCTTGTCACCGTGAATGCCGCCGACAGGGTCACATCCTTGACCACGGAATCCATCGCAAGAGCCGCAAACGGAGCGATGTAGACATTCTTCGCACGAGAGTTTTTCACCGAAATGTCGAGCGTCATTCCCTCGATCCTGACGTTCTCCACCGTCGCCCCCTCAAGGATGCCGAAGAAGCCGATGCAGAGCGCGTTGTCGTCGAGAGAGGTATATTCCGAGGTCAGATCGTCGTTCGTCGCGCTGCAAGCGAGCTTGAAATCCGATATCGTGAAGCCGTTCCCGTAGAACACGCCCGTGAACTTGCCCGCGTTGTTGCGGAACCCGTCCACCTCTTCGCCGCCGAGATCGACGTCATTGGTGAGATAGACGCCGTTGCCCGTCCTCGCATAGGCCGAGGACGCCGCGATGAATTCGTCCGCCGTGGAGACGTAGACAAAATCACCCTTTAAGTACTCGACGTAGACTTTGACGGCCGTACTCTCTTCCCCGCCGGGGTGGACGAAGGCGTCGTCCCAAGGGATCCAGTTGCCGCTCGCGTCCTTCCCCTTGTAATAGGCGATCTCGTACTTGCCCGTCTCCGCATTCTTCTCCCGCTTGGCGGTGAAGCCCACGCGGCCGTCGGCAAGGTCGGAGGGATCGGCGAAGGCTCTCCCCTCCTGCGTCTTGATGGAAGTAAAGACCTGTTCGGCCCCGTTCTCGTCGAAATAGCTGATGGCGTAGGTGTGGGTAACTTTGGGTGCCCAGCCGCAGTAGAGGGTCAAAGGCTCGTCGCCGCTTCTGAGCTTGTCTTTTTCAAAATCCCACTCGTCGGAATAGGTGACGGTTCCGTCGGAGTTTTCCCTCTTCGACCTAAACCAACCCGTGATCACATAGTTCTGGCGGATGATCTCCCGCTTGGAATATTCCCCGGGAGGGGCGATCAACGTCTCGCCGCCCTCGGGAATGTAGTAGTACATCCTGACGTCGCGGTCGCTGTTCTGATAGACGCCGCCCTCGAGCTTATAGGTGACCTCAATGCCCGTATGCCCGTTTGCATAGGGAGCGTTGCCGGAGGTATAATCCTGCCCGCCCCCGCCGCATGCGGTCAAAAGCCCTGCAAATATACAGGCGATGCACATACATACGAGTATGACGATTGCTCTTTTCCTTTTCATGGATCCCTCGCTTTCCCGCCATCCGACAGAGAATTTTCGCCTGAGGTTATGGTGGAAAGTCCAAAATGACATAATAATACAATATATAATTATAGCCAAGCGAGGCCTTCGTGTCAAGGAAAAACCGTGGAATCTGCGTGAAATATTTATAAATTATCCTTATGGTTCCGAAATATTTTCTCTGATTGAAAATAATATACAAATATTCAGCGTTTCTTACATTTTTGGGCAAAAAATCCGAACGAAAAAACGGGCAAAAGCCCGTTCTTCCGATTTTTATTCATGATTTTCTCTCCGCACGCCGCAGGAAAAATTTGGAGATCTCTACGCCGATGAGCGGCACAAGGCACAGCCCCGCGACGATGAGATACTGCCAAGGGTTTAGGAACACGATCCCGAAGAAGCTCTCCGCCCCGTGAATGAAGGGCGTGACGAAGAGCAGGAACAGGACGATCGCAAACGATCCCCCCATCGCGGCATAGAGTGCCTTGTTGTGGCCGTTCCCCTTTGCAAAGACGGAGGCGGTGTTCGAGCGTTGGTTGGCGACGTGGACGAGCTGGGAGACGGAGATCGTCGCAAAGGTCATCGTCATCGCCGCGCTCGGGTCGCCGAACCCGTACAGGCCGATGAAGTAAGCGGAGAGCGAGACCGCCGAGAGCAGGAACCCGTGGAAGAGGACGCGCCAGACGAGGCCCCTCTCGAACAGCGTTCCCGACTTCACGGGCGGGTGATCCATGATGTCCGAGGCGGCGGGATCGACCCCCAGCCCGAGGGCGGGAAGGGTGTCCGTCACCAAATTGATGATGAGTACATGCACCGCGAGAATGGGCGCGGGGAGGTTGAAGAGCGTCGCGATGACAAGCGTCAAAATTTCGGCGATGTTGCCCGCGAGAAGGAATTGGATGACCTTCTGAATGTTGGCGTAGACCCTTCTCCCCTCCCTGACCGCGCTCTCGATCGTGGTGAAGTTGTTGTCGAGCAGGATGATGTCGGAGGCGTCCTTGGCGACGTCCGTCCCCGCGCCCATGGCGACGCCGATGTCTGCGGCCTTTAAGGCGGGCGAATCGTTGACGCCGTCCCCCGTCATGGAGGCGACCTCCCCCGTCCTCTGCAAAGATCTGACGATGCGGAGTTTGTCGGAGGGAGAGACGCGGGCATAGACGGACGTCGTGTTGACGATCTTGTCGAGTTCCTCATCGCTCATTGCGGCAAGTTCCGCCCCCGTGAGAGCGGTATCGCCCTCTTTGAAGATCTTGAGTTCCCGCGCGATGGCGACGGCCGTCGTCTTGTGGTCGCCCGTGATCATGACGACGCGGATGCCCGCCCTGTGGCAGGATTCGACGGCACCGATGACCTCCTTCCGCGGCGGGTCGATCATGCAGGTGAAGCCGAGGAAGGTGAGGTCCTTCTCAACGTCGTCCCCTTCCTTGGGCGTGAAATCGATGTCGCGCATGGCAAAGCCGAGGACGCGGAGGGCCTCCTCGGACATCTCCTCGGCCTTCCCGAGGAGGAAAGTTCTGTCCTCCTCCGTCATGGGACGGACGCCGCTTGAGGTCAAGATCGACGTGCAGAGGGGCAGAAGGCCGTCGATCGCGCCCTTGGTGTACACGCGCTCTCCCTCCCCCTCCCTGACGGCGACGGACATGCGCTTTCTGTCCGAATCGAAGGGCTGTTCAAAGATACGGGGATGCTCGGCCTTGAGCTTCCCGCAGTCCACGCCGTATTTCTCGGCAAGGACGATGAGCGCGCCCTCCGTGGGGTCGCCGAGCCATTCGCCCTCCCGCTTGGGGTCCTTGGCGGCGTCGTTGCAGAGCGCGGAGGCATAGATGAGCGGAAGCGCGACGGCGTCCGCCTCCCCTCCCGCCGCGTCGGTGAGTTTGCCGTCCGTGAGAAAGCGGGTGACGGTCATGCGGTTCAACGTCAGGGTGCCCGTCTTGTCACAGCAGATGACGGTCGCCGAGCCGAGCGTCTCGACGGCGGGCAGGCTCCTGACGAGGGCCTGCTGTTTGGCCATGCGCTGGACGCCGAGAGCCATGACGACGGTGGCCGTCGCGGGAAGGCCCTCGGGAATGACGGAGATGGCGAGAGAGATCGCGGTGAGCGCGAGCGTCTGCCACTTGCTGACGTCATAGAGAAGCCCGACGCAGAACATCAGGACGGCGACGATGATGCCGACGAGCGACAGGACCTTGCCGACGTGGTTGAGCTTCCTCTTCATGGGCGTCTGCAATTCGTCCGTCTCGTCGAGCATGCCCGCGATCGAGCCGACCTGCGTGCGCATGCCCGTCTCAACGACGACGCCGACGGCCGTTCCCGCCGTGCAGACCGAGGAGGAGAAGGCCATGTTGACCCTGTCCCCCAAGGGGGCGTCCTCTTTCAGCACGGTGAGGGCGTCCTTTTCGACGGGGACGCTCTCCCCCGTGAGCGCGGCCTCCTGCACGGCTAAATTTGCCTCCTCGAGGAGGCGCACATCGGCGGGCACGACGCAGCCGTCGGCGAGAATGACGATATCCCCGGGGACGAGTTCTTCGGCGGGAAGGGTGCATTCCTCCCCGTCCCTCAACACCCGCGCCGTCGGAGCGGTGAGCGTTGCGAGGGAGGCGAGCGCGTCGGCCGCCTTCTTCTCCTGCACGATGCCGATGACCGCATTGACAACGACGATCACCAAAATGACGGCCGCCTCCGCCCAATCATGGAAGATGAGCGAAAGCACGGCGGCGAGCAGAAGGATGATGACCATGACGTCCATGATCTGTTCGAAGAGCATCTTCCAGATGCTCTTCTTCTTTTTCTCTCTCAAGACGTTCCTGCCAAACTGTTCTTGACGGCGGGCGGCTTCCTCGGAGGAAAGCCCCTCTCTCGCGGCGGAGAGGGCGGAAAGCGTCTCCTCTCCCCCGATCGCATGCCAAATTTTTTGTTCCATTGGTCTCTCCGTGAAGTTGGTTATTTTATTATAACACATATCGCTGCGAATAAAAACCTCCTGCGGGGAAATTTCCGCGCAGAAGCGCGAAGTTTTACAGTGAAATAGAGCGGAGGCCAAAAACGCTTCAATGCGACGGCCGCGATTTGGGACTTTGCTCACGGGATCCTTCGCTACGATCTGAATGTTGCGGGAGCGGGAGGGGGCGACAAGGGGAAACCGCTCATTCTGAGCCGCCGCCGCAGGCGGCGTGTCGAAGAATCCCCTCAAACGAAGTCCGTAGGTCTATGAGATGCTTCGGCTACGCCTCAGCATGAGCGCGCGGGGCAGC
>CANPZV010000009.1 GCA_947589285.1 uncultured Clostridia bacterium
TTCGCTTCGCTCAGAATGAGCAGGTAAAGGAATTCTTCCCCTTCGGCTCAGAATGAACGGGGCGGGGCAGGGTGACGTTCATGTTGAGGCGAAGCCGAAATATCTCATAGCCCCACGGACTTCGTTCAAGGGGATTCTTCGCTTCGCTCAGAATGAGCAGGTAAAGGAATTCTTCCCCTTCGGCTCAGAATGAACGGGGCGGGGCAGGGTGACGCTCATGTTGAGGCGCAGCCGAAACATCTCATAAACCCACGGACTTCGTTTGAGGGGATTCTTCGCTTCGCTCAGAATGAGCAGGTAAGGAAATTCTTCCCCTTCGGCTCAGAATGACGCGGGGCGGGCAGGGTGACGTTCATGTTGAGGCTACGCCTCGACATCTCCCCTATGAGGGGCGACGAGTTAGCTCAACGATCCTTCTCCGAATCAAAAAGTCCCCTTTTTGCGCCTGTAAAAGCCGCGCTGGCGGGTCTCGATGAGGTGGTACTCCTGTTCCCGCTTCAACTCGTAAAAGCACGGGCTTTTCGGGGAGGAAAAGCTGAGCCTCCCGCCGATGTCCGCCGCCTCGGCATAGCCGAACGCGCACAGGCACACGGGGATCCCGAACATGAACGCCTGCGCCCGCATCAGGGTCTGTTCCAAACTCTCGGTCAGCTCTTCAAAGACGGAGACGGCGACCTCGGCCCCGCAGACGGAGAGCGTCCGTATGACCTGCGGAAAATAAAGGTCCTCCGCAACGACCACGCCGATCCGCCCCGCGCCCGTATCGAAGATCCTGACGCCCGCGCCGCTTCGGAACTCGCTCCCGTCGAGGCGGTTCACCATGTCCGTGACGCCGAGGATCCTCCCCTTTTCGGCGGCGACGACGGACTTGCGCATGGAACCGCGCGCATTCGTGTAGCACCCGCAGAGGACGACGTTTTTCTGCTCCTTGGAGAGCAGGGCGACGTCCTCAAAGAGGTTGGTCTCCCCCTTGAGTTCCCGCTCGTAGCTGACCTTCCCGATCGCCTGAAAGCCGAAACAGACGACTTCGGGCGGTTCTCCCTCGAAGCTGTCCGCAAATTCGTTGAACGTTCCTCCCGTCACAAAACAGATGCGCATATTCTCTCCCCGTTCATTGTAGTCAGGGAGCAGAAAAAATGTGACCCTCTGCGGGAAGGACGACCCGATCGCCGCATTCAGACAGAAAAAACGGAGCCGAAAGCTCCGTTTTTTGTTCTTTTATTCTTCCTGAGGAAGTTCCTGCGGCGGCTCTTCGGGAGACAAGAGCTGTAAAAACGTCTCACGGTTCCCCACCGCGGGCAAGAAGCGCAACAGCCAATCGACATGGCGCATGATGTCCCCGGGGACGGGGTCGGAGACGGAGGCGGCAAACGCGAGGTACGGGATATTCGATTCCGTCTCGATGCTCGCCATCCAATAACTGCTCTTGCGGTTGAACTCATTGAGGAGCCGCAGGGCCTCCGCCGTCGCCTGTTTTTCGCCGAAGTAGACGTAGACGGTGAGATTGGTGTGTCCGTTTTTCGGATAATAGGAGTAATCGACGTCAAAGCGTTCGGCGGCATGCTGTAAAACCGTGAACCCCGCCGATGAGACGCTGATCCCGTTCTCCTGCTTTTCGACGCCCGCCTTCAACTCAAGCTCCGCAAAGAGCTTTCTTATCTGCCGCTCCGCCTCCGCAAACGCGGGCGTTTGCGGACTTTTTTTCCCAAATCCGAACATATCCGTCCTCCGTATTCTCTATGTGCCGTCAGTCTTTCTTTGCCGCGGGTTTTTCAGACTGCGACTGAAGAAGGTCGCGGATCTCGGTCAGAAGTTCTTCCGCGGTGGGAGCGGGCGCGGGTGCGTTCGCCGCCGCCTCTGCGGCCTCCCTGTCGAGCTGCGCCTTCTTCTCTGCCGCGGCCGCCATGATCTCGTCGGACGTCTTGCCTTCCTTGCGGAGAGCCTTGATCTCCTCCTTCGTCAGGGGATCGTACTTCGTCTTTTGCTCCTGCGCCTTCTCGTGGACCATGTTGATCACCTTGATGATGAGGAAGAGGACGAGCGCGATGAGCAGGAAGTTGATGACCGCGGTGATGAATGCGCCCCAATCGATGTAGATGGAGTTCGCAAGGTCGATCTGCGTCGTCACCTTTCCCGCCTCATCGAGCAAAAACGCCTTGTGGAGATAGGTGTAGATGTTCTCCATCCCCTGTCCGCCCGTGATCGCAAAGAGGATCATGTTGATGATGGGCATCAGGATCTGGTTGGTGAGCGCGGTGACGATCGCACTGAACGCACCGCCGATGATCACGCCGACGGCCATGTCGAGGACGTTGCCGCGCGCGATGAATGCCTTGAATTCTGCGAAGAATCCTTTCTTTTCTGCCATTGTGAGTTACCTCCGATATATTTTTATCATTTTTTTCAACTTTGCCAGCGAACGCCCGACGGGACGGTCGAGGCGGAACTTCCAATTCCCCTCCTGCGTCCCGGGGGAGTTCATGCGCGCCTCGTTGCCAAGCCCCATCGCGTCCTGTATCGGGACGACGGCGAGCCACGCGTCCGACGCAAGGGCGAGGCGGATGAAGGCCTCGGGGAAATTCTCGCCGTTCTTCATGAGCCGCATGGCGATCCCCCTCTCCTCGAGGGCCATCGCGAGCCTTGCGCGGAGGAGGATAAAGTCCTCCGCGGCGAGCAGATCGACGAACCCCTTCACGGTGTCGTTGTCGTGCGTGCCCGTATAGCAAACGCTGTCCGCATGGATGTTTTGAGGGAGATATTCGTTGTCGGGATTGCCGTCGAAGGCGAAGAGAAGGATCTTCATCCCCGGGAACCCCGTCTTTTTCAGAAGAAGCCGAACGCCGTCGTCGAGAATGCCGAGATCTTCGGCGATGATGCGGTCTTTCTCCTTTCCGATGCCTCCGAAGAGCTTCTCCTTGGGGCCTTCCTCCCAGCTCCCGCCGATGGCGGTCTCCGCGCCCGCGTCGATCTCATAATAGCGGTCAATGCCGCGGAAATGGTCGATGCGGATGACGTCGTAGGCCTTGAGCGCGGCCCAGAGCCGCCGCGTCCACCAGGTGAAATGCTCCTTGGCGTTCGCCTCCCAATCGTAGACGGGATTGCCCCACAGCTGACCCGTCTCCGAAAAATAATCGGGGGGAACGCCCGCCACCTTGAGAGGTCTCAGATCGTCGCCGAGCTTGAACAGTTCTGGATGCGCCCACACGTCCGCGCTGTCCCCCGCGACATAGAGGGGAACGTCGCCGATGATCGAGATCCCCAGCGAGCGGCATGTGCTGTGCAATTCCTCCCACTGCCCCCAAAAGATGTATTGGACGAACTGCCAGAAGAGATATTCCTCATGGTATTCCGTCCTGAGTGCCTCGAGAGCTTCGGGCGTGTGCCGCATCAGAGGCTCGTCCCAATCATAGAACGTCCCGCCGTAGACCGTCTTTGCGGTCATGAACAGGGCGTAATCCTCATACGCGCCCCGCTTGACGAAGGCGCGGAAGTCGTCGTTGTCAAAGGCAAAGCGGGAAAAGGCGAGCCTGAGGGTCGCATACCGCTCCTCATAGATCGCCCCGTAGTCCACGCAGGCGGCGTTTTTATAGCGGTCGCGCAGATCCTTCAGCTCCTTCCGCGTGAGAAGCCCCATCTTCCCGAGCGCGTCGAGGTCGATGAAATAGGGATTGCCCGACGTGCAGGAGACGGATTGGTAGGGACTGTCCCCGTACCCCGTCTGCACGAGCGGAAGGATCTGCCAATAGGATATGCCGTTTTGCGCAAGCGCGGACGCAAACCGCGCGGCCTCCTTCAGATCCCCGATCCCGTACTTCCCGCCGAGGGAAGAGATATGGCACAGAATGCCTGTACTCTTTTTGCTTGTTTCCATAAATTTCTCTTATGTTTCCAATAGTTTTGCGATGCGCCGCATCGCCTCTTCCGTGTCCTCATGCGTGCCGAAGGCCGTGAGGCGGAAATATCCCTCGCCGTTCCGCCCGAACCCGCTCCCGGGGGTGCCGACGACGCCTGCATTGTTCAAAAGATAGTCGAAGAAGGTCCAGCTGTCCATGCCGCACGGACACTTCATCCAGATATAGGGGGAATGCTCCCCTCCCGTGAACGGAATGCCGAGCCGCGTGAGGGCGTCGGAGATGATCTTCGCGTTCCCGCGGTAGTAGGCAATGGCTTCGCCGATCTGCCTCTCCCCCTCCTCGGTAAAGACTGCCGCCGCCCCCATCTGCGTGACATAGGAGACGCCGTTGAACTTGGTGGACTGCCTCCTCTCCCACAGACGGTTGAGGGAAACCCCCTCCCGCACGAGTTCCCGCGGCACGACGGTGTAGCCGCACCGCACGCCCGTAAAACCCGCCGTCTTGGAGTAGGAACACAGCTCGATGGCGCACTCCTTTGCCCCCTCGACCTGATAGATGCTCCTCGCGCGATCTTCGCCCGAGACGAAATACTCATAGGCGGCGTCATAGAGAATGACCGCGTCGTTTTCGAGCGCGTAACCGACCCAAGCCCTCAGCTCTTCCTTCGTGTACGCCGCGCCCGTAGGGTTGTTGGGCGAACAGAGATAGATGACGTCAGCCCTCATATCCCTCTTCGGCATCGGCAAAAAGCCGTTTTCCTCCGTCCCGTCGGCAAAGACGATCCGCCGCCCCGCCATGATGTTCGTGTCGAGATAGACGGGATAGACGGGGTCGGGAATGAGGACGGTGTTGTCCGCCGAGAAAAGGTCGGAGAGGTTCCCGCAGTCAGATTTTGCGCCGTCGGAGATGAAAATATCCTCCTCCCCGAGGGCGACCCCCTTCCGCGCATAGCTCTTTACGATCGTGGCAAGAAGCGGCTCGTAGCCCATTCTCGTCCCGCTCGGGGCATAGCCCCTGAATGTCTCGCATCTTCCCATCTCGTCCGCCGCCTTCCTCATCGCCGCAACGACGGCGGGCGCAAGAGGGCGGGTGACGTCCCCGATCGAGAGGCGGAGGAGCCTCCGCTCGGGATGGGCTTTTTGGTAGGCGGCCGTCCTTTCCGCGACCGCCGAAAACAGGTAGGAATTCTTTAACTTCAAAAAATTCCGATTGATCTGCATCTATTTTTCTTGATAGCGGACCGCCGCCCGCACGAACTCGCGGAAGAGCGGATGCGCACTGTTGGGACGGGATTTGAATTCGGGGTGGAACTGCACGCCGATGAAGAAGTCGTTTCCGTCGATCTCCACGGCCTCACACAGGGTCCCGTCGGGGGAGGTCCCCGCGACGGTCATGCCCGCCTTTTCGAACTCTTCCCGATAGTCGTTGTTGAACTCAAAGCGGTGGCGGTGCCTCTCGGAGACGAGATCGCACCCGTAGGCCGCCTTCATCTGCCTGCCGATGACCTTGCAGGGATAGGCCCCGAGGCGCATCGTGCCCCCCATCTTCACGCCGTATTGGTCGGGCATGAGGTCGATGACGGAGTGCTTGCCCTCGGGGAAGAACTCCGAGGAATTCGCGTCGGCGATCTTCATGACGTCCCTCGCGTATTCGATGACGGCGATCTGCATGCCGAGGCAGATCCCGAGGTAGGGAATGCCGTGTTCCCGCGCGTATTTACAGGCGAGGATCATGCCCTCGATCCCCCGCTCGCCGAAGCCCCCCGGAATGAGGACGCCCGCGACGTCGCCAAGCTCCCTTTCGAGGTCCTTCGCCGTCAGCTTCTCGGTGTCGATCCACTTGATCTCCACCTTTGCGTCCGATTCGTACCCGCCGTGCGCAAGAGCCTCCGCGACGGACAGATAGGCGTCGTGGAGCTGTACATACTTGCCGCAGAGGGCAATTTTCACCTTCTTGCTCCGCGCGTGGACGCGGGAAAGCATCTCCTCCCACTCGGTGAGGTCGATCTTCTTGGGGTCGAGGTGCAAAATTTTGCACACCGTCTCCGAGAAGTTGCTTCTCTCGAGCATCATCGGAGCCTCATAGAGGACGGGAAGGGTGAGATTTTCGATACAGCACTCGGGCCTGACGTTGCAGAACATCGCGATCTTCTCGCGGATGCCCTCGGGCATGGGACGGTCTACGCGGGCGACGATGATGTCGGGCGAGATCCCCATTCCCTGCAACTCCTTGACGGAGTGCTGCGTGGGCTTGCTCTTGAACTCCTCGGACCCCGAAATGAAGGGCACGAGGGTGACGTGGATATAACAGCAGTTCTCCCGCCCCACGTCGCGGGCGACCTGACGGATGGCTTCGAGGAAGGGCTGGGATTCGATGTCGCCCGTCGTCCCGCCGATCTCGGTGATAACGATGTCCGCCCCCGCCGTCTTGCCGACCTGAAAGATGAAATTTTTGATCTCGTTGGTGATGTGGGGAATGATCTGGACGGTCTGGCCGAGGTATTCCCCCGCCCGCTCCTTGTTGAGGACGTTCCAATAGACCTTCCCCGTCGTGAGGTTGGAGTATTTGTTGAGGTCCTCGTCGATGAACCGTTCGTAGTGGCCGAGGTCGAGGTCGGTCTCCGCACCGTCCTCGGTGACAAAGACCTCCCCGTGCTGGTAGGGACTCATGGTCCCGGGGTCGATGTTGATATAGGGGTCGAGCTTTTGGGAGGCGACCTTATAGCCCCTCATCTTCAGGAGCCTGCCGAGGGACGCCGCCGTGATGCCCTTTCCAAGCCCCGAGACGACTCCTCCCGTCACAAAGATATACTTTGTCATAGTTCACCTCAAATGCGTTTTGCTGTCTGTTGCGGGCGGACCGAAGAGAAATGCTCAGATCTCGCCCCTGAAGGAGAATGCGGCGGGACCCGTCATCAGGACAGTCTCCCCCGTGTAGCAGATGAAGAGCCGCCCGCCCCTCAGCCGTACTTCGACCGTCTGCCCCTCCGAAAAATATCCGTTGAGGACGGCCGCGACGGCGGCCGCGCAGGCCCCCGTCCCGCAGGCGAGCGTCTCACCGCTCCCCCGCTCCCATACGCGCATCGTGAGGCCGTCCTTTTCCGCCTGCACGAACTCGGTGTTGACCCGTTCGGGGAAGGCGGGATGACACTCAAATTGCGGCCCGATGTTCTCCAGATCGAGGGAAAAAACGTCCCTGCAAAAGACGACGCAGTGGGAATTGCCCATCGAGAGGCAAGTGACGAGGTAGGTCTCCCCGCCGACGTTCAGCGGCCTTGAAAGGACGGCTTCGCCGTCAAAGCGTGCGGGAATGAGCGCGGGAAGAAATTTCGGCCTTCCCATATCCACGCGGAAGGAAAGAGCCTCCCTCCCCGTCTCGTCCGTCCCAACGACCTCGAGCGTCCTGACGCCCGACGCGGTTTCGATCTCCAAAAATTTTTTCCTGACGCCCCTGACGTCGTACAGGTATTTGCCGACGCAGCGGATGGCGTTGCCGCACATCTTCCCCTCGCTTCCGTCGGCGTTGAACATGCGCATCTTCGCGTCTGCCCGCCCCGACGGCAGAATGAGGACGATCCCGTCCCCTCCCACCGAAAAGTGTCTGTCCGACAGCTTCACGGCGAGACTTGCAGGATCCCGTAACGTATTTTCAAAACAATCAAAGAAGATATAATCATTCCCTATCCCGTGCATTTTGACAAATGGGATGGAAAACGTCATTTCATCTTCACATACTCGTCGCGCTCCGCGCCCACGGAGACGTAGGTGATGTTGCACTCGCAGAGTTCTTCGATGAGGTGGATATAGTCAACGGCCTCCTTGGGGAGGTCCTGCGGCTTCCTGCATCCCGTGACGTCGCAGTTCCATCCCTTGACGGTCTCAAAGACTGGCTTACAGCTGTCCAAAACGTCGGGATACGGGAATTCGTGCAGAATTTTGCCGTCAAGCTCGTAGGCCGTGCAGATCTCGATCTCTTTGTAGCCCGAGAGGACGTCAAGTTTGGTGAGGGCGATCTCGTCCGCGCCCTGACAGCGGACGCCGTATTTGGAGGCAACGGCGTCAAAGGGACCGACCCTGCGGGGACGCCCCGTCGCCGCGCCGTATTCCCCGCCCGCTTCGCGGAGTTTTTCTGCCTTTTCGCCGAAATATTCGGCCGTGAAAGGCCCCTCTCCCACGCAGGTGGAGTACGCCTTCATGATGCCGATGCTCCTGTCAAGTTTGAGGTTGGGCACCCCCGCGCCGATGGGCGCGAAGGCCGCGATCGTCGAGGAACTCGAAGTGAAGGGCAGGATGCCGTAATCGACGTCGCGGAGCGCGCCGAGCTGGGCCTCGAACAGGATCTTCTTCCCCGCCCGCGCCGCGTCGTTCAGGAAGAGGCCCGTATCGACGATATACTCCTTGAGCGGCTCGCCGTACAGCCTGAAATATTCCTCCGTCTCCCCGCAAGTGAGGGGCGCGTGGCCGTAGCCGAGGGCGACGGTGAGATTCTTCCATTCGATGATGTCGGGGATCTTCTTTTTGAGCAGTTCGGGATAGAGGAGTTCCCCCATGCGGAAGCACTTCTTCATGTATCTGTCCGCATAGGCGGGCGCGATGCCCCTCCGCGTGGAGCCGAACTTTTTCCCCGCGAGGCGGTCCTCTTCGAGGCAGTCGAGGAGGACATGGTAGGGCATGGTGATGACCGCCCTGTCGCTGATCTTGAGATTTTCGGGGGTGATTTTTATCCCCTTCTCGCGGAGCCGCCCGATCTCCTCGTTCAGATGTTTGATGTCCACGACCATCCCGGGGCCGAGGACGTTGACGACGTTTTCCCGCAAGATCCCCGAGGGAAGGAGGTTGAGAATGAACTTCCCCCTCTCGTTGATGACGGTGTGCCCCGCGTTGTTGCCGCCCTGATAGCGGCAAACGATGTCGAAATCGGCGGAGAGAAGATCGACCATGCGGCCCTTCCCCTCGTCGCCCCAGTTGATCCCGCAGATGGATGTAAGCATGTTCCGTCTCCTTGAACCTGCAAAGGCGTTCCCTTTGCGGCAAAACGCCCCTCTTGGCAGTACATTTTATTATACTATGCGGCGATTCCGCTTGTCAAGTATCGCGCGGAGATTTTCGAGGAAAGTTCTGCGCGATTGCTTCCGCATATGCTAAAATCTACAAAAAAATGACAGATTTTTTCAGATAAATTTCATTATTTTTACAAAAATGGGTTGACAATTTCTTGAAAACGTCGTAAAATAATTGAAATACGAGGGAGGTGAATGTATGTATTGCAGAGATTGCGGCGAAAAACTGTCTCTTCGCTTTCTCGAAAACGAAGGCCTTGTCCCCTACTGCGGCAAGTGCCAAAAGTTCAAGTTCCCCTTCTTCCCCGTAGCTGTGTCGATGGCGGTGACCAACCGTCAGGAAAACAAGATATTGCTGGCAAAACATGTAGGCGACGAGGACTTCAAACTGTTTGCGGGGTACGTCAAGAAGGGTGAAAGCGCGGAGAAGGCCATTCCGCGGGAGCTTAAGGAAGAGACGAACCTTGCGGCCGTCAAGTGGAAGTATCTCGCTTCGCGCTTCCATGAGGCGAAAAATCTCCTCATGCTCGGCTTTTTGGTGATGGCCGAGGACGGCGAGGTCGCCCTGAACGAGGAGATCTCGGAGGTCCGCTGGTGTACGCCCGACGAGGCGAGGGAGATCATCCGCAAGAATTCCACGGCGGAATATTTCCTGAACTTTGCCCTGAGCGAACTCGGAAGAAAGAAATAAGGAGGCTCTCCCGCAGCATCTGCGGGAGATTTTACTATGGCGAACGATCTCAAAATTTTTACGGAAAACGTCGAACCCGAGGCGGTCAACCAGATCTATACCTATGTCCGCTCCCCCGCCTTTCAGGGGAAGCGCGTCCGCATCATGCCCGACGTCCACTTCGGAAGCGGCTGCGTCGTGGGCTTCACGGGCGTTCTCGGCGACAAGATCATTCCCAACGCCCTCGGCGTGGACCTCGGGTGCGGCATGTTCACGGCCGCCCTCGGCAATGTGGAGATCGACTGCAAGGCACTCGACGCCTTCATCCGCGCCAAGATCCCCTACGGCAGCGCGGTGCGCAGGGACGGCGAAGCGGAAGGCCTCGTGAAGCGTCTGCGCTGTTTTGCCGATTTAAGGGACACGGGCCGCCTCTACGGTTCCCTCGGGACGCTCGGCGGCGGGAACCACTTCATCGAGATCGACGCCGACGCGGAGGGCAAAAAATACCTCGTCATCCACAGCGGATCGAGGAATTTGGGTCTGCAAGTCGCAAAGTACTATCAGAGGCTCGCCGTTTCCGACTGCAAAAATTGTGCCGAAGAGGCGCGGCAAAGGGTCATCCGCGAACATAAGGAGGACCCCGAAAAAATTCCCGAACTCATCGCCGCGGTGAATGCGGCGTATGCGCCCCGCACCAAGATCCCCGCGGAGATGTGCTATTTGGACGGACAGCACATGGAGGACTACCTCTTCGACCTCGCCCTCTGCACCGAATTCGCAAGCCTCAACCGCAAGCGCATGGCGGGAGAGATCCTTCGTTTTTTGAGGGTGTTCCGCTACACCTCCTTCGAGACGGTCCACAATTATCTCGGGAAGGACGGGATCCTGCGCAAGGGGGCGATCTCCGCCCATGAGGGAGAGAGGGTCATCATTCCCATGAACATGCGGGACGGGTGCCTCATCGCCGTCGGCAAGGGAAACGAGGAATGGAACTTTTCCGCGCCGCACGGCGCAGGCCGCATCTGCAAGCGGAGCGAGGCGAAGGACCTCTTTACGGTGGAGGAATTCAAGGAGACCATGCAGGGCGTCTACTCCTCCACGGTGAATGCCTCCACGCTCGACGAGTCCCCCATGGTATACAAGCCGATGGAGGAGATCGCCCGCCTCATCTCCCCCACCGTGACCGTCGAGAGCGTCGTCAAACCCATCTACAACTTCAAAGCGGGAAACGCCGACGACCCGCCGGACTGATTGGGGAAAATAGGCCCCATGCGGCTTCGCAAGGGGGGGCCATGGAATTCAGAGCATACGAAACGCCATAATGATCTCGCTCCCCCTCGAGGGGGAGCTGCGAGGCAAAGCCGGGACTGAGGTGGTGTCGTTCTGATTCCGTCATGGTGAGCGCAGTCGAACCATCACCGCATTCTCGCTGCCCATTGCCTCGCGTCATGTTGAGGCGAAGCCGAAACATCCCGAAGAACGAAGTCCGTATCCTCCTCCATGGGATTCTTCGCTTCGCTCAGAATGACGCGTATTCCCTCGCTGCCCCTTTTAGGGGAAAGGGGTTTCAAAACCCCTCTGTCACTTCGTGACATCTCCCCTAAAAGGGGCGACAAGTCAGTCTCATGCGGTTGGAGACCCGCATGACTTCACGCTCACTCACAAAGAAATACGGCGTGCCGCAGTGACACGCCGTCTGTTTTTTATTCTTCTTCCTCTTCCTCGGGCATATCGACGTTGTGATAGACCTCCTGCACGTCGTCGCTCTCCTCGAGTTTGTCGAGCATCTTCTTGAAGGTCTCGAGCTTGTCGGGCGGGAGGACGATCTTGTTCTGCGGGATCATGGCGATCTCGGCCTGCAAGAATTCCAGCCCCTTCCCCTCGAGGAAGGTCCTGACCTGAGAGAACGCGGCGGGGTCGGTGTAGATCTCATAGACGTCCTCCTGCGTGATAACGTCGTCCGCGCCCGCTTCCAGCGCAAGGTCCATGATCTCGTCCTCGGACATCGTCTTTTCAACGACGATGATCCCGCGGTTGTCGAACATGTAACTCACGCTCCCCGTGGTCCCGAGGGAGCCGCCGCACTTGGACATGATGGAGCGGACTTCGCTCGCCGTGCGGTTGTTGTTGTCGGTCAGCGTCATGATGATGACCGCCGAGCCGCCGACGCCGTAGCCCTCATAGGTGAGTTCCTTGAAGTCGCGGTCGCCGAGTTCGCCCGCCGCCTTCTTGATGGAGCGTTCGATGTTCTCGTTGGGCATATTGGCCGCCTTCGCCTTGGCAATGACGTCGGCGAGTTTGGAATTGGTCGCGGGATTGGGGTTCCCCTTCGCCGCGACGGCGATCTCCCTGCCGATCTTCGTGAAGAGCTTGCCCCTTGCGGCGTCCGCCTTGCCCTTCTTTGCCTGTATATTGTGCCATTTGCTGTGACCTGACATAAAATTACACTCCTTTCTTTAATAGATACATCAAGATTCCCGCCGAGACGGCGGCGTTCAGGCTCTCGACGCGCCCGTCCATCGGAATGGCGACGGTGCGTTCTGCCCTCGACCTCACTTCGTCCGAAAGTCCCTGCCCCTCGTTGCCGATGCAGAGGCAGAACTTTTCGGGCGGGACGAACGAGAACACGTCCTCCCCGTCCATGTCCGCGGCGATCAGGGGGAGGCCGAGCAAAGACAAGATCTCCTCCCTGCTCCCGCGCATGAGTTTGGTGTAGAATACGCCGCTCATGGACGCCCGCACGCTCTTGGGCGAGTAGGGGTCGGCGCAGCCGGCAAGGTAGATCTCCTCATACCCCGCCGCGGCGGCCGTGCGGATGATCGCCCCGACGTTGGCGGGGTCGGCCACGCCGTCCAAAAAGAGACAGCTCCTCTGCGGCGGCGCAAGCGGGACCTGCGGGATCTTCACCTCCGCGGCGATGCCCTGCGGGGTCTTTTCGTCGCAGACGGCCCTGAAAGCGTCCCAGCCGAGCAGGACGACCGAAGCGGAGCCGAGGCGTTCCTTGAAAGAAACTGTCTCTGCAAGCGCGGCCTTCTCCTCCGTCGCAAGGAGGGCGACGCGCACGATCTCCATGCCGCTCTCCATGCACTCGAGGAACATCTTATCGCCCTCGACGAGGAAGGTCCCCCGCTCCCGTCTTCCCTTTTTCTCCTTGAGGGAGGCAAGCTCCCTGACAACGGGATTTTGTTTGGACTGAATGACAATCATGACAAAAAAGCCTTTCACGGAAAGGCTTTTGTTGGATCAAAGAGCTGCTTTTGCCTTGCCGCAGATGTCGGCAAAGGCAACCGCGTCGTTGACAGCGAGTTCGGCAAGGATCTTGCGGTTGAGGTCGATCCCCGCGAGCTTGAGGCCGTGCATGAGTTTGGAATAGGAAAGGCCGTTGAGCCTTGCCCCCGCGTTGATACGGGCGATCCAGAGCTTGCGCATGTCGCGCTTTCTCAGTTTCCTTCCGACGTAAGCGTACTGAAGGGACTTCATCACCGCCTGGCGGGCGATGCGGTAGTTCTTGCTCTTGCAGCCATAGTAGCCCTTTGCGAGCCTGAAGATCTTTCTGCGTTTTTTGACGGCGTTGACGCCTCTTTTAATTCTCATCTCTGTTGCCTCCCTTAATCCTTATAGGGAATCATGCGCTTTACGGTATTTTCCTGTGTTTCGGAAACGAGGGTGGATTGGCGCAGGCTTCTCTTTCTCTTTCTGTTCTTGGTCTCTGCCTTGTGGTTCTTGCCGCCGTGCGCTCTGTTCACCTTGCCGGATCCCGTGAGCCAAAAGCGTTTCTTCGAACCGCTGTGCGATTTCTGTTTGGGCATTTCTGTATCCTCCAAATTGCTTTTTTATGATGTATTTCTTACCCTTGCGGGCGATCAACCCTGCTTTTTGATGGGGGCAAGGATCAGAATGAGGTTCCTCCCCTCCATGTTGAGCGGCTTCTCGACGACGGAAACGCCCTTCAAGCCCTCATAGAAGTTCATGATGACGTCCTTGGCGAGGTTGGCGTGCGCCATCTGCCTGCCGCGGAGACGGATCGTCACCTTCACCTTGTTGCCCTGCTCCAAGAACTTCTGCGCCTGCCGCCCCTTGACGTTGAGGTCGCCCACGTCGATGGTCATGGAGAGCTGGACTTCTTTGATTTCGGCGATCTTTTGGCTGCGCCTGTTCTCCTTCTCCTTTTTTGCCTGTTCGAACTTGAACTTTCCGTAGTCCATGATCTTGCAGACGGGCGGAACTGCCGTCGGGGAGATCTTCACGAGGTCAAGCCCCGCTTCGTCGGCGAGCCTCTGTGCCTCGCGGGAGGACATGATGCCGAGCATTTCTCCGTTTTCGGAGATGAGACGGACCTCACGGTCGCGGATCTCGCCATTCAACTGGATCTGATTCTGTTTACCTGCCATATTCCTCTCAAAAAATATAAAAACGGGTTTCGCTTCGGCAAAACCCGTTGAACTTTGTTACGCACGGAAAAAACCGTGGCATTTCCGAAAATTCATTGACCCGCATCACGGAAGCGATCGCGGAGAGAAGGGTCTGCTTCTGCTTGACTGTCACTACTATATCATACCGTAGCACACTTGTCAACTCTTTTTCGCAACTTTTTCACAATTTTCCGCGGCAGACCCCGCGAAAATTCCCTCTCGCTCCCCCGGAACGGGCCGTCCCGTCAGAAGATGACCTTGTTTTCGTCCTCTTCGACGACGAGGGCGATGAAGTCGTCCCGCGTCATGGAGCCGATGTCGCCCTGCCCGCGCTTGCGGACGGAGACGGTGCCGTCCTCCATCTCCTTGTCGCCGACGACGAGCTTATAGGGAACTTTCTCCTGCTCGGCGTCGAAGATCTTCCTGCCGATCTTTTCGTTGCGGTAGTCGGCGGAGGCGCGGATGCCGACGGCGGTCAGCTCGTCCACAAGCTCCTTCGCATAGTCTGCCGCCCTGTCGGTGACGGGGAGGATCTTGACCTGCTCGGGCGAGAACCAGAGCGGGAAGGCCCCCGCATACTTCTCGATGAGCATGGCGATCGTCCTCTCGTAACAGCCGATGGAGCTGCGGTGGATGACGTAAGGGGTCTGCTTGGTGCCGTCCGCGTCCACATACTCCATGCCGAAGCTGTGCCCCGCGGCAAAGTCGATCTGAATGGTGATGAGGGTGTCCTCCTTCCCATAGACGTTCTTCGTCTGCACGTCGAGCTTGGGGCCGTAGAAGGCGGCCTCGTCGTCGGCTTCAACGTAGTCGAGCTTGAGGTCGTCGAGGATCTTCTTCATCATGGCCTCCGTCGCATTCCACGCCGCGTCGTCGTCGATGTACTTGTCGGACTTGGACTTGCCGCGCTTGGAGAAGCGGAAGGTGACGTCCCCCCTCATGCCGAGGCAGTCGAGGATATAATACGAGAGGTCGAGACAGCGTTTGAACTCCTCCTCCACCTGCTCCTTGGTGCAGATGATGTGCCCGTCGGAGAGCGTGAACTGACGGATGCGGATGAGGCCGTGCATCTCGCCCGAGGCCTCGTTCCTGAACTCCGTCGCCGTCTCCGAATAGCGGCAGGGCAGATCGCGGTAGGATTTCAGCCCGTTTTTGTAGATCTGATATTGGAAAGGACAGGTCATGGGACGGAGAGCCATGATCTCGTCCCCCTTGCGGACGGGTTCGCCCTGCGCGTCGATGTCGCCGAGGACGAACATCTTGTCACGGTAATGGGACCAGTGGCCCGAGATCTTGTAGAGGTCGGACTTGGCCATGTTGGGCGTCTTGGTGATCATAAAGCCGCGCTTTGCCTCCTCGTCCTCGACAAAGCGGGACAGGATCTGGAGCATCTTCGCCCCTTTGGGCATGAGAATGGGAAGGCCCTGGCCGATGACGTCGCTCGTCATGAAGATGCCGAGGTCCCGCCCGAGTTTGTTGTGGTCGCGCTTCTTGGCCTCCTCGAGCTGGCGCATGTAGGCCTCGACCTCGTCCTTTTTGGCGAAGGCTGTGCCGTAGATGCGGGTGAGCATCTTCTTCTTGGAGTCACCTCTCCAATACGCGCCCGTGATCGAGAGAAGTTTGAATGCCTTGATCTTTCCCGTCGAGGGAAGGTGCGGGCCGCGGCAGAGGTCGATGAAGGTGCCCTGCTTATAGAAGGAAATTTCGGCGTCCTCGGGCAGGCCCTTGATCAGTTCCACCTTGTAGGTCTCGTGGTACCGCTTCATGAGGGCGATCGCCTCGTCGCGGGGAAGCACAAAGCGTTCGATGGGAAGATTGCTCTTGATAATGGCCTTCATCTCCGCCTCGATCTTCTCGAGGTCGTCGAGCGTGATGGGCGTCTTGAAATCGACGTCATAGTAGAAGCCGTTCTCGATCGTGGGGCCGATGGCGAGCTTGCAGGTGGGATAGATGGTTTTGAGAGCCTGCGCAAGCACATGCGAGCAGGTGTGGCGGTAGACGTCGAGGCCCTCCTCGTCCTTCAGGGTGACGACGCCGAGGCTGTCCCCCTCATGGAGCGGGGCGGAGAGGTCTGCAAGGACCCCGTTGATCTTGGCGGCAACGGCGTTGCGGGCAAGTCCCTCGGAGATCTTCAGAGCGGCGTCCATGGCGGTCGCGCCCTCTTCGAGAGAGAGCAGATCCCCGTTTTTGAGTGAAATATTCATGGTTTTCCTCCTATTATGTCTGACATAGTACTTCGCATACAGCGATAAAACAAAAAATCCGCCCTTAAAATCTCCCTTACGGGGTCATTTAAGGACGCAAATTCCAATTTGCGCGGTTCCACCTTAATTGCTCGTCTGAGCCGCTCTTCGGTTGTCGGAATGGAAAACAGAGCGGTTTCGCCTCCCGAAAACCTCTGCGGGCCTTTCAGCCGTGGGTCCGCTCTCTGAAAAAGACCTTCGGTGCTACTTGTCTCTATCCTTTTGTGTCTCTATTGTAATTTGGTTTTTGCCTTTTGTCAAGAAAATATCGCCCTCTCGGCATAAAATTTTTGTAAAAAATCGCCCACTTCCTCCTCGATCTCCCCAAGGCAGTACACGAATCCCGCGTCGGAGAGCATGATCTCCGTCTCCGTGTCCTCCTTGCCGAAGAGACAGCTCCTGCGCAGGGGCTTGAAATTCTCCCCGAACACCGTCTTTCCCTGCAAATAGATCTTGTTTTTGCTCTCCCCCACGAGGAAATCGCAGAACTGTTTGAGGTCGGCGATCGTAAAGCCTGCGGGGACGTAATCGGCGATGCGCTGCCACTTTTCTTGCAGGGAGCCGAGGCGGAAGGCATAGATCCCGTCAATGTTGTACTCGGAAGCGTCGCCGATCTTGCGGAGGATATACCCTCTGTCCCCCTCGTAGTCGGCGGCGATGAGCGCGGCGCAGAGAAGGTTCTTGTCGTGCCCCGAGAGCGCGACGTTCAGGCGGCCGCAGAGAAAGCGGAACTTATACCCCACCCCGAGGATCTCCCCGATCTCCTCCTTCAATGCCTCCCTGAATCCCCCGTCCCCGTCGTCCACGCGGATGCGGAGAGCCGCCCTCTCGCCGACGATCAGCTCTTCGCTCCCGCCGAGGCGGGCGAGTACCCCCGACAGAGCGTTGTAGAGGTAGGTAATGTACAGGCTGTGTTCGCCCTGATCGGAAACGGTGATTTCTTCCACGCAATTATTGTATGCGTCTTTCGGCGATTTATTTACGGACAAAAGAGCTTCCCCGATGAGAGAAGTTGCGTCAAATGCGGAGGGTTTTTGCCGATAGTGCCGTCAGAAACTTGACTTTTTCCCCGCTTGAGTATAAAATAGTATCGTTTGTAAGGAGTACCGATCAATGGATATCAAAAAAATCGAAAGAAAGTGGCAGGAAAGATGGGAAGCGGCGGGCCTCAACCGCTTCGACCCCTCGGACACGGAGAGGAAGAAACTCTACGTCCTCGAAATGTTCTCCTATCCCTCGGGCGCGAAACTGCACGTCGGCCACTGGTATAATTACGGCCCCACCGATTCCTATGCGCGGTTCAAGCGCATGCAGGGCTACAATGTGTTCCAGCCCATGGGGTTTGACGCGTTCGGGCTTCCCGCCGAAAATTACGCCATCAAGACGGGCATCCACCCCAAGGATTCCACCCTCAAAAACATCGAGACGATGGAGGGCCAGCTCAAGGCCATGGGCGCGATGTTCGACTGGTCCGCCGAGGTCAAGACCTGCAACGAGGATTATTATAAGTGGACGCAGTGGATGTTCCTGCAACTCTACAAAAAGGGCCTTGCGTACAGGAAGGAGGCTCCCGTCAATTGGTGCCCCTCCTGCAACACCGTCCTCGCGAACGAACAGGTCGTCGAGGGCAGATGCGAGCGGTGCGACACCCCCGTCGTCAGGAAAAACCTCACCCAGTGGTTCTTTAAGATCACGGAGTACGCCGAAGAACTCCTCTCCGGCCTCGATACCCTCGACTGGCCCGAAAAGACAAAGACGATGCAGAGGAACTGGATCGGGAGGTCCACGGGGTGCGAGATCGCCTTCGAATGCGACACGGGCGACAAGATCAACGTCTACACGACCCGTTGCGACACCGTCTGCGGCGTCACCTACGTCGTCCTCGCGCCCGAACATCCCCTCGCCCTGAAGCTGGCGACCCCCGAACAGAGGGCGGCCGTCGAGGCGTACATCGACTATGCCTCCCGCTCCAACGAGATCGAACGGCTCTCCTCCTCGCGTGAAAAGACGGGCGTTTTCACGGGTTCCTACTGCACGAACCCCATGACGGGCAAGAAAGTCCCCGTCTACCTCGCCGACTATGTCCTCTATTCCTATGGCACGGGGGCCGTCATGGCCGTCCCCGCCCACGACGAGAGGGACTTCGCCTTCGCGACGAAGTACGGCCTCCCCATCGTAAAAGTCATCGAAAATCTGAACGGAGAGACGGTTTTGCCCTTCACGGAGGACGGAAGAGTCTCCTGCGGGTCCCAATTCGACGGGCTTATCGGGGAAGAGGCGCGGGAAAAGATCGCCGATCATATCGCCGCGCTCGGCAAGGGCGGGAAGAAAGTCAACTACCGCCTTCGCGATTGGCTCGTCTCCCGCCAGCGGTATTGGGGCGCGCCCATTCCCGTCATCCACTGCGAAAAGTGCGGCGCGGTGCCTGTTCCCGAAAAGGATCTGCCCGTGAAACTTCCCTATGACGTGGAGTTCCGCCCCGACGGAAAATCCCCTCTCGCCAAGTGCGAAAAGTTCATGAATACGGTCTGCCCCAAGTGCGGCGGCCCCGCCAAGCGGGATCCCGACACTCTCGACACATTCGTGTGTTCGAGCTGGTACTATCTCCGCTATGCGGACGCGCACAACGGCAAAGCCCCCTTCGACAGGGAAAAGGTGGACAGGCTCCTGCCCGTGGACGTCTATGTGGGCGGCGCGGAACACTCCTGCATGCACCTTCTGTATGCCCGCTTCTTCACGAAGGCCCTCCGCGACATGGGATATCTCGACTTCGACGAACCCTTCCAAAGGCTCGTGCATCAGGGCGTCATCCTCGGTCCCGACGGCAACAGGATGTCCAAATCGCACGGCAACGTCGTCTCGCCCGACGACTATATCAAGGAATACGGCGCGGACGCCTTCCGCCTCTATCTGATGTTCGGCTTCTCCTATACGGAGGGCGGGCCGTGGAGCGACGACGGCATCAAGGCGATCGCGAGGTTTATGGACCGCGTTGAAAAAATCGTCAACAGAGCGGCCGCACTCCCCGCAGCCAAGAGCGGCCCCTACGGACAGGAGGAAAAGGCCCTCGACTACGCGAGGAACTTTGCGATCCTGCATGTAAAAGAGGACATGGAGGCCTTCTCCTTCAATACCGCCATTGCGCGGCTCATGGAGCTGACCAACGCGCTCTACAAGTACGACGGCCTCGCGGGAGAAAAGAATGCAAAGCTCTTCCGCGACAGCGTGAAGGACCTCGTTCTCCTCCTCGCCCCCTGCGCACCCCACTTCGGCGAAGAATGCTGGGAGATGCTCGGCGGCAAAGGCTTCGTCTTTGAACAGCCCTTCCCCAACGAGGACCCCAAAGCTCTCGTCCTCGACGAAAAGGAGTATGCCGTGCAGGTGAACAGCAAGATCGTCTGCCGCGTCAATATCCCCACCGCCTTCTCCGAAAAGGAGATCGAAGAATTCGCTTTGAACCTCCCCGAAGTCGCGGAAAAGACGGCGGGAAAGACGGTGAGAAAGTGCATCGTCGTCCTCGGGCGGCTCGTCAACCTGATCGTCGGCTGAACGGGCCTGAAAATTCAAAAACCGCCGAATTTACGGCGGTTTTTTCATGTTTTCATAGTATTATGCCACGCATAGTATTAAGAAATTCCCTCATTTTCGCATGGTAGCGACCATATATTCGGCGTAGAGGCGGGCGATGTTCACGCCCGTGACGCGCTCGATCCCGCCGAAGAAGGCATTGGAATTGACCTCGCAGAGGAGGTACCCCTTCTTCCCGAAGAGGAGATCGACGCCGCAATAGTCGAGGCCGAGGAGCGACGCGGCCCGCTCGCTCAGATCCCTTGCCTCGCCGTCAAGCTCAACTTTTTCCCCCTTGCCGCCGCGGCCGAGGTTGGAGCGGAAGTCCCCCTCCGCCGTCCTCTTCATCGCCGCGACCGCCTTCCCGCCGATACAGATGACCCGAAGATCTTTCCCTCTGCTCTCTGCGACGAACTCCTGAAAAAGGTGCGGAAGGTTTTTCAGCCGCCGCGACAGAATGGCAAGTTCCCCCTCGTCCTCCGCGAGGTAAACCTGTTCGCCGAAGGAGCCGTAGCACTCCTTGACGACGACGGGATAGCCGAGCAAACTTCCGATCTCCCCCGCCTTTTCGTCCTCGTTGCCGCCGCTCTTATAGCAGAGGGGCGCGAAGAAGGTCCTCGGCATGGGCAGACCCGCAAGGGCAATGTGCGTGAGCATCTTGTCGTCGCACAGCTCCACGGCCTCGGCGCGGTTGAAAAGGCGCATCCCCCTCTTCTCCAAGATGCGCGGAAGATACTTGTCCTTGTCGAGATAGACGCAGAGATCATAGCTTCCCGTAAGGTTTTCGCCGATCTTTTCGCCGACGTCCGCGAGCCAGGCGTTCGGGAGAACGTCGCAGGCGACGCCGCAACGCTCCAGCTCCTCTTTTATCCTGCGGGGCTGGTAAAATTCCGACTCTCTGTCGAGAAAGGGATTGATGAGTATGACGGTTTTCATAAAACAAATAGGGGGCGCGGTGCGCCCCCTTCCTCTCTTTGGTCAGGACAGGACCCGAATGACCGATCCGACCTTCGCGATCCCCGCGGTATTGATGCGGGCGACGGCGTTCTTCACGGAAACTTCATGGGTCGTATGGGTGACGAGTACGACTGTCGCGCTGTCCGCCGCGGACGGCCTCTGCACCAGATCGACAATGGAGATGTTGTTCTTTGCGAGCAGCGTTGTGAGTTTGGACAGGGCACCCGCGCGGTCCGCCAGAGTGAGACGGAAATAGTACGCGCTCTCGAAATCGCTGACGAACCTTACATCGCTCTCTGCCTTTGCCGTACTCTTGAAGGCCAAGTATCTGTTCCCCTCGTGGGTGGCGGCAAAGATGACGTCGGAGACGACCGCACTGCCCGTGGGAAGCGCGCCCGCGCCCTCGCCGCAGAGCATGAGGTCGCCCACGGCGTCCCCCGTGAGGTAGACGGCGTTGAGGCTCCCGTCCACGTTTGCGAGCGGGTGGGTGTTCTTGACGAATGCGGGGTGGACCCTCGCCTCGATGCCGCGTTCGGTGTCCTTGCCGATGGCAAGGAGCTTCAAGGTATAGCCGAGGCCGCGGCCGTATTCGACGTCCTCCCCCGAAATGCCCGTGATGCCCTCGCGGAACACTTTGGAGAAGGGAACTCTGGTGTGGAAGGCGAGCGACGAGAGAATGGAGAGCTTGTACGCCGCGTCGAACCCTTCAACGTCCGCGGAAGGGTCCGCCTCGGCAAAGCCGAGCTTCCTCGCCTCGGCAAGGGCGTCCTCATAGGTCATGCCGTCCTTGGTCATGCGGGTCAGGATGTAGTTCGTCGTGCCGTTGATGATCCCCTGTATGGAGGAAATGCGGTTGGACTGCACGCCGTCGAGGAGCGTCCTCACGATAGGCACACCGCCGACGCAGCTCGCCTCATAGTAGATGCCCGCATTCGTACGCTTTGCCGCGCGTTGGAGGTCCTGGGCGTATTTGCAGATGAGTTCCTTGTTGGACGTGACGACGATCTTGCCCGCATTGAGCGCGTCGAACACATATCCCTTGGCGTCCGCGACGCCGCCGATGCATTCGACGACGATGTTGACGTCGGGATTGGAGATGACCTCAAAGACGTTTGAGGCCACGATCTCGCTCTTGACGCCGAGAGAGCGGACGCGCTCGGGATCCCGCTCAAGCACGCAGGTGACCTCGATGTCAACGCCCTGCGTCGCGCGGAAAAATTCCCTCCGCTCGGTCAGGATCTTGTAGGCTCCTCCGCCCACGACGCCCAACCCGAGGATCGCCACACCGACCTTTTTCATTTTTCATCCTCCGAACAATTCAAATCGTATAAGTACTTTAATCCGTTGAGAGTGAGCATCTTGTCGATGACGTCGATGCACTTTGTCTCCTTCGCGATGATCTCCGAAAACCCGCCCGTCGCGATCGTCAGGGGCGTTTCGCCGAGTTCGCGCCCGATCCGCCTGACGATGTATTCGACAAGCCCCGCAAATCCGAACACGATGCCCGCCTGCATGTTGGTCACGGTGTTCGTCGCGATGACGCTCTTGGGCGCGGCGATCTCCACGCGGGGCAGTTTTGCGGTGCCCGAGACGAGGCTGTCAAGCGAACCCTTGATCCCCGGGGCAATGACGCCGCCGATGAATTCCCCGTCCTTTAAGACATTGAACGTAGTCGCCGTGCCGAAATCGACGACGACGATGGGCCGCTCCGTCCCGTACTTTTGGAGCGCGGAGACGTTGTTGACGATGCGGTCCGCCCCGACCTCCCTTGCATTGTCCGCCCGCATGCAGAGGCCCGTTTTCAGCCCCGGGGCGATCTGCTTGGGCTGGATGCCGAAGTAGACGCTGAGCATATGTGCGATCGTATAGTCGAGCGAGGGCACGACGGACGAGACGATGCCGCCCGTGATCTCCCCCTTCTTTACTTCGTTGATCTGCAACATGGAGATGAGCTGTGCCCCGTATTCGTCGGACGTCTTTTTGAGATCGGTCGCGACGCGGAACGTAAAGCGGGGTTCGTCCCCGTCAAAGACGGCATATTTTATGTTGGAATTGCCGACGTCTATGCAAATGATCAAGATATTTTCTCCGTTTTGGGTGAAGTCTGCGCCGTTGCGCCCGTTTCTGTCTCCGTCTCTGCCTCCGCAACGGGCTGGCCCTTCTTGCGCATGATTTGTTTCTCCACGACGAGGACAACGCGGTGGACGACGGGCGAAAACACGATACTGACCGCGATCTCCAACACGAAATTCAGCCATATGAGGCCGAATACGGCCGCAAATACGACGTTCGCTGTTGCTTCCACCTCCAAGAAGGAGGCGACGTCATCTTTCATGATGACCATTCCCAACATGTAAATGCCCGTGTTGATGACCGGCATGAGCAGCGAGGAAGTATAGGCCGCGACGACAGAGTTTTTCTTTGCGATCGGCCGATACAAGAGGCCCGCCACGATGCCCGCGACCGTTGTCTTGCCGATACAGATAATCGTAAGGACAACGGGGTTTACCTGGAATAAAAATGCCGTAGAAGGCTCTCTCCCCATCACGGCGGCCGTGATGAATGTGATAAGTCCCGAGACAAGACCCATGAACCCACCGCCGATCGCGCCAAAGAAGATACCCGCGAGAACGATCGGGATCAGGCTGAAATTCAGCGTGACGCCGAACATCGGAACGGCACTCGCAAACAATTGCAACACGACGACGAGTGCGAGAAGTACCGCAAAGTAGGCGATATTCTTCGCCGTGAGCAGGTTTTTGAAACCAACCATATTCAATTACCTCCATCGGATTTCCCTTGGGAATATCCGTAGAAAAAATGTATTTGCCCGCCCGTAAGGGAATACGGCCTGAGACGTGTCGTTTCCCGAAAGCGGACTTAAGTTCATTATAGCAAATTTTATGAACTTTGGCAACTGAATGAATGCACTTGCGGGAACAAATTTCGCCCGTGCGTCATATCATTTAATATACGGGAGCGAAAGAAACGATACATACAACGCGCCCGATCAAGGAGGAAAATCTATGAATTGCTGTCAAAGCGGCAACAGCTGCCTTTGGGTCCTTATCATCGCGCTCATTCTCGGGAACTACGGTACGAATGTCCTCAATTCGAAGGCACTCTCCGGCTGCGGCTGGCCGATCCTTGCCGCGCTTCTCTACTGCATGTGCAAAAACGGCACGCTTTCCGAGATCGCGCAGAAATTCGGCATCGGCTGCGGCTGTAACGGTTAAATTTCCCTCCTGTTCCGTGGAAAAAGGGCGGCTCTTCGGAGCCGCCCCGATTTTAATTAAAAATTGAAAATTAAAAGTTAAAAATTGTGGCGGGACAGAAAGCCTTCCCCCTGCGGGGGTCGCAAAACGCAATTCTTGCGCATCAGCACAGTGTGCTGTGCGCTGCGTTTTGCGGTGAGTGAGCGCATTATCCCGCGCGAACGGTGACCGAATGCGGGTCTCTACCCGCATGAGACGGTGGCACGGCGTAGCCGTGACGGATGAGGGGCGTTTTATTGGAGACACCCCTCATCACCGCCTTCGGCGGAGCTTCCCCCCCACGGGGGGAAGCCTTACGGACTTCGTTCAAGGGGATCCTTCGCTTCGCTCAGGATGAGCGCGTCGCACACGATTTTATTCGCTTCGCTCGGGATGAGCGCGTCGCACACGATTTTATTCGCTTCGCTCAGGATGAGCGCGTCGCACACGATTTTATTCGCTTCGCTCGGGATGAGCGCGTCACGCTCGATTTTATTGGATCTTCGCCCTGTAATAGAGGAGGGCGGCGACGGTCTTGGCGTCCCTGATCTCCCCGCGGGCGACCATGTTGCACGCCTCCGTAAAGGGAATGTACTCCACCTTCAAAAATTCGTCGCTGTCGGGGTGCGTCTGCCCCTTTCTCACGCCCTTGGCCTCATAGATATAGATCTTCTCATTGGTGTACCCCGGGGAGGGATAGAGGACGGTCAAAAGGGAGAGAGAACCCGCGATCAGCCCCGTCTCCTCCTCAAGCTCCCGCATGGCCGCGGCGGAGGGGTCCTCCCCCCTCTCGAGCTTGCCCGCGGGGATCTCATAGAGTTCCTCCCCATAGGCGTAGCGGAACTGCCTGACGAGGACGACATTCCCATCCACGATGCAGAGGACGGAGGCCCCGCCGGGATGTTCGACGATCTCCCTTTTGCACGGCCTGCCGTCGGGGAGAACGGCGTCGTCGCAGCAGACGGTGATGATCTTTCCCTCAAAGACGACGTTCCTCTTGGAAGTCTCCTCCCTCAGATGCACCGCACCCGCCTTCCTTGCGGGCGGTTCGGCATAGGAATAGCCCACGCAGGCCGCAGGGTAGGCGTCGCGGACGATGTCGCGGAAGGGACGGACGATCCTGTCGGCAAAGAGCGCGTAGCTCGCCGTATAGCTCCCGTCCACATAGAAATAGCGGAGGAGAAATTCGGGGAACTTCACGACGCCCGCGTCGATCTCCGCAAAGAGGCAGAACACGAACGCGAGCGCGTCCACGCGGCCCGAGGGGAGATAGGCCGCCCCCCTGCCGTTCGGAAGATCTTTGAGATAAAAACTCCGCGTGTTGGCGTAGTCGAACTCCTCGGTCACGGCGGCGAAAAGCCCCTTCAGCTCCCCGCTCTCGGCAAGACAGCGCAAAACCTGCGTGATGCCGACCTCCGCCTCGCGGTATGTGCCCGTCACAAGCCCGTCGCAAGCGTCAAGAAAACGGCGGATCTTTTCCATTTTTTCTTCCATTGTACCCCTCCGCGGCGTGATCGAGGCCGCACTTTTTCTCCATTATAGCACAGATGAAAAAAATATTAAAGTTTTTTTCGGAAATATCTTGATTTTGCAACCGATTTTATGTATAATGGAGAAAAATGTAATTCTTAAGGGAGGAATTATTTCATGAAGTCCGTACAGGTTTCGCTTGAACTGTCCTCAAGCGTCAAAGAGTTTGTCAACATCACCCAGAGCTATGACTATGAGATCACCATCAAGAGCGGCTATTATGTCGTCGATGCGAAGTCCATTCTCGGCCTCTTCAGCCTCGACACCACGAAGCCCCTCACCGTCGAGATCCACAGCGATAATTGCGACGACCTTCTCGAAAAGCTCAAGAAGTTTGCAGTTTAAGCGTTATCAAACCGCAACCTGAAGCCGCTTGAACTTTTAAGCGGCTTATTTGTGTCTCAAGAAAACAGAGGAAGATCATGCAGATAAAAGGAGAAACACCGATCAACAAGTTAATACTCCTTTTTGTCTTTGACAAGATGGAAAGTCCCCTGTCTGAGCGCACTCTCGTGGACATGTGTACCTCGTCCAACGATTGGCTCAACTATATGGACTGCATGGATCTTCTCGGCCGCCTCATCGCCGACGGATTTCTCTGCGAGATCCCCGGGGTGGATGATCCCCTCTACATGATCACGCCCGAGGGACGGGAGACGCTTGCGAATTTCTACATCAACATCCCCCGCAGTGCGCGGGAGGAGATCTCCAAGTTCATCAAGAACAACAGCGCGCGCTTCCGCACCAAGCAGGACTGCCGCGCGGACTATTACCAGAACAAGGACGGGACCTACACGGTATTTTTGAAGATCATCGCCCCCATTCAACCCATGCTCGAGCTGAAATTCGTCGTTCCCGACAAGAAAACGGCGAACAATATCTATAAAAAGTGGGAGGATAAGGCGCAGGATCTCTATACGGCCGTGTACGAAACTTTGGTAGACTGAAACAACCACCGAAGGAGGATAAAATATGATCACATATTCGACCAAGGGAACGTGTTCCAAGCAGATCATCTTCGATCTCGACGCGGAACATAAGATCCACAACCTGAAATTCATCGGCGGATGCAGCGGCAATCTGCAGGGGATCGCCCGCCTCGTGGAGGGAAAGACGCCCGACGAGGTGTACCCTCTTCTCAAGGGGATCCGTTGCAGACAGAACACCTCCTGCCCCGACCAGCTTGCGCAGGCCCTTGAACCCTACCTCACGCAGACAACTTCATAAGGATCATCAAAACAGCCGCTGAGATTTCGGCGGCTGTTTTTTTATGTCTTGATGGATTTTACTTTCATGAGGCGGACGATCGCGGCACGTTCGTTCTCGTCGAGCTTGTCGCGGATGTACTTGATGGTCTCCTCAAGCTGTGGGATCATGATGTATTCGAGGGCGTTGACGCGGCGTTTGTTGCGCTCGATCTCGTCGGCGAGGAGCCGCACCGCCTTTTCGACCTCCGCAAGGCGGAGGAGCTTGGGAAGAAGGGACGAGACCATCTGCACCGACCCGTCCGCCTCGCTCGTGATCTCCGAGTAGGCGTACGGGAGACGGGACTTTGCCTCCCCCTGCGACAGGACGATCTTCGGGACGTCCACGCCCATGATGCTCTCCGTCCCGCATTCGGTCTCGAGCGCGACGGTCGGCATGGAGAAAGCCGTCTCCTGCACATAGGAGGGCGTGAGAGAGCCGGCGAGGGCGTACTGTTTGAGCGCGGAGGAAAGCCCCTCCTCCACCTCCCCGCGGAGGCGTTTGTCCTCTTTCAGAAGCACAGTGAAGCGGCGCACCATCTCGTCGGACTTATCCTTGAGCAGTTTGTGCCCGCGGGTCGCCGTCGAAAGGCGTGCTTTGAGCTTTTTCAGCTCCATGCGTGTTGGATTTACATTCAGTCTTGCCATAGTTTTTTTGACTTCGTTTCGGGGGATTCTTCGCCTTCGGCTCAGAATGAGCGTGAGGTTTGACTTCGTTTTGGGGGATTCTTCGCCTTCGGCTACTTCGCGGCTGTGCCGCTCGTGCCGCCCTTAGAGCAATAAGAATGCGGGCGGGGCAGAATGAGCGGGAAAATCGCTCATGCTGAGGCATAGCCGAAGCATCTCATAAACCTGCGGACTTCGTTCTTCTGGATTCTTCGGTCGCTTCGCTCCCTCTGAATGACGCAGGAATGCGGTGACCCACCCCCCTACCCCCCTCCCATGGAGGGGGCATACGCCGCGGCACCTCCCATGGAGGGGGCATACGCCGCGGCACCCCCATGGAGGGGGCGAGAAAGTGGCGGGGCGAGCAAAGACATGTTCGACTTAACCCCTTCTATTCCTTCATATACTTCTCGATATACTCCTCGCGGATGCGTTTGAGTTCGGACCTCGGCAGGATCCTGAGCAATTTCCAGCCGAGATCGAGGGTCTCCTCGATGGAGCGGTCGGTATCGAATCCCTGCGCGACGTACTCCTTTTCAAACGCGTCGGCGAACTTTGCATACAGCTTATCGACGTCCGAGAGGGCCGCCTCGCCCAAGATCGCCGAAAGTTCCTTGCTCTCCTTGCCGCGCGCATAGGCGGCGAAGAGTTGGTTCATCGTGTCGGCATGGTCCTCCCTCGTCTTGTCCCTGCCGATGCCCTTGTCTTTGAGACGGGAGAGCGAGGGCAAGACGTCGATCGGCGGGTTGATCCCCTTCTTGTAGAGGTCGCGGGAGAGAATGATCTGCCCCTCGGTGATATAGCCCGTGAGGTCGGGAATGGGGTGCGTCTTGTCGTCCTCGGGCATCGTCAGAATGGGGATCTGGGTGATAGAACCCTTGCACCCCCTGATCCTGCCTGCTCTCTCATAGAGCGTCGCAAGGTCGGTGTAGAGGTACCCGGGGTACCCGCGGCGGCCCGGGATCTCACGGCGGGCAGCAGAGACCTCGCGGAGGGCCTCCGCATAGTTGGTGATGTCCGTCATGATGACGAGGACGTGCATCTCACAGGTAAACGCCAAATATTCGGCGCAGGTCAGTGCGATGCGGGGCGTTGCGATGCGCTCGACGGCGGGGTCGTTCGCGAGGTTGGTGAAGAGGACCGTCCTCTCGATGGCACCCGTGCGCTTGAAGTCCTCGACGAAGTACTGCGCCTCTTCAAACGTGATGCCGATCGCGGCGAACACGACGGCAAACTTGCTGTCCGATCCCCTCACCTTCGCCTGCCGTGCGATCTGCGCGGCGAGTTCGGCGTGGGGCAGGCCGCTCATCGAGAACACGGGGAGCTTCTGCCCCCTGACGAGGGTATTCAGGCCGTCGATGGCCGAGACGCCCGTCTGGATAAATTCGTTGGGATAGTCTCGGGCGGCGGGATTGATCGGCTCGCCGTTGATGTCGAGCATCTTTTCGGGAATGACGGGCGCGCCGCCGTCGCGGGGGTTCCCCATGCCGTCAAAGACGCGGCCGAGCATGTCTTTGGAGACCGCGAGCTGTTGCGCATGCCCCAAAAAGCGGGCCTTGGCGTGCGCGATCTGAAGCCCCTGCGAACTTTCGAAGAGCTGGACGACGGCCTTGTCGCGATTCACCTCGAGGACCTTCCCCTGTCTTACTTCCCCGTTCTCGCAAAGGATATCGACGAGTTCGTTGTATTTGACGCCCTCGACGCCCTCGACGAGCATCAGGGGGCCGACGACTTCCTTGATCGTCTTGTATTCCTTATACATCCTGTTCCCCTCCCTGAGAAAGAGCCTTGATCTCCGAACTCATCTCCCCGATGATCGCGTCGAACGCGCTGAGGTCGTCCTCTTTGATGTACTTGGCGCGGCCGATCTTCTCCATGAAGGGAAGGGCCAAGATGTCGTCGAGGGAGACGTAATTTTTGACGGCCTCCTCGGAGAGCGTGTAAAATTCGTAGATGAGGAGGAGCATCAGGAGCTGTTTGTGCATGGTGGTGTAGGTGTCCACCTCGTGGAAGGCGTTCTGGTGCAGGTAGTCCTCCCTGATCATCTTCGCCGTCTCCATGACGAGGCGGTCCTTGGAGGAGAGCGCGTCCATGCCGACGAGACGGACGATCTCGTCGAGCGCGGCCTCCTCTTGCAGGGTGGTCATGACGAACTGCCGATATTTGAAGAAGCCCTTGCCGACGTTCTCGTCATACCACGGCTTCATCTTGTCCGCGTAGAGCGAATAGCTGACGAGCCAATCGATCGCGGGGAAGTGACGCTTGTAGGCGAGGGAGGCAGACAGCCCCCAGAACACCTTGACAATGCGGAGCGTCGCCTGCGAGACGGGTTCGGACAAATCGCCCCCGGGGGGAGAGACCGCGCCGATCGCCGTGACGGATCCCCTCCTCTCCTCGCTCCCGAGGAGCCTGACGACGCCCGCCCGCTCGTAGAACTCCGCAAGGCGGCTCGCAAGGTAGGCGGGATAGCCCTCGTCACCCGGCATCTCCTCGAGGCGGCCGCTCATCTCGCGGAGGGCCTCCGCCCAGCGCGACGTCGAATCGGCCATGATCGCGACGTTGTAGCCCATGTCACGGAAGTACTCCGCAATGGTGATGCCCGTGTAGATCGAGGCCTCGCGGGCCGCGACGGGCATATCCGACGTGTTGGCGATGAGTACCGTCCTCTTCATCAGAGGCTCCCCCGTCTTGGGGTCCTTGAGGGCGGGGAATTCATTGAGAACGTCCGTCATCTCGTTGCCGCGCTCGCCGCAGCCGATATAGACGATGATGTCCGCGTCCGCCCACTTCGCAAGCTGGTGCTGGACGACGGTCTTTCCGCTGCCGAAGGGTCCCGGGACGGCCGCGACCCCGCCCCTTGCGATGGGGAAGAGCGTATCAATGACCCTCTGTCCCGTCACCATGGGCTTGTCGGGGGTGAGTTTTTCGCTGTACGGCCGCCCCTTGCGGACGGGCCACTTCTGAAGCATGCAGACGGGACAGATCCCCGCCGCTGTCCTGATGCGGGCGACCGTCTCCTCGATCGTGAAGTCCCCTTCCTCGATGTCGGCGACGACCCCGTCCTTTCCGAGCGGGACCATGATGCGGTGTTCGACGATCTCCGTCTCCTGCACGACGCCCAAGACGTCCCCCGCGCAGACTGTATCCCCCGCTTTGACTTTGGGGGTGAAATGCCACTTCTTTTCCCTGTCGAGCTTGTTGACGGAGACCCCGCGCGAGATACGGCTGCCGTATTCGAAATACAGCGTCGTGAGCGGACGTTGAATGCCGTCGAAGATGCCCGCGATGAGGCCGGGGGCAAGCTCTGCGGAGAGCGGTTCTCCCGTGGATACGACGTCCTCCCCCACCCCGAGGCCCGAAGTCTCCTCATAGACCTGAATGGAAGCCTTGTCGCCGCGCAGTTCGATGATCTCGCCGATGAGTTTCAGGTCAGAGACCTGCACGACGTCGTACATCTTGCAGTCGGCCATATTCTCCGCCACGATCAGCGGGCCTGATATTTTTACTGTTTTTCCTACCATAATTGCCTCCGATGCGCCCGTTGAGGGCTTCCCTCAGTCGTCGAACAGGATATCCACGCCAAGAGCGCGTTCCATGGCGTCCTTCAAAAAGGCCCTGCCGTAGCCCGTGTCCTTCCCCGAGGGAATGGGCAGGACGACGGGATAAGCCTCCTCGTCGAACCGCTTCAAAAAATCGCCCAGAAGGAGCGCGTAATCCTCTGTCAAAAAGATGACAGAATAGTCGCGGGCGACCCGCCGAAGGGTCTCCCTCGCATGTTTTTCGTCTGTGACGGGGAACGCGTCCACGCCCGCCGCCTTGAATACCGTGATCGTCTCGGCTCCGCCTACGATCGCCATTTTCCCCTGCATCAGTTCACCCCGACCAAACGTTTTCCGATCTCCCGCGCGTCCACGCCCGCCCGCAGGCAGACGAGGATCATGCGGACATTGTTGATCTCCGCCCTGCGGCGGAAAACATAGTACAGGAAGGGTTCCTTGCCCGAGAGCGCGAACCGCCGTTCAAAGAAATACCTCACCTCATACCCCTCTTTCATGCGCTCGGCCTCCGTGAAGGGAAGTTCCTTTCCCTCCGCCGCAAGGCAGGCGGCGTAGAAGGGGGCATAGGCCGTCCTGTCGAGGGCGTGTTCCCTGACCTCGGGATCCTCCGAAAAGATCCCGTCGAAGTGCTTCTTTTTCAGCTTTCCGCCGCCCACGAAGAGGGCTTCCGCCTCCTCTCTCGACTCTGCGCGGAATGCGGTGAGGATATCCGTCATGTCGGCGCGGAAGGCGAGGAGCTTTTTGAGGACGGGGCGCATGAAACAGACCTTGAAGAGGTAGGAATACATCGCCCGATCGACGGCCGCGCCGATCTCCGTGCCCGTCGCGTCGTCCTCAATGGCGGGGACAGGCGGCTTTTTCTCTTCGAGGAGCTTTTTCAGCTCCCCCAAGGGCCGCATCCCCTCGGGAGCGAGCATGCCGTCCGCGGGAATGCCGAGCCGCTCGGCCTTGATGAGGGCCTTCATATTGTGGAAGTCGCGCGGGGCGAGGAAATAGGCCTTGTCCGCCTCGCTCGGGGCGTAGGTGCGGATAAATCCGTCAAGCGCGGCCTCCTCGTGGGCGAAGATCGCCTCAGGCTCGCTCTCCCCGCCGCCGAAACCGCTCTCCGAAAGGGCGCGAAAGACCTCCCCCTCCCCCATTTCGGGAAAGCGGAGGAGCTTTTCGCCCAAGAGCTGTTTCTCTCTGACGGCGATGACGCCGTTTGTAAAGTTGGTGTCGAATGCCATAAATTATGCGTTGCCGAATACCGCGCGTGCGATTTCGGCCTGATGTTCCTCTCTGTCCGCTTCAAGGATGGCGGCGTAGGTGACGTCCTTGTCTGAACTCTTTCCGCGGAGGAGAAATCCGCCCGAAAGTTCAGGCCGCTCGCCGCTCACGGTGAGCTTTTTCTCCTGCACGATCGGGAGGGCAGAGACGTCCTCCGCATACGGAAAGTTCTCGGAAAAGACGATCTCGTCCCCCTCCTCTGCGTTCGCAATGAGAAGTTTTTCGGCGAGGAGAAGGCTCTCGTGCCTCCCGAGGCAGACGAGCGTTGCGAGCGCGCGCAGATAGATGCCGTCAATGACCCGCCTCTTTTCGGCGAGAAGGATCTTGCGGCTGTCGAGGCGGGCCGTTGCGGCCCTGCCGTCCGTGAGGAGCCTGGCGCGTTCCCCGACTTCCCTCTCTGCCTCTGCGATCTCCTGCTCCGACGCAAGGCCGGCGGCGCGGACGATCTCTTCCGCCCGTTTCCGTGCGGCCTCCACAATGCCGTCCGCTTCTTTGCGGGCGTCGGAGAGAACGCGGGCTACGATCTCTTCCCGTCCCATATCAGAAGAGGGCGGCGACGGCCGCGGGTGCGGTGGGTTCCGTCACGATGGGAAGATAGTTGAGCGGAGGGACGGCGTTCACCAAGATCATGGAGATCAGAAGCCCGAGGATCGCGTAGAACTCGATCATCGCGGGATAGAGAATGAGCTTGCCGCCGAGGGATTCCTGCTTGCCGACCGCATAGATGCAGTTGACGGCGGATCTGCCCTGGCAGATACCCGTGAAGAGACCCGAGACCGTCATGGGAAGGACGGCCCCGAAGATCGACCAGCCCTCGGCGACCATGCCGCCCGCGCCTGCGACCGCCTCGGTCGCGACGAGAGCTTCCTGAATGCTGCCGAGCTGGTTGGAAGCAATGAGTGCGACAATGAAGCCGTAGATGCCCTGCGTTGCGGGGAGAAGGACAAGCACCATGACTTTGCCGAAGAGCTTGGGATTCTCCGAGAGAACGCCTGCCGCCGCCGTACCCGTCTTGTAAAGACCGATCGCCGAACCCACGCCGCAGAGAAGGACGCAGAGCGCGATGCCGATCATTGCAATGACATAACCTGTTGTAAACATATTGACCTCCGAATAGAATTCGTTTTTGCCTTGATTTGAAATGGTCTCTTACCCGCGCGGGGTTCCCGCTCAGGCCGAGACGCTGATATGCTTCTTCTTGGAGCCGAGGGGGGTGAACAGCTCCCCTTCCCCCTCAAAGAACTTGCCGTAGAATTCCACATATTGCAATCTTGCGTCGTGGATGTAGGCACTCAGAAGCCCCATCGCGAGGTTGAAGATGTGCCCGACGACCATGAGGATGACGCCGAGGATCGCGAGAGCGAAATTGCCGCCGACGATAAAGTAGAGCGCGTAGTGGGAGACGAGCTGGGCGATGACCGCGCCCGAGAGCATGAGGCCGTACAGCCTCGCATAGCTCAAAACGTCCGACGCGTAGTTGATGATGCCGTAGAGCGACCCGAAGCCCTTTGTGAACTTGCCGATGAACTTTTCGTGCCTGCCCGCCGTCAGGGCCGCCAATGCGACGCCGACGACCGCCATGATCCCGCCGACGATCTTGAACTGCGGGACGTTGAACTCATCCACAAAGCCGCAGACGGCGAGGAGCGCGCCGAGGGAGAACACGGCCCAGGTAAGCCCGTCGCATACGCCGTCGAAGACGCGCCCCTTGCGCCAATGCTGCCACGCCTTGCAGAGATACCCCGCAAAGAGCTGGATGATGCCGAGGATCATGCTGATGATGAGAATGGCGGGGATCGAGATCCCGATGAAGGTCCACGACGAGGGACGGGCCGCGGCGTGCGCCCCGGGGAGTTCTACGCCGAGATCGGGCATCGAAACGCCCAAATCGGGCATGACCGTATAGGGCAAGATCTGGATCCCGAAGAGGGAATTAAATAAAAATCCCCAGATAAAGGCGAAGATCCCGCCGATCGCAAACACGCCCGCGAGGGACTTGATGCCCCCCTCCTTTCTGCGGTTCTTGAAATATAAAAATCCGCCGCCGAGCATCATGAGAAGCCCGTAGCCGACGTCCCCCATGATGAACCCCAAAAAGACGGAGTAGAAGAAGGACATGACGGTATTCGGGTCGAACTCTCTCGCGTTCGGCGCGGAGTACATGTTGGTGATGGTCTCGAAGTTGCGCACGACCTCGTTGTTCGTTGCAAGGGTCGGCACAAATTCATCCTCTTTGGGATCGGAAAACTCGTAGAAGAGGGGCAAGCTCTTCGCGTCGAGGGCGGCTTTGACCTTCTCCTCCTCATCGGCGGGCAAAAACGCCTCCAAAAAGAAGGTGTGGGCAGAGCAGAGCATTTTCTCGGAGGCTTCGGCCTTTTCAAGCTCGAAACCGACGAAGTCGCAATAGATCTTGAAGTTCTTCAGCTCCTCGGAAAGCCCGAAGAGGGTCTCTTCGGCGGCCTTCCCCCTTTCCTCGGCGACGGAGACAGCCTTGCGGAGGGAGAAGAGCTGTTCTTCCCCCGTCATCTCCCCCGTATAGGGGCAGGCGGCAAACCCGCAGGAGGACAGGAAGTTCTCGAGCGCGGGCGCGACGCTCCTGTGGGCGACGGCGCAGACGGCCACCCCCTCTTCGGCGGGGACGGCCTCACAGGCGATGAGCGGCTGTTCCTCCAAAGCGGGCGCGGCGTTCTCCCATGCGGAGGCGGGGACGATCCCCAGCCGCACGACGAAATTTTTGGTGTCATGATAGGAGGAAAAGGGCCTTTGGATCGCGGCATAGGGCAGGGCGGCCGCGACCGCGCGGCCAAGGCGCACCCCCTCCGCCTGTGCGGAGACGATCTCGTCGAGGGCGGCGGCGGTAAGCTCCGCAATGCGGTCGGCGCGGGGACGGAACTCCCCCGCGGCCATGAATTCGGCATAGCCGACCTCAAACCCGTCCTTTACGATCTCCCTCTTCTCCTCTTTTGCCCGCCGCTCGGCATAGCCCGTCAGGGTCTCGAGCGTCGATTCGAGGCGGGAAAGGTACTCCCTCAGCTCCCCTGCGGAGTCTGAGGGGACGGCCCCCTCGCTCTCCCTGATCTCGACGGCATGCGTGCGCTCAAGCGTGTTCAGGATGTCGTCACGGTCGTAGGAGAGCGCGGCAAGATTCAGTTTTCGCATCTTTGCGATCACTTCGTTATCCTCCCGACGATCTCGGCGACCTGCGGCTCCACATGCTCTAAAATGCCGTCGGCATACGCTTTCGCGTCCTGCTCGGCGGCAGAAATGGCCTTTTGGTAGGCCTCTTCAGCCTCCCGCGCGGCAGACGTGAGGATCTCCTCCGCACGCTTCGCCGCAAGGGCCTCCGTTCCCTTGGAGATCTCCATTGCCCTCTTTTCGGCGTCGGTGACGATCGCGGCAGCCTGCTCCTGCGCCTCTGTAAGGATAGAGAGAGCCTCTGCTTCCGCTTCGGAGATCATATCGAGAATGTTTTTTTCTTCCATACCGTCCACCCGCTCCATGGGAAATTGTCATTCAATATTGTAGTCTCATTTCTTTGAGATGTCAAGCGGTAAATGGTCAGATTTCCGAATTTCCGACGCGCATCGCCTTTTTTGCGCCGAACGCTGTCTCCCCCTGCTTCCCGAGGGATCTTTTCCGCATGGCGGAGAATAGGAAGAGAAGAGCAACGGCGGCAGTCAGGGCCTCCGCGATCGGGAATGCCCACCAGACGACCTCTGCCGCGCGGGCGGAAAGGGTAAACAGCCACACGGCGGGGAACACAAAGACGGCGAGGCGGAGCAGGGAGATGACGAGCGGGGCAAGCGCGTACCCGAGGGCCTGCAATACGCCCTGCACGGCGATGCTCAGCCCCATGAAGAGATATCCGACGCTTGCGATGCGGATGGCGGCGACTACGACAGCGATGATCTCCTGCCCGTCTGTTCCGCTCGCCATGCCGAAGATCCCCGCAAGAGGCGAAGCAAGTCCCTCAAACAGAGCCATGATGAGCGCGGCAACAATGAGCGTATTGACGATCCCCCACTTGATGCAGGCGCGGGAGCGTTCCCTGTCCCCCCTTCCGTAATTATAGGAGAGGACGGAAATAATGGTATTGGAGAGGCCGAAGCAGGCAAAGAGCGCGAACTGCATGATCTTATAATAGATGCCGAAGCTCCCCTGAATGACGTCCGCATGTTCGGCCGTTCCGAGAATGAGATTGACGCCGAGCATCATCACCGACAGAAGCCCCTGCATCAATGCGGCAGAGAAGCCGATATGGTAGATCTCCCCGATGATCTTTCCGCTCGGGAGGATGTTTTTCCATGCGTTGTGAAGTTCTCGGTTGAAAAAATAATGGAAGAACATCGCAACGAGCATGGACAGGACTTGCCCGATGACGGTCGCCCACGCCGCCCCTGCGACGCCCCAGCCGAGAGGATAGATGAAGATGTAGTCGAGAATGATGTTCGCCGCCGCACCCGAGACCTGCGCGATCGTGGAAAAGAGCGTCTTGCCCGTACTCTGCAGAAACCGCTCATAGATAGTAAAGCCGATCGCACCGAGCGAACAGGTCGTGCAGATCGTGAGATACTGCGTTCCGATCTCCGTCACCCGTTCATCTCCCTGCGCCTGCATGGCGATGAAGGGCCGAGCCAAGAAGAGGCCGAAGAGCAGAAAGACGGCATAGATCACAAGGCCGAGGAAGATGCCGTTGCCGACCGTCCTGTCCGCCTTTTCGCGGTTGCCCTCGCCCAGCGATTTCGACAGGAGGGCGTTAATGCCGACGCCCGTCCCGACGCCGATGGCAATGATGAGGAGCTGAATGGGAAAGGCGAAGGTGAGCGCGAGATTCCCCGCGACGCCCTCCTCCCCCATGTTGATGACGAAGGCCGTATCCACGATGTTGTAGATGGCCTGCAAGATCATGGACACGATCATAGGAAGGCCCATTTTCCAGATCAGACCGCAGACGGACCCTGCTGACATTTTATTTGTCTTGTTTTCTTCCATAATAAACTCCTTTTGCACAAAAAAAGGGCGCAGATCCAATCGGATTTACGCCTCTTGCGAGCAACACATTGTATCTGAATTATATGCTTCAAATCAAAATTTGTCAACTGAAAACCGCCCCGCCGCGGGAAAGAAAATTTGAATTTTTTTCGAATGGGAAGGCCATGGCAAGCGAGAAAGGCTCCCCGCGCGCCATTCAGAATGACGCGGGATCCCCCCGCTGCCCCTATTAGGGGAAGTCCCCCGCAGGGGGTAAGCTCTTGCCCACCCCTCGAGGGGTGGGTGTC
>CANPZV010000010.1 GCA_947589285.1 uncultured Clostridia bacterium
CTCAAACGAAGTCCGTGGTAGCGGCGTCATGCTGAGAAGCAATGTTGTTCGAAGCCGAAAAGCTGACCCGAAGCATCCCGCCGCTATTATGATGAGGTCGCCCCCCCGCGAGATTCTTCGGTTCAACGTCTCGGACTTCGTTCAGTCCCCGTTTCTCAGAATGACGCGGGGCGGCAAGACGGAATCAGTACGAAACCCCTCTGTCACTTCGTGACATCTCCCCTATAAGGGGCGACAAGGAAAGGACGTCACGCCTCGACCTCTCCCCTATAAGGGGCGACAAGACAGGCTTACATCAAAATATTACAAGTCCACGCTTTCAAACCGTCTCATGGAGAGGAGCGCGGCAACGGCGGTCATGCCGCCGTACAGGACAAGGCCGCCGAACAAGACGGCAAGTTTCGCCCCATAATTTGCGGGGTCGGGCAGAGTGAGCGGCGCGAAGAAGGGCAAATGCCTGACCGCGACCAAAAGGCCGATGAGGACAAACTGCACCGCCGCCGCGATCACGAACGGCACGCCGACCTTTTCGGGGCGGCCATAGTGCAGGGGAAAGAACGCGAGGTTGAACACGCCCATGAGCAACCCTCCAAACCCGCAGAAGGCTAAATTCGCGCTGTTTCCCGCGAGGTTGACGCGCATCTCCTCGGGAAAGACCGTCTGCTTTACGGCGATACAAACCGCCGCCAACAGCAGAAGCGCGCATTGGAACGTGACGGCGGTCATGATCCGCGCGAGGGGGACCTCCCTCTTCTTGACGGGGAGCGAGCAAGTGAATGTCAAATCCCCGCTCTCCCGCGCCGCCATGGAGATGAAGAAAACAGACAGCCCCGAAAAGAAGAAGATGACTTCATAGGGATAGTTCGGCACAAAGACGAGTGCCGCAAACGCCAAAAAGACAAAGGACGTCGGGTGCAGACAGAGAGAAAATTCCTTCTTAATGAGTGCTTTCATTTTGTCTCCTCTTTTCCCATTCAAGGTGGATCATGATCTCGTCGAGGGTGGCTTCCCGCCCCTCGGACGTGCCCGTGACCAAGCCCCCATAACCATCTTTTCCTTCCTTCACGCCGATCGCCCGCGCCGCGGCCGCCTCCGAAAGCGAGGCAAAGCGTTGGAAACGGTATCGTCCGATGAGCGTTTCGAGCGGGCCGTCCGTAAGGAGCGTCCCGTCCGACAGGTAAAGAATTCGGTCGGCGACGCGCATGAGGTCAGACGTGATATGCGTGGAAAACAACACAGTAACGCCCTGCTTTTTGAGGGAGAGAAGCGTATCGCAGAAGTCCTCGCGGGAGAGCGGGTCGAGGCCGCTCGTCGGCTCGTCCAAAAGGAGCAATTTCGCCCCATGCGATAAGGCGAGCGCGAGGGAGAATTTGATCTTCATTCCCTCTGAAAGCTCCCTCACCCGCTTGGTGAGGACAAGTGCGTACTCTTCACAGTAACGTTTGAAGGCCTTCCCGTCCCAATGGGGATAAAAGGGCGCGACCGCCTTTGCGACGGCAGAGAGTGTTTTATTCGGATAGAACCGAAACCCGCCGCCGACGTAGCCGATCAGCTCCTTGGCAGCTCTTTCTTCCTCCGAGAAGTCCCGTCCGAACACCCTGACTGTCCCTTCGGACGAAATCAGCCGCATGATGGATTTGAGCGTGGTACTCTTTCCCGCGCCGTTGCGGCCGATCAGCCCCGCAATTTCTCCAGCCTCCACCGCGAAGGAGATGCCGCCGAGCGTGAAATTGGGGTAGACTTTTTTTAAGTTTTGGACTTCGAGCGCGTACATGGTCAGCTCTCCCCGTCCTTGACCTGCTTGACGGCGTTCAAAAAGGACTCCGCATACGAGAACGGTTGCAGGGCGATGCCCTGGTTTTTGTCCGCCATGAGGAGGAGTGCGTCTCCCGCATTGAGAGAAAACATGTCGCGCACTTCTTTGGGAATGACGATCTGCCCCTTGGGGCCGATCTTCACGGTCGCAAGATATTTGCCTTCGGGAAAGTTTTCCATACTGTATTGCTCCTAAAAGTATTACTTTTCTTACATTATATACTTTTCAAATCCACTTGTCAATGGTTTTTTTGAGAATTTTGAGATTTTTCGGTATTCCCGCGCTACGTCTTGCCCTTGGCCCTCCCGTGGGAGGTATCGTTCTCGCCCCCTCCATGGGAGGGGGTACGCGTCATGTTGAGGCGAAGCCGAAACATCCCGAAGAACGAAGTCCGTTCTTTCCCCCTCGGGATTCATCGCTACGCTCTGAATGACGCAATCCCCCCACCATCCGCTATGCGGGAGCCTCATTATATAAGCCTTCCCCCCCGAGGGGGTCGCAAAACGCAATTCTTGCGCATCAGCACAGTGTGCTGTGCGCTGCGTTTTGCGGTGAGTGAGCGCATTATCCCGCGCGAACGGTGACCGCCCCGCCCGCATTCTTATTGCTCCAAGGGCGGCACGAGCCGTAGGCGAAGTACTGCGGGTCTCTACCCGCATGAGACAGTGGCACGGCTCTGCCGTGACGGTTGAGGGGCATCTTGATTGGAAGCACCCCTCATCAGTCGCCTTCGGCGACAGCTTCCCCCCACAGGGGGGAAGCCTTTGGACAAGAAAAGCTGAGGGACAGTCCCCTATAAGGGGCGACGAGGGGAATTCGTTTGAGGGGATCCTTCGCCTTCGGCTCAGGATGAGCCTCTCCCGCTCATTCTGAGCGTAGCGAAGGTCCTTGGTCGATGTCCCCCCACCCCCCGTTGCGTTTTGCGACCCCCGTAGGGGGTAGGCCGGAGACGAAAAAAGAGAGCCGTGCGGCTCTCTTTTTCGGAAGTTTCTAAATCACGTCCCCGTAGAGGTCGGTGAAGAGTTCCTCTGTGAGGAACACACGGCGGGCACGGCAGTCCGTAAACTCGGAAATGTACCCGAGGCACGCCATCCACTCGACGATCATGCCTGCCCGACTGTACCCGATCCCGCACCTGCGCTGAATGTAGGAGATGCTCGCGCTGTGCAAATCCACGCACAACTTCAACCCGTCGAGATAAACTTTGTCGGGCGGTTCGAGGCGCACCATCTCGGCGGGCGGCTCGGAGATGGGATAGAAGTCGAAGTGTTTGTTTGCCCCCGTGGCGATGCGCCGCACGGTAGCCCGCGGCGTCTCGGAGATGACCGCCTGCACCCTGGTCTCGTCCTCTCCCTCGCGATAGTAGCCGTCACCGCTCCCCACGAGGAGGTCGGACGGTTCGCAGAGGACGGAAATCCCCTCCCGCGCGGGGCGGAATTCGGGCCGTTCGCCCGCCGCGCCCGTGAGGCGGAAGTTCAGTCTCGCGCCGAACAGGCCGATGATGCGCGGAGGAAGCGTCTCCTCGGAGGCGTCGTTGACGGAGAGAATGACGCGTATGCCCGCCGCCCGCGCCCTTGCGATCTTCTCCAATTTATCTGCGAACTGCTCCCGCTCGGTCTCGTCCATGGGGGGAAGCCCGTCCATGACGAGGAGGATATTCTGCGGGCGCGTCTCCCCCTCCTTCGGGGGAGCGGTGAGGCCGCAGAGGATGTCGAGCATGGCGAACAGCCCGTGTTTCGTCGTGACCGTCCGCGGGGTGTAGGCGTGGGGAAGTCCCCCATAGGGGAGGAAGTCGGCGTGGCAGAATGCCGCAGAGAAGATGCGGAGTTTTTCGGGGGAGTACCGCGCGGCAAGCTCCCCGATCGCGCCGTGGAGGTAGGCGTTTCCCTCGACGCCGTTGTCGCTCGCGATGAGCAAATTATGATCTCTGAGGTCGCAGACGACGTCCTGCCCCTCGTGCGTCTTGCCGATGGCGAGATACAGCCCGTGCCTGCGCGGGTATTTGATCGTCCTCGCGAAATAGGAGACGGGGAGGGTCTTGCGCATTCCCTCGGGGAAGGGGACGACGAGTTTAACGAGATCGAGCCGTTCGTTCTCCTCGATGCTCGCGCGGCGGAAAAGCCCGAGCGCGTAGTGGGTGACGTACTTCTTCATGCGCGGATAGACCTCCGCGCTCGCCGCCCTGACCGTAAAGCCCACGACGGAATAGCCGATGTCTATCCTGATCATCTCGGCCTTCACCAGGCAGAAGTCAAAGACTTTGAAGAAGAGGTCCCGCACGGCCTGTACCGAGCGGAGGACGTCCTTGCCGATCCGCTGGCGGGGGCAGGCGCACGCGATGAGGTCGGAATCGGCGACCTTCGGCTCGCACGACTCCGCGCTCTCGATGCACGGGAGAATGAGGGACAGTTCGTCCACGTTGAGGGTGTCGGCGATCCCGTCGCCCAGCTCGCTGTCCATTACGGCGGCGTCCACGATCCTGCGTTTGTGCGCCTCGACGATCTCCTCGATCTCTTCGTCCGTCATCGGCTTGATGAGGCAGTCCTCGTCGTAATCGTCGTCATCTTCCGCAAAGAGCATGTCAAAATCGGCGTCGTCCAAGCCGCCGCCGTCGTCGGTCCCCTCGTCCTCCTCTATGAGGGCTTTGAGCCTCTTCTCCTCATCGCTGAGCCGATCGCTGCTGCCGTCATAGTCCCCGTAGAGGGTATGGAGCAGGTCTTGGTCATACTTTTTTGCGTTGCCGAAGAGACCGTCGAAAAAGGCCTGCACGGGGCTGCGCACTCCCCGCCGCTTGGGGAAGGCGGGCGCGGGCTTTTTTTCTTCGCGGGGGACGGTCTCCCCGCTGACGCGGGCGAACACGTCGTCGAGAGACTCGGGCGGCGCGGGAGATCTTCCCGCCCCCGCCGTGACGTATTCAAGCCCCTTGTCGTAGAACAGAAGGTCCCGCTTCACGAGATCGTTCACGAGGGTATAGACGGTGTAATAGTCCGCGGAAAACCGCTGCTGTATGGCGGGAATGGTGACCCGCTGCTGTCTGAGGATATATTCCTCCATCTTTTTCTTGTCTGCCATGACCGCCTCCCGTCACTCTGTACTGTAAATATATTTCTTGTCAAAAGGATCTGTCCTGCCGATGTACTCTTTTTCGTCGCGGAGGGGAAGATCGGCGAATTCCCTGCATTCGTAGTACCGCTCCAATTTGGAGAACAGCACATATCCGCAATTTGCCTCGGTGATGATGCACTCGCCCGCGACGAAGCGGGAGAGCATGCTGACGGGGACGAGCGGAATGGTGTCGAAGGAGAATTGGTTCATCTCGTACCCGCTCCCGTTGAGGGCGGAGACGGGGGAGAGCCGCGTCACCTTTCCGCACTCCTTGGAGAACTTTTCGAGCGTTCCGGGGTCGTTGGACCCCATGAAGATGTGCATGTTGAGGTTCTCGACGACGATCTCCGCGACGGCGTCGCTGTACACGCTGTTGAGTTGGGCATACGACTGCATGATGAGGATAAAGAAGATGTTCCGTCCCGCACAGGCGGAGATGGTCGTCTCGAAGTCCTTCATCGCGGGGAAATTGCCGAATTCGTCCAAAATGAAGTAGAACGGGACCTTCCGCATGCCCGTCGGCTGTGCGTTGGCGTGTTCGATCAGAAGGCGGTAGGCGTCCTGAATGAAGAGGCTGATGACCTTGAAATGCACTTTCAGTTCGTCGCGGTAGCAGATGAACACGGCGACGGGCTTCTCCCCCGTCAGAATGCTCATCTCAAAGGAGTTACAACTCGTCACGAGGCGCATCGCGCTCTCGCGGAATACCGACAGTTTGGAGCTGAAAATGCTGATGATGCACTGCCTTGTGACGTTTGCCGCCTCGGGCAGCGTGCTGTACGCGATCGCCCGCGCGCGGGAGGAGGAGGGACGGGAGGAGAAGAAGGAAGGGAATCCGTTCGTGATCTCCCCCATCAGGGTGATGATCGTGCCGAAGGAGAAGGTCCCCTCGGTGATCGGACGGCGGCGGCTGTTGGCAGTGGAATCCCGATCGCTGTCCTCGAGCATCCCCCAAAGATATGCCTTCAAAAGCTCCCTCGCGCTGTCCTCCCAATAGGGGTCGCGCTTGTCCTCGGTGGGGCAGACCATCTGGGCAACGGTGTCGATGTCGTTGCCGACCTCCTCCGTCATGAGCCTGACCCAGCGGGCGATGGCCTCGTCGAGGGCCTTCTGGTCCTCATATACGACGCCGCGGAACTTGTTCCTCGGGCCGTTCGGCGTCATGACAAGTTCGACCTCCTTGTACACCGAAAAGATGGAGTGGTACTTGCGGAAGATGGGCGTCAGGGGGTTCCAGCACTCCGAATGGAGGTAGTTCCTGAAATTAAGGAGGAGGACGGTGTACCCCTCCTTCTCCAATGCGGCGGCGGTGTGGCGGTAGATCTCCCCCTTGGGGTCGGAGATGACCATGCTCTTCTTGTTCTTCGCCCGCGCAAAGGAGATGACGGTGGGAATGACGTAGGAGGTCGTCTTGCCGAGCCGCGTGGAGGCGATGACGCCGACGTGGTTCTCCTTCTCGGAATAGGTCTGAAGGAGCCTCCCGCCGACGTACCTCGCCGCTTTGAGTACGCCCGTCACCTCCCTTTCGGGGAGTTCGTCATACCATACGCTGTTCGGAAAGTCCTCGTTCATGTCGCTGTAATGGACATACGCCGTATTGTCGTAATCTTTGAGAAGTTCACTCATGATATCCATTGTAACCACCTCCGAATCCGTAATATGTATTGTGTTTTTCGCAGATGAGACGGTAGTACTTCTTCACGTCGCCGTCGGTCAGCTCAAAGGCCGTCCTCCTGTGTTCGCGGACGGCGGCGTCGAGGATCTTGTCGATCTCGTCGGCCGTGTACTCGGAGAGGACTGCGGGCGCGACGGCCGCCATGGCGACGGAATTTGCCCCGTAGACCGATTGCTTCTCCCTGAAGATCTCGGCAGGGAGCCAGCTCTTCTCCTCCTTGGAGAGGGGAGCGATGCGCACGACGTCGCACAGGCCCTCCAACCGCTTCTCCCACTCCGCGTCGCAGAAGCACACGGGAAGCACGGGGGAGAGATCGATGGACACCCCGGGGCGCACGAGGCGGAACCGTCTCCGCTTCGCGCTCTTGAGGAAGTTCTTGGCGGCGTCGAACACCCGCTCGTGGATCTCCCCGCGGAAGAACATCAGATATACATTGAATTTGTCCTCCGCGCACCCGCGCACAAAGAGATTGTTCTGGGTCGGCTCGAGGTCATACTCGGTCATGTCTGAGACCTCGACGCGCTCCACGCGGGCAGAGGGGAACGCCCTGCGGACCGCGGCGGCGTACCGCTCGGTCATGTAGACGCTCTCCGACGACAGGCAGACGGGGCAATACCCGTCGATGCCGCGCAGATCGAAGTTCTCGATGCGGGCCGCGACGTCCTCCGTCTCCCTGCTGAGGTAGGGGCGGACCGCGATGAGAGGCGCGGGGTCAAAGGGCGCGTCCGTGAAGGAGAGCTTCAGGGGAAGCGCGCTCGCCTCGGCAAAGAGTTCCTTATTGGGGGAGAGAATGACGGCCTCCTTGTCCTTCTCGTCCACGGCGGTGCTGTAGATGAGGCGGGCATGGGCCTTGGAATAGAGGTCGCGGCGGACGATGCCCTGCGCGAAGGCCTTTTCAAGGAGCAGATAGCCGCACCCGCCGTCGGGATCGGCCTTCCCATAGACGCTCTCAACGCGCCGCGCCGTCTCGTCGTGGCCGAGCCGCTTGAGCAGCCCGCTCAAAGGCACGAGATAGCGCGATCTGTCGTCGGGATCGTACGCAAGCCCCGCAAAGAGGCCCTCGATGCTGTTCCATTCGGCGGCCTTCCTGATGTTCTGCAAGCCGCGGGCGGGATCCTTGCCCATGACGATGCCCTCGCCGAGCAGTGCGCCGAGAATGACGAGGAAGGGCACGCAACCCCCCTCCGCCACGGCGAGAAGATTCTCGCACGCGACGGCCTGCACCGGCTCCGTGAGGGGAAGTTTGTACCGCTCCGCAAGGGAGAGCGCGCTCCCCTTGATGTCAAGGAGGCGCACCGTCTCGGGGTCCTCCTCCCGCTGTTCCCCGCGCATGGCAAAGAATTGGCGGAGCCTGCGCAGCTGCATATAGAGCTGTTCGCTCTTCAATTCCTGGATCTCGTCCCGCCTGACAAGCCCGAAGAGCCGCTCCCTCTCCTCTTCGGGAAGGAGAAAGATCCGCGCAAATACTCCGAAGAGCGCGCGCTTGTCCCCGCAAAAGCGGCCGACGACCGCTTCGGCGAGAAAGTAAGTGTGCAACATGATTTCCGTAAGATACCCTAACATCTCTTTGATCTCCTTCCTCCTTTCAGATGCTTCGTTTTTCCGTTTCGCAAAAAATAAAACCGTCTTTTCTGCAAAAGACGGTCTTTCCGCGGGCTACCCAAAGGTCAGCGTGCAAGTACGGGAGCATGGGATACTCCTCTTGCCGCCGTGCCGAAGAAAGACGGGCCTTTTGCCTTTGCGGGGATATTCCCCCGCAGGATCGTACGCTTGCATCCTGACATTTTTGTTTTCGTACTCCTCTCAGATGATTTTTACAAAATATATGTTGTATCTCACAACCACGGATATTTTATCACCCTTTTCTGATCTTGTCAACAGTTTGAACGCATTTTTTCGGAAAATTTTTCGGATTTTTTTGAAAGTGCGAAACCGCGGAAAAGGGCCGTCTTTTTTCGGCGTTCCGCCCGATTCTTTCCGCCTCTTCCGCATTTCCCGCAAAAACGCTTGATAATTGCCGCGCGATTTGATAAAATATAGATGTTATCCTTTTACCGAGGAAAAGCATGAAGCTGAAAACGAAAAGAAAGATGAGCATATGGCGGTATCTGACCCTCGGGTATCTCATCGTCATTCTCACGGGGAGCATTCTGCTCGTCCTGCCCTTTGCGGCGAGGGAAGGCTCCACCAACTATATCGACGCGCTCTTTACGGCGACCTCCGCCGCCTGCGTCACGGGGCTTGTCCCCTTTGACACATTCACGCACTGGACGCTCTTCGGGCAGATCGTCATCCTCATCCTCATCCAGATGGGCGGGCTGGGATTCACGATCTTTGTCTCCATCGTCTTTATCATGCTCAAGCGCGGATTCGGGCTGTATGAGAGGAGCGCGGTCGTCCGCTCCCTCGGGAGCAACAACCTCATGGGCGTCAAGACGCTCGTAAAACAGATCGTCATCGGGACTTTTATCTTCGAACTCCTCGGCGCGGGGCTACTCTCTATCCGCTTCATCCCCGATTTCGGCGTCGGGCAGGGCATCTATTTTTCGGTCTTTCACTCCATCTCCGCCTTCTGCAATGCGGGCTTCGACCTGATGGGGGACGCGGGTTCCCTCTCGTCATACGCCTCCGATCCCCTCGTCGTCATCACGGTCTGCGCCCTCATCTTCATCGGGGGGCTGGGCTTCTGCGTGTGGGGGGACATCTTCAATTGCAGGGCCAATCCCAAGAAATTCCAATTCTATACGAAGTTCATTCTCATCGTCAGTCTGATGCTGCTCACGATCTCGACGGGGCTGTTCCTCGCCTTCGATTGGAACATCGGCTATGCCGACAAGGGCTGGGGCGGGAAGATCCTGTGCGCCCTCTTCGACGCGACGACGGCGCGGACGGCGGGCTTCTACACGGTGGACTACGCGAAGTTGTCTGAAAGCGGGTATCTTCTGACCGTCATTCTGATGTTCATCGGCGGCTGCTCGGGGTCCACGGCGGGTGGCATCAAGGTCGGCACGGTCGCGGTGATGATCATGGGAATGGTCGCCGCCCTCGGGGGGAAGAAGGACATCAACATCGGCAAACGCCGCGTGGATATGTCCCAGCTCCATCAGGCCCTCGCGGTGTTCACGGCGTACCTCTCCATCATTCTCGTCGCCGTGATGAGCATCTGCGCCTTTGAGCCGCTCACCTTCAAGGAGGCACTGTTTGAGACGGTCTCCGCCCTCGGGACGGTGGGGCTGAGCCTCTCGGTCACGCCGCGCCTCGGCGTCGCCTCCAAGATCATTCTGACGCTTTTGATGTTCGCGGGAAGGGTGGGCGTACTCACGATCGCCATGGCCCTCGGACGGAAGAACAAATCGGAGGCGAAGATCAAACGCCCCGTGGAAACGATATTTATCGGATAAGGAGAAATATGGTATCTGTTTTACTCATCGGCATGGGGAAATTCGGGCGGGAGCTTGGCGAACGGCTCCTCGGCATGGGCGACGAAGTCATGATCGTGGACAAGGACGAGGACACGATCAACGCCCTTGCTGCCCGCTATACCAATGCCCTCATCATGAACTGCATGGTCATGGACAACCTCCGCTCGCTCGATATCCCCTCCTACGACGTCTGCGTCGTTGCGATCGGGGACGACTTTCAGGCCTCCCTCGAGATCGCGTCCAACCTCAAGGACCTCGGGGCAAAGCGCGTGGTCTCCAAGGCCTCCACGGAGATCCAGCGGAAGTTCCTCATGCGGGCGGGCGCGGACGAGGTCATCTATCCCGACAGGGACGTCGCCGAAAAACTCGCCGTCACGCTCAACTCGGCGAACGTCGTCAACTTCATCGAACTCGACGCCGAACACGCGATCTTTGAGATCGAGACCCCGAAGAAATGGCTGAAAAAGCGGGTCATCGACATCAATCCCCGCGTGAAGTTCGGCATGAACATCTTGACCGTCAAGAAGGGCAACAACGTCATCGCGACGGTGGACGGGAACTATGTGTTCGAGGAGGGCGACCTCATCGTCGTGTTCGGCAATACCGAGGCCATCCTGCGCTTTACAAATAAGAAATAACTCAATGGCTTTTGGGGGAGAATATGAAAAAGGAAAGGGGAATCTTATGAGGTTCCAAAAATACTTTTTAACAACTTGTCTCAGCATCATCTTTGCTTTTTCTGTTGTTGCATGCGCACCGCAAAATCACCCCTCACTTGTCGATCCTTCGCCCGTCGATCCCTCACCCGTCGATCCTTCACCCGTCGATCCTTCACCCGTCGATCCCTCACCCGTCGATCCTTCACCCGTCGATCCCTCGCCCGTTGATCCTCCGCCCGTTGATCCTTCGCCCGTTGATCCTTCGCCCGTTGATCCTTCGCCCGTTGATCCACCCGATGAGACAGTAAATTATGAGGTATTAACGGATATATCTTCCGTTTCTCTTGTTGCGGGCGATGAACTCTTTGGCGTCACTAAACTTACCGCAGAAGTTTTGCGGGACGGGAATCAATTCGCCGCCGTGCCTGAATATTCTTCTGCCGATCCCTCCGTGGCGGAAATTGACTACGACGGTAAGATTACGGCAAAGGGATATGGGAAAACTACAGTCTCCGCTTCTTATGAAGATGCTTGGGCCACGGTGGAAGTCACCGTGTTTGAAACCGCCACTGCAGAGGACATTAACTCCTTTTCCGAAACATACGTCGGCTTATTCGGCCGTACTTATGAGCGAAACAATGCAATATATTTCGACAATCCGGCTACAGGTTTTGAGGTAAGTTTCCTCGGCGAAAAACTGACTGCGGATATCGGCCTCGAAGGCAATGTCTATATCTGTATATATACCGATGGCAACACCGCGCCTACGCGTGTCAAGATCCCCTCAAGCGGGTCCATAGTCTTGGCAGAGGGCCTCCCGCACGGGATCCATACGATCCGCATTTTGAAATCTTCCGAAGTTAACAAAGGTGCTTTTTCTTTGCGATCCTTGAATGCCGATTGTTTTCTGCGTGCGCAAAAAACAATCGGCCCCAAAATTGAATTTATTGGCGATTCGATCACGGCGGGCTACGGCGATCTTTCACATCAAGGTCCAACGTGGACACTGGAAAATTCTGATGCCTGTTCAACTTATGCCTGTCTCTCCGCACTCTCGCTCGATGCTGACTTCTCTGTTGTGGCACTTAGCGGAATTTGCGTAAAAAAACACATATTTGTCTCAGTAAATATGGAAGAAATGCACCCGCTTACATCTTTGCGCACCAATGAATCGTGGACATACGAAACAGATGTGGATATTGTCGTTCTCAACCTTGGGACAAATGACGGTAGATATATCCTGCTCAAGGACGCAGAATATGCAAACCATTTTTCCGATGATTACATGAATTTCGTCATGAACCTGCGAAATATATATCCTAATGCCTATATCATTTGTATCTACGGTATGATGGGGAAGGTCGAAGCGATAGACGACGGGATCAAAGACGTTGTGACGGCTTTGCAGGACGAAAAAATCATCTATTTGGATGTTTTCGAAGCGGATCTTAACGGTGCAGAATCGCATCCATGCAAAGAAGCTCACGAGCAGTATGCAAAACAATTAACGGAATATATTGAGACACTACCTATCGGCTGAGCATAGCCTTTCTGGTACGTCCTCCCAAAAAGAGGGAGTAATAAAAAATGAGGTCGTGATCTGCCATCTATGAAATTTTTCTTCATCGCGACGGTGGACGGGAACTATGTGTTCGAGGAGGGCGACCTCATCGTCGTGTTCGGCAATACCGAAGCCATCCTGCGCTTTACAAATAAGAAATAACACAATGGCTTGGGGAGGAGAATATGAAAAAAGTTTTGATTGCACTCGCGCTCGCAGTGACGCTGTCGCTCGGCGCATTCGCCGTCGGCTGCGGCGGCGGGGACGACAAGACGGGAGGCAACGTGGAACAGGATAACGTCACAGACCAAACACCCGAGGAGAGGGAACTCCGCGTCCTTCCCGAGGGCTTCACCTACGAGGTCACAACGAAGGAATGGACGGTCAAGGGGGAAGATGTTTCGATCTACGGGAAGATCTGGTCGCCCGACGCGAAGGGGAAATTCCCCCTCGTCATACTGAGCCACGGCTTCAACGGGCACTACACGGACTTCCCCACGGAGTGCCAACGCCTTGCCCAGCGCGGCTACGTCGCCTACGCGTTCGATTTCTGCGGGGCGCAGTCGGGCGGCAAGAGTACGGGCAGGACGGCGGAGGAATATACCCCGCTCACGATGAAGCAGGACCTCATCGCCGTCATCAACGACCTTCAACGCCTGCCCATTGTGGACAAGACGCAGATCTTCCTCTTCGGCGGCAGCCAGGGGGGATTCGTCACCGCGCTCGCCGCGGCCGATGAGACGGTGCGCGATAAGATCGCCGCGATCGCCCTGTACTTCCCCGCCTTCAACATCCCCGACGATTGGCACGGGAAGCCCGAGGTCAACACCCCGCTCATGGGCTACTCCATCGGGGCGGAATTCATCAGATCGGTGCAGGACCTCGACCCCTATGCGGTCATCGGGGGATTCAAGAAGGACGTGTGCATCGTCTGGGGAACACAGGACGCCCTCGTCGCAAGGAAGTACATCGACAGGGCCGTCGAGACCTACGGAAAGGACAGGACAGAGCTGACCGTCCTCAATGGCGCGGGCCACGGCTTTTCGGGGCAGGATCTTCTGACCGCCGTAGATACCGTTCTCGCCTTCCTCGAAGCAAGGACGTATGTGAGCCAATAGACCGAATACAAAAATCGCCCCGCGGCTGTCTGCCGCGGGGCCTCTTTTTATCCTTACGGAAGGGGAAGAAGCATTCGCGTCTCGGCCTTGTATGTATCGAATCCCCTCTTCCGCGATTGGTGCTTATCCGCCATGGGAATGCTCACGAAGAGGAACATCAGCGTATTGAGGAGCGCGCCGAAGAGCAGGTACCACCGCGCGGGATCGACGCACACCGCCGCAAGGCCCACGCCCCACCACATCAGGATCTCGCCGAGATAGTTGGGGTGGCGGGAATACTTCCAAAGGCCGTTGCGGATGAATCCGCCCGTCCCCTTTTTGCGGAAGGCGTGCATCTGACAGTCGGCGACCCCCTGCAAAAGGACGGCGAGGAGGCAGACGACGAAGAACACCGCCGCGCCCGCATTGAGGGCGGGAGCGTCGCTCATGACGTAGACGGCGGGGAGGATACAGCTGTAGACGACGAGCGTCGGGAACATGTGAATGCCGAAGAGGTTGACAAAGAAGTACAGCTTGCCCGTCTTTTCCTTCAACATGGTGTACCGCCAATCCTGCGCGGTGAGGTTTTTGAAGGTGTACGCCCAATTCGCCGTGAGCCGCACCCCCCACACCGTGATCGCGATCAGAAGGAGGATCGCGGGCATGGTGGGCTTAAATTCCGCCAAGAGGGCGAAGAGAATGGCGATCGGCTGGACGCTCCAATAGGGGTCGTAGACGGAGGAATTTCCGAAGATCAGACTGAAACAGAACACGACGACGGTCGCCGTGACGTCGGCGATGAGGAGCTTTGCCCAGAGGTCAAAGGGGCAGAATACATACACTGCGATCCCCGCCGCAAGTGCGAGCAGGTAGACGATGGCGACGATGATAAAACTCAAAGGCCTGTTTTCTTTCAGTTCCATAGGTTTCCTCCGTTACGGTTCGTGAAAAAATTCTTCGTAGACGGCACGGACCGTGCGCTCATAGTCGCTGTTGTCCACCCCGACGATGATGTTCAGCTCCGAGGAACCTTGGTCGATCATCCTGACGTTGACGCCCGCATTGGCGATCGCCGAAAAGAGCCGCGCCGAAGTACCGACGCTTTTCGCCATGCCGTGCCCCACGACGGCGATGAGGGCGACGTCCGAATAGATGTTGGTCCTGTCGGGCAGGACGGCCTCCTCGATGTCCCGCCTGACCTCCTCGAGGACCCCGTGGGAGAGGAACTCGCTGTCGATGATGAGGGACATCGTGTCGATGCCCGAGGGCAGGTGTTCAAAGGAGATGTTGTGCCGCACAAGCACGTCCATGATCTTGTAGGTGAAGCCGATCTCGGTATTCATGAGCGACTTCTCGATGTTGATGACGGTGAAATTCTTCTTCCCCGCGATCCCCGTGACCGTCCGCATGCGCCCCGCCTCCGCGAGATACCGCGCGGTGGGGAGGATCAGCGTCCCCTTATCTTCGGGGCGGAAAGTGTTGAGGATATGGATGGGGATATCCGCCTCGCGCACGGGGAAGATCGCCTCGCTGTGGAGGACGTTCGCCCCCATGTAACTCAACTCGCGAAGTTCCCTGTAACTGAGCCGCGGAATGCCCGCGGGGCTTGAAACGATGCGGGGATCGCAGGAGAGGAAGCCGCTCACGTCCGTCCAATTCTCGTACACGTCGGCAAGGACGGCCCGCGCGACGATCGCGCCCGAAAGATCGCTCCCCCCGCGGGAGAACGTCTTGATCTTCCCGTTGCCGTCCGCGCCGTAAAACCCCGCGATGACGGCTCGCCGTTTGCCCTTCAGGGCCTCTTTGATGAGTTGATATCCGACGGGGTCGAAGCGGCCGCCGCCGTCAAAGCGGATGACGTCCTTCGCATCGACGAACGGCACGCCGAGAAGTGCCGCCATGATGCGCCCTGTGAGATATTCCCCGCGGGACGCCGTGAATTCCTCGCTCCTTTCGCGAACGATGTCCTCCTCCGTCCCGCTGAGCGCGGCCTCGACGTCAAAGTCCAGATGAAGCTCCGCGACGATGCGGCGGAAGCGGGCGGCGACTTTTTCGAATGCCTCCCCCATCCGTCCCGTCTCCATGAGATTGCGGTGCGCCTCATACAGCAGATCGGTGACCTTGACGTCGCCGCTGTACCTCTTCCCGGGGGCGGAGACAACGAGATACCTTCTCGCCTCATCGCCCCTTACGATGTCTGCGACGCGGCGGATATTGATGCCGTCGGCCATGGACGTCCCGCCGAACTTGCATACTTTAATCATAGCTGATCTCTCTTCCCTCCAAACTGTACCGCTTGTTTTCCTCTCCGATCGTGAACGTGTGGCGGGGCATGAGTTCGCCCCCCTTGATGTCATAGAAGAGATCGTCCTTTTCGATCGGTCTGAAGATCACGCCGATCCCCTCCCCCCTGCGGGAGAGGGCGTCTGTATCCTCAAAGTATTCCACCTTCCCGCCGTTGGCGCGGAGGTATGCGGAGATGACCCCGTCGGCTCTCCTCACGGCGTCCGCACCCGCGGGAAGCATGCAGTAGAGGAGGTGCCCCTGCCGTTTGCACTTGATGTTCCGCGCAAAATAGTCGGCAAAGGCCTCTTCGTCCGTGTCGGTGACCAGCCTGTGTACGGGCCTGATCTCCACGGCGGGGTCGTAGATGTTGATGCACTCGACGAGGGCGAACCGCGCGGGGTGGTTGCGCACCTCCGCTCCCTTGAGGGTGGGTTTGAGTTCCTCCCAATACATCTTGGCGGCGGCGATCTCGTCGTGGCCGTCGGCGACGGCGAAGCACGGCTCCCCGCGCGTCGTCATCTCCTCGGCGACGTCATAGGCGTAGTCCTCCCCGATGAAACTGCCGCAGATCCTCCCTCCCTCCTCCATGAGGGGGAAGTCGTACAGCGTTTCAAGGTCGTACCCCGAGAGCATTCTCGCGAGCTTCATCTTCTTGTCCCTGTAAAAGAGGAGGATATGGGGGAATTCGAGCAGCGTCTTTGCCCTGAACGCCTTCAACGTCTCCGCGCGGGGGGAAGGGGCTTCCGTCGCGCGGACGGGCGTGACTTCCCTGTGCGCAAAGGAGAACTGTTCGAGGTCGAGCGCGGCGACGATCCCCGTCCTCACGCGCCCGTCTTTCAGCGTGCGCTCCACAAAGAGGAAGCTCCGCCCGATGCGGTCGAGCTTCTCCTCGGCCAAGGTATCGTAGAGCTTCGCCGCAATGGCGTCCGCCGCGTCCGCCTCCTCCCCGTCATAGACGTCGGGGAGAATGAGGTTGAGACAAGAGGGCGCGTTGCCGATATTCTTTGCAACGCGCTCCCAAAAGGTCCTGTCACTTGCGTGACTGTCGGCGGCAGGTACCGCCCATTTTTCAAAGCCGCCGCGCGGCAGAAAGAGCCGTGTGGCGCGGAAACAATTCTTCATACCAGATTGATCACGATGACGCAGGCCGCCGCGAGGACGAGCGCGAACAGTTTCAGCGGAATGTGCGTCAAAAATACGCGTTTCAAAAATTCTGCGAATTTCATGCCTTCTTGCCCTCCGAAGAGAATTCCCTGCTGTAATAGTCTTTCAGGATGCGTTTCAGCCCGACGGAATCGATATAGCGGGAGATCTGCACGTCCTGATTCCTCTTCTGTGCGTAGGAGATGATGCCCGTCTCCTCGGAGACGATGATCGTGGACACGTCCGCGACCTCAGCGATGCCGATGCCCGCCCTGTGCCGCGTGCCGTAGTCGCTCGGGAAGGTCTTTTGCGTCAGGGGAAGGAAGCACCCCGCGGCCATGATCTTGTCGCCGTTGATGAGCATCGCGCCGTCGTGGAGGGGAGCCTTGGGGACGAAGATGCCCTCGATGAGCTGGCTCGAGATGTCGGCATTGAGAAGGACGCCGCTCTCGATGATGTCCCTCGGCATACTGCCGTTAGAGAGGACGATGAGCGCGCCCGTGTTGCTCTTGGAGAGGTTGAATACCGCCTTCGTGATGGCGTTGATGCACTCCTCCGCACGCTGGATGTGCTTGTCGGGCGAGCTGGCGACATGCCGCTGCCCCGCCTTGCCCGCGTTGGCGTTATAGATGCTCCGCTTGATCTCCGTCCCGAAGATGAACAGGAAGAAGAGGGACAGCACGGAGACGAAGAGGAAGAACCACAGCGCGTCCACCGCCACGGAGAATACCGTGATCGTCCCCATGCAGAGAATGAGGAGGATGTACACGGGAATAAAACGCTTTGCGTTGTTCTCGTACAGCGTCCGCAGCACAAAATAGATCACAAAGAAAAACAGAATCAGTTCAAGGACGGTGACCCATTGGTAGGGGGCCTTGGCATACGACGTAAAAAAGTCCTTTATGCCCGTCCAGACTTCCTGCCCCGATCTCATGATACCCTCCCTCCCGCTGAGCGCGGAAATAACGGTTTCATACTATATTATAGCGAATTTTGCGGAAAAAGCAAAGAATTTTGATATTATCCGAAAAATATTTTCGCAATGGCGGCAAACAACGCCCCCTTTGCCGAATATTTTCCGTTTTTCGCCCCGCAGGAGAGGGCGTAAAGCCCTTCGTACATCGCCTGTACGCGCTCCTTCCCGAGCCGCTCCGCCGCCTCCCTGTTCTTGCGGACGGAATAGGGCTTGACGCCGAGGACCTTGGCCGCCTCCCCGTCGGAGAGCTTCATGCCCGAGATCTCGCACAGCGTGCGGTAGTGGGAGGTGAGGGAGGACAGCACGGCGTATTCGTCGAACCCCTTTTCGAGGAGGTCGTGCAGGATCTCGTTAAAGGCGTTCCCGTTCCCGCGGGAGGCCGCCTGCGTCAGTTCGTAAATTTTATATTCGACGTCCTTTGCGACATTCTCCTCCACGGTCTCGGCCGTCACCCTTCCCCCCTCGCCGAGCAAAAGGAGGAGCTTGTCGCACTCCTTCGCCATGCGTGCGGCGTCGAGGTTGCAGTAGCGGACCATGAGGGAGACCGCGCCGCTGTCCGCCGTGAGGCCCTTCTTCCGCATGAGGCCGAAAAGCCAGCGGGAAAGCGTCTCCTCGCTCTCGCGGGAGCAATCGACGAGGGTGATCCCCTTCTTCCTCCTCAGATCGGCGGAATTGGCCTTTTTGCCGCCGTTGACGATGACGAGTACGGTACTTGCGCAGGGGTTTTCCGCATAGGGGCGCAAGATCTCCCACTCCCTCTCGGCGGGATAGAGATCGTACACCCTGACGAGCCGTCTTTCGTCCATGAAGGGGAGCGCGCGGAGGTCCCCCACGAAGGAGGCGAGCCTGTCGCCCTTGAGGGTCTCCCCCTCGACGCGGACGTCGTTGAGCATGGGCATGGTGATACCGCAGGCCGCGGAGATGCTCTTCACGGCGTGGTCGCGGAAATAGGTCTCCTCTCCGTCCACGAGGTAGATGGGGTCAAGCCCCTCCTGCAACGATCTTGCGAGCTGTACGAACTTCATAGCAATAGGATTATATCACGATCGAGAAAATATTTCAAGGTCCCGCACCCCTTTTCGACGCACAAATCGGCGCGGAGGGCGGAAACTTCCCCAAATTCGAACTTCACGGCGATCCCGCGCACAAAGAGCATGAGCGTATCGTCCGTCTCATATGCAAAGGCGAGTTCCCCCTCCGCAAACGCCCTGCCAAAGATGACGTCCGTCTCGCGCAGGCCGTCCTCCTTTTCGCGGAGGCAATACACCCGCTCCGCTCCCGTAAACGCGGCGATGTTCACCGCCCGCGTCTGCTCCTCGGAGAGGACCACGGCGGCGTCGATGGACCCCGTATGGCGGGAGAGGAAGTCCTTGCAATCCGCAAGGGAGAGGTCGCCGTCGAGGATGAGGACGCTGCTCTCCTCCGTCCTGACGAGCGCGAGCATGCCGTCCCCGCTCTCATAGACGTCGATGACCGCCCCGCCGAAGAGACAGTTTTCGGCGACGAGGCAGAGCGAGAAGAGCAAGACCGCAAAACATGCCGCAAGACAGCGCGCAAGAGGGCGCAGACGGACGCGCTCCGTGCAGAGGACACAGCCCGTCAGCCACACGACCCCCGCCGCCCCGAAGGCAAAGCCCGTGAGGACCCACCCGAAGTCCTCCGCCGCAAACAGGAAGAGGAGCGCGGAGAAAAGTCCCTTGGGGAACATCAGGAAAAAGCCCGCGGCGGGCGGTATGACGAGCGAGAGGAACATACAGAGGAGCAGGGTCAGAAAGGCGAGGGGCAGGAGGGGCACGACGACGAGATTGAGCGCGATCCCCCACACCGAGAAGTATCCGAAGGCCTCCATCATGACGGGGAAGGTGAAGAGCTGGACGGAGAGGCTCGCCGCAAGGTACCCGCCCAAGAACTGCGGGAGATGCGCCCGTTTGAACAGGCGGGAGAGGCTCCCCGAGAAGAGGGCAAGACCCAGGCACGCGCCGAAGGAGAGGCGAAACCCGACGGACAGCCACTGCGCGGGCAAAAAGAGGAGGACCCCGACGGCCGCAAGGGAAACGGAGTTTATCATGTCCGTCTTTCGTCCCAAAAGCCCGTTGATGCTCAGAAAGACGCACATGATGAGAGCGCGGAGGGAGGAGACGGCAAACCCGCAGAGGGCGCAATAGACCGTGGTGAGGGCGATCGCGGGGAGGGCGGCCCACCGCCGCAGGGGACGGCACAGGAGCAGGACGGCCGCATACAGAATGCCGATGTGCAGGCCCGAGACGGCGAAGATGTGCGCGATCCCGCCCCGCCGCACGGCCGTCATGAATCCGCTGTCCACCATGCGGGAGTTGCCCGTCAGAAGGGCGTAGGCGATATACCCCTCCTCCCCGCCCATCTCCTCCGTCGCGGTATCAAAGAGCTTTGCGTTCAGAAAGAGGAGCGGATGAAAGCCCTTCTCCCCCTCCTCATAGGTCTCTGCGTCCGCGCGGTAACGGATATCGTTGACAAAATCATAGGCGTCCGGCGATCCGCCCGCGGGCAGGGGATTCCGCGCTACGTTTGCAAAAAAGACGATCCTGTCGCCCGTGCGGAGTTCCTCCCCCGCGACGACGGCGGCGAGCTTCCCCTGTACGCTCTCCCCGTCGAGCAGGACGCCGTCAAGTTCGGCCTCGGTGTAGCCGTCCCGCACGCTGACGAGGACGGCCGTCCCCTCCACGGTATAGCTCCCCTCCCGCTTGCCGGAGAGGAAATTTTCGGTATAAATGTGAATGCCGAGGACGCCCGCCGCCGCAAATACGCAAAGACACAGGCACATCGCAAGGAGCCGCTTCTTCGTCAAGGGGACGGCGGCAAGCAGCACAAAGCAGAGGAGCAACAAAAAATCGGAGGGCAACAGCCCGCCGAAACGGATGCGGCAATACAGAAAGATCCCGAAGGCGATCCCAAAGGCGCAGAAGAGCAGGGGACGGAAGTTGACGCGGGGAAGCGCATGGCCCGATTCGGACGCTTCCCTTTCCCGCTCCATAGATCTCTCCCCCTCTGTTACTCAATTTTTCATCATTTTACAGAGAATTTTGTCGAATGTCAACCGATTCCGGAGAGTGCGGAAGGAAATTCGCCCAAAATCAATTTTTTCGGGCGTCTCCCGCTTGCAAGCCGAGCCGTTTCATGGTATAATGTGGAAGAAAAATCATCATATCCGTCAGGTCAAACATGGCAAAATCAGAAAAAGATCTCTCCCTCCAACTGCGCTTCCCCGCATACGTCGGCTACGCGGACCACTACTTCTCCGCGCCCGCCTCTGTCATCGTGCGCAACGACGCCCTCACGGACGCCGCGATCGCCGTGCGCGTCACCTGCGGGGAGGGGCTGTTCGTCTACTGCGAAAAGGCGGTCACCGTCCCCTATGATAGCTCTGTGGAACTCGGCCTCGAGGGGATCTTCAATCCCGTGTTCCTCTCCGAATGCGACCGCGTCACCCCCTGCACCGCGACGGCGGCCATTTTGAAGGACGGCAAAGAGATCACTTCGGAGACGGCGGAGATCATCGCCCTCCCCTTTGACTTCTGGGAGGGCATGAAGGGCAATCCCGAACGGCTCGCCTACTACGTCCGTCCCCGTCTGCCCGACTGCAACTCCGTCCTCCTCGAGGCGGGCAACCGCCTGAAAGTCTGGGGGAGCGACCACTCCAACGGCTACGAAAACTGCGACAAGAACAGCATACGGAGCGTGCTGGCGGCGATCTTTGCCGTCCTCAAGGGCAAGTCCATCGAGCGCGACGGCGAGATCGACGCGACCGCCCCCCTCTCCTGCATGCGGGACAAGCTGCTCGAGGGCAAGAAGGCGACCGCGCTCGAACTCGGCGTCCTCGCCTGTTCCTGCCTCGAGGGCGCGGGGCTTCACCCCGTGCTTGCCATCGGCGAAAAGGACGTCGGCGTCGGCGTGTGGCTGTATGAGACCTGCTTCCTCGACAGCGTTTCGGAGGACAGGGAGATCGTGGAGAGATACATCTCCGACGGCATCAACAATTTGGCCTTCTTCGACGCGGACGACCTCTTCTCGGACAAGAAGGGGGCGTACGTCATCGCCGAATCGCACTTCAAGAGCAAACTCGAACGGGGGAAATACTCCCTCTTTACGGATATCCGCCGTTGCAGACTGGCGGGGATCAGACCCTGCCCCGCCCGTGAAAAGGGAGAAAACGGCTATGAGATCTACAGCGAGGAGGAGACTTCGGGCGAACAGCCCCCCGCTCCCCTCCCCGAACTCGGCAAGCAGGAGACCGTCGCGACGGGCAGCGAAAAGTGGGAGAGGCGGCTCCTCGATCTCTCGGGCAAGAACGCCCTTTTGAACTTCACGGGCAAAAACGCCCTTCATCTCCAATGCTGCGGCGCGGACGAACTGCAACTCGTCGCGGCCTCCGCGCCCCTCCGCATCATCGGCAGCGGCGAGACGGCCGACCCCTTCGGCGCAAAGACGGACGGGCAGAAGAAGGAACTCGTCCGCCTCGAACAGGAACAGGGATTGCTCAAGGTCTACGGGAGCGCGGAGGAGGCGGCAAGCACCGCCCTCCGTCTTTTGCGGCGCGACCGCACGGCACAGGAGGAGACGGGCGCAAGCACGCTCTACCTTGCCATCGGCTTCCTCTGCTATGCGACGAAGGAGGGGCAGACCCGCTACGCCCCCCTCATGCTCATACCCGCCTCCCTCAAACGGCAACGGGGGATCGACGGCTGTATCCTCTACGCCGAGGGGAAGGAACGCTTTGTCAACGCGACCCTCCTCGAATACCTCAAACGCGAATTCGGCGTGGACATGCGCGGCCTCGGGGGGAACATCTCCTCCCTCAAACCGAGCGAGATCTTCGCGACCGTCCGCGCGGAGACGGCGCGCATGAAGAATTGGAAGGTCTGTGAGGACGCATACCTCGCCTCCCTCTCCTTCGAACGCTTCCTGATGTGGAACGACCTCCGCCGCTCCTACGAGGAGTTCGGAAAGAACGCCCTCTTCTCCGCCCTCAAGGACGGGACGTTCGAGCATCACGCCGCCCCCGTCTCGGGCGAGGACGAGAGCGATCCCGCCGACTACTTCCTTCCCCTCCCCTCGGACAGTTCGCAGTTCTCCGCCGTGGCCCTCTCCGACGCAGGCTCCAGCTTCGTCCTGCACGGCCCCCCGGGGACGGGAAAGAGCCAGACCATTGCAAACATCATCTCCAACGCCCTCGCCAAGGGCAGGAGAGTTCTCTTCGTCGCCGAAAAGCGGGCCGCGCTCGACGTCGTAAGAAAGCGGCTCGACAGCGTGGGCATCGGCGCGTTCTGCCTCGGCCTCTACGGCGACAAGGCGGACAAGGCCGCCACGATCAAGAAGATCGAATCGGCCCTCGCGCTCAGGCCCGAGGAGGGCGGCGGGCGCAACGCCAAGGAGGTCCTTGCCCTCATGCAGGGCCTCTCCGCGCCTATGCTCGCCCTGCACCGGCGGCGCAAACTCGGCCTCTCCGTCTACAGCGCGATCCTCGGCTACCTCGAAAACAAGTCCGCGCCCGACATTCTCGACATCGAGAGCGGCTTCTACGACGCCTTGACGGAGGAGAAGTTTGCCGAATTCAAGACGGTCATCCTCCGCGCGGCCGCCGCCGCAAGGGAGTGCGGCTCCGTTGCGCATTCCCCCTTTGAGAACGTCGGCCTGACCGCGTGGTCCCCCCGGCTTCGCGACAGAGTGTTCTGCGCCTCCGAGGTCGTGATCGCCGAGAGCAGGCACTTCAAGTCCTTCTTGACCCTCTTCCTCGAATTCTACCGCCAGACGGTCTCCTCCCTCTCCGAGGCCAAGATCCGCGCGCTCATGACGCTCGCGGACGACCTCAAAAACGGAAAATATGACAAATATTTCGCCGCGACGTCCGCCGAAGAGTTCTCCGCCTTCTTCAACGCGAACCGTCAGCTCGACAGCTGCCTCGGCTACTACTTCAAGCACTTCAAGTCCCTCGTCGATCCCGACAATCCCGCCGAACTCAAATCTCTCCGCGCGGGCGGGGATTGGCGGCTGCTGAAGAGCGGAAAGAGTACGCTCAAAAAGCTCAACCGCGTCGCCCTCTCCCCCATCCGCGACGAGGACGTCGTCAAGTTCCTCGTCACCCTTGCGGACATCTCGGAGGCCGAGGACAGGGTCGCGGGATTCGCGCTCTCGAAGAGCTTCCTCGACAGGGGAAAGCGCGTCAATTACAAAAAACGGAGCGATTTTTTGGAGGATCTGTACCGCCTGCACGACGGCAACGCCTCGATCTTCTCCGACTACAACGCCGAGGCCTTCAACAGCATGTGCGTGCGTGCGGCGAGCGGCTATACCCTTCCCGTCCTCGACGGCTACGTCAAGGCCGCGGAGGCCTTCTTCGCCGCGCTCGACAGCTTCGTCTCCGTCACACAGACGGACAGGACAAAGAGCGACGAGAGCGACATCGTACAGTTCTATGCGCAGAAGGCGGCGGGCCTCATCGACAACATCGACCTGCTCAACAGCTGGTGCATGTACCGTGCGACGGCGGAGGAGATGGCGTCGCGCGGGCTTACCTTCCTCACCGACGCCCTCGAGAGCGGCAAACTCGGCACGGAGGAACTGCTCGCGGGCTTCGAAAAGAACGTCTACCGCAACTTCCTCGAATCGGTCATTCCGAACGACAAAGACCTTGCGGGCCTCACGGCAGGGACCCTCGAGGACACGGCCGAAAAATTCAGGCTCGCCTATGACGCCTTCACCCGTGCGACGCGGCAGCAGATCCGAAGCGCGCTCATCGCCCGCCTCGCGGACGAAAAGCTCGACGCCGACAAGGCGAGCTTCTACCGCATCGCCAAGGGGAATCTCAGGGGTTCGTCCCTGCGCTCCCTCTTTGAGGAGATCCCCGACCTCCTCGCGGCCGCCTGCCCGTGTATGCTGATGAGTCCCGTCTCCGTCGCGCGGTATCTGCGCCCGCAGGCAGATCTCTTCGACCTCGTTATCTTCGACGAGGCCTCGCAGATGTCCACGGCAGAGGCGGCGGGTTCCATTGCGCGGGGCAGGGCGGCGATCGTCGTCGGCGACCCCAAACAGCTCCCTCCCACCACCTTCTTCCGCGGGGAGATCGCGGACGACGGTCTCGGGGAGGAGGACCTCGAGAGCGTCCTCGACGACTGCCTCGCCCTCGGTCTGCCCGAGCGGCATCTCCTCTGGCATTACAGGAGCCGCCACGAGAGCCTCATCGCCTTCTCCAACAGCATGTACTATGAGAACAGGCTGTGTACCTTCCCCTCGCCCGACGCGATGGAGCGGAAAGTCCGCCTCATCAGGGTGGAAGGGGCATACGACAGGGGCGGCTCCAAGCGCAACGCCAAGGAGGCGGAAGCCCTCGCCGCGGAGGTCGTGCGCCGCCTGAAGGACCCCGAACTCAAAAAGTTCTCCATCGGCGTCGTCACCTTCTCCGCCGCCCAGCAGGAGGAGCTTGAGAGCGTCCTCGGGAACGCGCTCGCCAAGGAAAAACTCGAACAGGCCGCCTACGAGAGGGAAGAACCCCTCTTCATCAAGAACCTCGAGAATGTGCAGGGGGACGAGAGGGACGTCATTCTCTTCTCCGTCTGCTACGGGCCTGACGTCGCGGGCAAGCTCTCCCTGAACTTCGGCCCCCTCAACCAGGCGGGCGGCTGGCGGAGGCTCAACGTCGCCGTCTCCCGTGCGCGGATGGAAATGCTCGTCTATGCCTCCCTCGACGCCTCGATGATCGACCTCAGAAAGACCTCTTCGGCGGGCGTCAGCGGCCTCAAAGCCTTCCTCGAATATGCCGAAAAGGGCAGAACGTCCCTCGCCCTGCGTGCGGGCGACGTCAAACCGGGGAAAGGGATCGGGAAATTCATCGCGGAGGAGCTTGCCGTCTATGGCTATCAGTGCCGCGTGGAGGTCGGGACGTCCGACTTCAAAGTGGACGTCGCCGTCATCGACCCCGCCCGCCCCACCGAATTTTTGCTCGGCGTGCTGTGCGACGGCAACCCGTCCTTCTCCGTGAAGGACAGGAACGTCCTCCAGCCGCAGATCCTGAAGCGCGGCGGGTGGAACGTGCTGCGCCTCAACAGCGTGAGCTTCTACAACAACCCCAAGCGGGAGATCAAGCGCATCAAGGACGTGCTTGACAAGCTCACGGGCGCAGACAGAAAGGCGGGAAATTGGCTCGCAAAGTACAAGCGGCCCTATAAATTCGTCAAGCCGACGGACGCGGAATCCCTCGGCTACATCACCGACGGCGACCATGAAGAGGAGATCGCCGCCCGCCTCGACGAGATCGTGACGGCGGAGGAGCCGATCTCCCGTCCCTTCCTCAAACGGCGGCTCTTTGCCTCCCTCGGCATCCAGAAGAGCAGTGCGCGGGCGGAGAGCTACCTCGATCCCCTCATCGACGGGGCGTCGTTCAAGCGCACAAGGGCAATGGGGACCGATTACTTCTACAAGACGGCCCGCGCCATCTCCGTTCCCCGCGTGCGCGTGGAGGAGGAGAAGATCCGCAAAAATCCCGAGGACATCGCCGTCTATGACGTCCTCGCCCTCATTCGGGGCGCGCTCGAGGACAGGGTGTCGATGTATTTGGACGAGCTGTGCGGCCTTGCCGCGGGGGTATTCGGCCTTCGGCAGAGCGAAAAGCTCACGGCGTACATGGAGGCCTGCGTCGCCTACGGCGAGGAGACGGGACTTCTTGTCCGCTCCGTCTCCGACCGCATCACCCTGCGATAAGGTTCACGATCGGAGAGACACTCGGGGAAATTAAGCGCATTCAAAACGCCCTCTTGCCCACCCCTTGAGGGGTGGGTGTCGAGCGAAGCGAGACGGAAGGGGTGTCATACAAAATCAGAACGACACCCCCTCAGTCACCTGCGGTGACAGCTCCCCCTCAAGGGGCAGCCAAGAGAAACCCCCTCTGTCACTTCGTGACATCTCCCCTGAAAGGGGCGACGAGGGACTATACTCTCTCTCAAATACAAAATCCGCACACGGTGTGCGGATTTTTCCCTTATGTTTAGAAAATCGAATCCAAGTCAACCCTTTTTCAGGATCTTGTCCTTAAAGAGATCCAGTATCACAAGCAGCGCGGCGATCAACGAGAAGATCCCTCCCAATATCGGTCCGATATCCAGCACGAGTTCTATCAATATCGCCGAATACACCACTTTCATCATTCCTTCGCCGAAAGATGAAAGCTGTATCATAAAAAAATAGAGGACGCCTGCTAAAATAAACGACGCCGCGGATACGGCCTTTGAAATTTTATCAAACTTCCCCAGAGCCGCAAGTATGGCAAAGACGATGCCGCAAATCAAAAACAGATAGGTGAGGATATTTGCCGAAAAATTGAAATAGACTTCGAGACCTGTGCCGCTTCCCGTGGAGGTTTCCTCTGCGTAACCAAATGTCATTTGCGCACCCGTAAAACTCTGCAAAACACTATACGAAAAGTATGGGCTGAAATGGCTTGCGGGCGCGAACATCATAAAGATGGCGGCAATGGCGAATCCACACGCAATATACAGCAGCAAATTCTTTTTGATTTTGTTCATGAAAAACCTCCTCAAAAATTATTTCTGTAGTTGTAATTATACCATATTCCGCACAATTTCGCAAGAAAACCTTATATAATACTTTTTTATGCAAAAAACGATTTTAATAATGTAACATTATGTTTTAAGTCTTTTTATATAAATGCGTTTTCGAAGTATTCGATCTTTCCCTCAAAGACGGAGGAGACGTCAAAGCGGATCGGGACCTCCCTCTTCTGCAACTCGCACCAAAATTTGGCGATCATGCGGTATCTCTGCTGTTTTTGGCGGGTCACCGCCTCGGTGGGAAGCCCGAAGGCGTCCGTCTCCCTCGCCTTGACCTCGACGAGGCAGGTGTAGCCGTCAGGACTTTTCGCCACGACGTCGGCCTCGCCGAACGGCGTTTTGAAGTTCCGCTTGAGGATCTTATACCCGTGCTTTTTCAGGTACTTGACCGTCAGGTCCTCTCCCTGCCGTCCCAAAATTTTTTTATGAAGGTTCTGCGATGGATCCTGCATATCCCAAACTCCCTGATCGCTTCGATGTGCTGTTTGGTGCCGTAGCCGACGTTCCTCTCAAAGCCGTATTCGGGGAACTCCTCGGCGTATTTTTGCATGAGTTCGTCACGGTAGACTTTGGCGACGATGCTCGCCGCGCCGATCGAACAGACGAGGGCGTCCCCCCTGACGATGCTCCTCTGCGGAATGGCGACGTCGAGCGTCATGTTTCCGTCCGTGAGGACGAAATCGGGCGCGAGCTTCAGGCCCTGAATTGCCTTTTTCATGCCCAGCCGCGTCGCCTGTAAGATGTTGATCTCGTCGATCGTCCTCTCGTCCACTTCGGCGATGGAGATGGCTCTGGCGGTCTCTTTGACGCGCTCGGCAAGCTCTTCGCGCCGCTTTGCGGAGAGTTTTTTGCTGTCGTCAATGCCGAGAATGCGTCTTTCTTCCTCGAGGGGCAGAATGACGGCGGCGCAGACGACGGGACCCGCGAGCGGGCCTCTGCCCACCTCGTCCACCCCCGCCACGGCGGTGTACCCCATGGAGAAATATTGTCTTTCGTAAGTGAGTTCGTCCATACTTGTGTGTCTGAAATAAGTTGATTTTTAAGGGAAATGCGGTGACCCCCCCACCCCCTCCCATGGAGGGGGCAAAAGCCTACCCCCTACGGGGGGAGGCTCCCGCGTAGCGGGTGGTGGGGGGGACATCGACCAAGGGGATTCTTCGGTCGCTTCGCTCCCTCAGAATGAGCGGGAGAGGCTCATCCTGAGCCGAAGGCGAAGGATCCCCTCAAACGAAGTCCCCTTGTCGCCCCTTTTAGGGGAGATGTCACGAAGTGACAGAGGGGTTTCAAAACCCCTTTGGCTCACTCTGTTCGCCACTTCCCCTGAAAGGGGCAGCGAGAATGCGGCGAGGCAAGCAAAGAAATGTTCGAAACTTATATCAATCCAACGGATTTGAGGTCATCAATATTGTCGAATTGGACCCGGCCGAGGCGGCACTTGCGGAAATCGTCAAGCACGGCCCTCTCCCCCCGCTCGTAGTCGTATTCTCCGCCGCGGATCACAAAACCGCGCCTCAGGCAAACGCCGTCGATCATTTCAAGGGGAGTGCCGCCGTCGATGCCGTAGCGGGCCATCAACCCTTGCGGAGCCTTTTGCGCAAGCTCCTCGAGAAGGCAGAGCGCGATCTCGTCGATGGCCAAAATGTCGTCGTTGATGCTCCCGACGTAGGCGAGCCGCCGCGCCAAGGTCTGGTTCTCGCAGGAGGGCGGCATGACGCCGGGGGTGTCGAGAAGTTCAAAACTTCCGCACTTGACCCACTGCTTGGCCCGCGTGACGCCCGCCTTATCGCCCGTTGCGGCCTTCCTCCCGCCCGCGAGCAGGTTGATGAGCGTACTCTTTCCCGTGTTCGGGACCCCCGTGATGAGGAAACGCATGGGGCGGACGGTGCCCTTCTCCCTGTTCCGCGCGAGGCGGCCGCTCACGATCGTCTCCATCGCCTGCACGAGGGGACGGGCGGCGCGTTGGTCCGTCGCATTGACCGCAACGGCCTGCTTTCCGCACGCATGAAGAGCCTCTATGGCGGCGTCGGGATAGGCCATGTCCGCCTTGTTGAGAATGTACAGGACGGATTTTCCCCCTACCATGTCCGCGATCTCCCTGTTGTAAGAGGCCGCGGGACACCGCGCGTCAAGTACAATGGCGACGCCGTCGCAGAGTTTTAAGTTTTCTCCCATCACGCGCATGGCCTTTGCCATGTGCCCGGGATACCATTGAATATTTTTCATGATCGGAAATGTGGGCAGCGAGGAGGCAATCCCCTACGGGGAACCTCCGCCGAAGGTGGTGGGGGGGACACTGCTCATTCTGAGCGAAGCGATGAATCCCGCGAGGAGGAAAGTACGGACTTCGTTTGAGGGGATTCTTCGGGCTTCGCCCTCAGAATGAGCGGCTTGCCTGCCTCCTCCCACGGAAGGGGCAAAAGCATCCCCCCCGAAGGGGTAGGCTTTCTTAACTCCCCGCCGCAATTTTTAATTTTTAATTTTCAATTTTTAATTAAAATATGGAGGGGGTCGTCCTTAATTGCCCCTCACTTCAACAGGTCGGGGCGCATTTTTTGGGTGAGAGCAATGGCCTGTTCATGCCGCCACTTGTCGATTTCGGCGTGATTGCCGCTGCGGAGAACCTCGGGCACGGTCAGTCCCCGATACTCCACGGGGCGGGTGTACTGCGGGTACTCGAGGAGGTTTTCCGAAAAGCTCTCGTCCACGAGCGAGGCGGTGGAGAGGACGCCGTCGAGATACCGCGCAACACAGTCCACCAGCACCATCGCGGGGAGTTCCCCGCCCGTCAGGACGTAGTCCCCGATGGAGATCTCCTCGTCGATGAAGAGGTCGATCGCCCGCTGGTCCACGCCCTCGTAATGTCCGCACAGAAGCACGAGGTCGCCGCCCGCGGCGAGGGAGATGACCTTATCCTGCGTGAGCGTCCTCCCCTTGGGGGAGAGGTAGATGCGCCTTGCCCTGTGTTCGGGATCGACGGCCTCGATGGCACTCCCGATGGGCTGGGCCATCATGACCATGCCCGCGCCGCCGCCGAAGGGATAGTCGTCGCATTTGAGGTGCTTGTCCTCGGTGTACTTTCTGATATCTACGACGTCGAGAGTGAACTTGTTTTCCTTCTGCGCCCTGCCGATGATGCTCTCGGAGAGGGCGGAAAACATCTCGGGGAACAGCGTTAAGACGGTGATTTTCATATCAGACGATGAGATTGACCTTGTTTTTGAGAATGTAGCGCACGAGGAAGAAGCATGCCACGTCGATCGCCGCGACGAACAGGATCTGCAGCCACAGATAGAGGTGAACGGAGACCTCCGCCGCCGCCTCATAGATGGGCTGGATGGCGTAGAGGGCGAGCATCTGCCCCGCGATATAGAGCGCGATGACGATGACGAACGTCATGAGCTTCCTATGGTTCGTGAAGAGCTGGCCGAGGGAGATACAGGTGTAGATGAGGAGCAGGGTCACGGGCAGCGTGACGATGAAGAGGATCAGCTCCTCCACGAATTGAAGGGGCATGGCGACGATGCTGTCGAACCACTCCTGAAAGGACACAAGGATATCGATGCCGATCTCGGAGAGGATATTGGCGGGCAGGCCGATGAAGAAGATACAGAGGGAGAGCGCGCTCACGAGACATGCCGCGAACATGGCGATGAGGGAGGAGAGGAGCTTCGCCCAGATGATCCCCATCGGCGAGACGGGCAGGGAGAGCGTCATATACCCCTCGCCCGTGAACAGCGTCTTATAGAACCGTGAGATGCCGAGTGCCCACGCCGCCCCGACGAGGGCCATAATGGCGAATACATAGAACAGGACGAAGAGTAACGTGAGGATCCCCTGCCCCGCATCCCCGATCTCCACGGCGAGCAAGATCCTCCCGATCGCGGCGAACACGACGACGGCGATCGCAAAGAACAGAAGAACGCGGAACAGCGCGATGAGTTCATGCTTCAAGAGTTTTACCATCTGAATACCTCCCTGAAGAGTTCGTCGAGGCTCTTCCCCTCCCGCTCACGCACAACGTCGGCCTTCTCGTCGAGGACGACCAGCCCGCGGTTCAAAAAGATCGCGTGCGTCAAAATCGGTTCGATGTCGGCGATGAGGTGGGTGCAGAGGAAGATCGTCGAATCCTGCGGCTTGTTCCTCATCACGACGTCGAGAATGAAGTCCCGCGCGGCGGGATCGACGCCCGCGATCGGTTCGTCGAGAATGTAGAGCTTTGCCTCCCGCGCCATCGTCAAGATGAGGCCGACCTTCTCCTTGTTGCCCTTGGAGAGGGATTTGATCCTCGCGTCGAGGCGGATGCCGAGGCGGTCGAGCATCTCCTTCGCCCTCTCCTCGCGGAAATCGGGGAAGAAGTCCTTCACATAGGCGACCGCCTGCGAGACCTTCATCCAATCCGCCAGAAAGTTTGCGTCGGGCAGATAGGCCGTCACCGCCTTGGTCGCGGCGCAGGGGGGCTTCCCGTCGATGAGGATCACCCCGGACGTCGGCTGGAGCATTCCCATCGCGAGCTTGATGAGCGTGGATTTCCCGCTCCCGTTGGGGCCGAGGAGACCCACGACGCCCCCCGATTCGACCTTGAGATCGACATTGCAGAGGGCGACCGTCTTTCCGTAGGTCTTGGAAAGATTCCCGCATTCCAAAATGAGCGACATGTTTTCTCCTTTGCGGCCTATAAGACCGCGACTTCCTGATATCTCTTTTTATTGACGACGATGCGCATGGCGTCGGGATCGACGCTCACGACGACCCCGTCCGCGACGGGAAACATGATCTCCTTCCCGTCCTTTTCTATGGTGTAGATGTCCGTTGTGGCCTGCCGCACGTCGGTGAGCTTGCCCAAGCGTTCCCCCTCCTCCGTGACGACCTCGCTCCCGAGGAGGTCGGCGATGTAGTAGACGCCCTCCTCAAGCTCGGGGGCCTCGTCGCGGGGGATGACGATCTCCTTATCCCGCAGAAGTTCCGCCGCGTTCCTGTCGGCGACGCCGCGGAGGTTGAGAAAGACGTCCTCCCCGCCGATGCGGCAGGAGAGGATCCTGTACTCCGTCCCGTCGATATAGACGCGTTTGAGGGAGGAAAAGTCCTCCGCGCTGTCGGTATAGGGCTTTACTTTGACCTCGCCGCGGATCCCCTGCGGCTTCAGAATGCGGCCGATCGTGAGCTGTTTTTCCATATCAGAACCCGAAGAGCGCGCCCACCGCTCTGCGGATCTCCGCCTGCGTGCGCTCCTTCTCCTCCTCGCTCTTGATGATGACGATGTGTTCTCTCTCCCGATAGCGGTCGAACACTTCGAAGAATTTGTTCCTGACGTCGCGCTGCCTTTCAAGGGTCTCGTACCGTTCCCGCGCGTCCCTCTTCTCAACGCGCCCCATGCCCGTCTCGGGGGAGAGGTCCATGAAGAGGACGAGGTCGGGCCGAAGAAGCTCCATTGCGGGGCGGTTGAGTTCCTCCACCCATTCGAGAGGGACGAGGCCGCCGTTGTAGGCAAAGGAGGAAAAATAATACCTGTCGCAGAGGACGGTCGTCCCCTCTTCCAGCGTCTTTTTCATGCCGTAGACGGGATTTTCGATGTGGTCGAGACGGTCGGCCGCGAACATGGCGGCGATGGTGTGTTCGCCCGTGTCCACACTGCCCTTCATGCAGGCGTGGACGAGCCGCCCGAACGGAGAGTCCGTCGGTTCGTGCGTGCAGACGTTGGGGACCGAGCGGCCCGCAAGATATTGGGACAGCAGCTTCATCTGCGTACTCTTTCCGCTGCCGTCGATGCCTTCAAATACGATAAATTTGCCCTTTGTGTTCATACAGAACGATTATACCAAAAAACGGGGAAATTGTCAATCCCGAATTCCGCGCATTTCTCACGATCATAATGGGAGCGAGTCTCGTCGCCCCTCTTAGGGGAGATGTCGCGAAGTGACAGAGGGGTTTTGAAACCCCTTTGCCCTCGCAAGCTCGGGGACTTCCCCTACAGGGGCAGCGAGGGAATACGCGTCATTCAGAGCGAAGCGAAGAATCCCGTGGAGGAGGGTACGGACTTCGTTCTTCGGGATGTTTCGGCTTCGCCTCAACATGACGCGAGGCAATGGGCAGCGAGGATAAGGTGACCCCCCCTACCCCCCTCCCATGGAGGGGGCATGCGCCGCGGCACCCCCATGGAGGGGGTATCGCTCATTCTGAGGGCGAAGCCCGAAGAATCCCCTCAAACAAAGTCCGCGGTCGCGGCGTCATGCTGAGAAAGGAAGCTGTACGAAGTCAAAAAAGACAGACCCGAAGCATCTCGCCGCGACTATGGAAACGCCCCGCGAGATTCTTCGGTTCCGCTTGTCTGACTTTGTTTCGTCCCCGTTTCTCAGAATGGCGCGGGTCTGCTCCGCAGGTTTATGAGATGCTTCGGCTTCGTCTCAGCATAAGCGCGTTGCGCTCGTGCCGCGCTTGGAATCAAATAGAATGCGCGCCTCAGCATGAGCGCGCCGCGCTCAATATTCAATTCCAAAAAGAGTGCCGCTTGCGCGGCACTCTTTTTGGGTTTTTTTCTTACTTTCTCGGATTTCTGATGTTTGCCTGTGCGGCCGCAAGGCGTGCGATCGGCACGCGGTAGGGCGAGCAGGAGACATAGTTCAGCCCGATTGCGTGGCAGAACTCGATGGAGGAAGGATCCCCGCCGTGTTCGCCGCAGATGCCGACGTGCAGTTTGCGGTTGGCCTTCTTGCCCATCTTGACGGCCATCTCCATCAGTTTGCCGACGCCTACGGTGTCGAGGCGGGCAAACGGATCGCTCTCGTAGATCTTGGACGAATAGTAGGCGGGAAGGAACTTGCCTGCGTCATCGCGCGAGAACCCGAAGGTCATCTGGGTGAGGTCGTTGGTGCCGAAGCAGAAGAAGTCCGCTTCCTTGGCGATCGCGTCGGCGGTGAGGGCGGCGCGGGGGATCTCGATCATCGTGCCGACTTCGTACTTGATCTTCTTGTGCTTGGACTTGATGACCTCTTCCGCAGTCTTGACAACGATGTCCTTGACGAACTTGAATTCCTTGACTTCGCCCGTGAGCGGGATCATGATCTCGGGAACGAGCTTCCAATCCTTATGACGCTTCGCAACGGCGATCGCGGCCTTCATGACCGCACGCGTCTGCATGACGGCGATCTCGGGATAGGTGACGCAGAGACGGCAGCCGCGGTGACCCATCATGGGGTTGAACTCGTGGAGGTCGGCGATGATCTGCTTGATCTGCGCGACGGTCTTGTTCTGCGCCTTGGCGAGGGCCTCGATGTCGGCCTCCTCGGTGGGAACGAACTCATGGAGAGGCGGATCGAGGAAGCGGATGGTGACGGGCTGGCCGCCGAGAGCTTCAAACAGGCCCTCGAAGTCTGCCTGCTGCATGGGTTCGATCTTGGCGAGAGCCTTCTCTCTCTCCTCAACGGTGTCCGCGCAGATCATCTCGCGGAACGCGCCGATCCTCGCGGGATCGAAGAACATATGCTCGGTACGGCAGAGGCCGATGCCCTGCGCGCCGAACGCCGCCGCCTGCTTTGCATCCTTGGGCGTATCCGCGTTGGTGCGGACGTTCAAGCCCTTGTATTTGTCGGCAAGGGCCATGATCCTGCCGAAGTAGCCGCTGTTGGGGTCTGCGGGCACGGTGGGAATGATGCAGTCGTAGATCTTGCCCGTGGAGCCGTCGAGGGAGATGCCGTCGCCCTCGTGATAGGTCTTTCCTGCAAGGGTGAAGCACTTGTTCTCCTCATCCATCTTGATGTCGCCGCAGCCCGAGACGCAGCAGGTCCCCATGCCGCGGGCAACGACGGCCGCGTGCGAGGTCTGCCCGCCGCGGACGGTGAGAATGCCCTGTGCGAACTTCATGCCCTCGATGTCCTCGGGGGAAGTTTCGAGCCTGACAAGGACGACCTTCTTGCCCGCCTTGCCCTCTTTTACGGCGTCCTCCGCGGTGAACACGATGGAGCCTGCCGCCGCGCCGGGGGAAGCCGCGATGCCCTTGCCCACGACGTCCTTCTTGTCTGCCTCGGCGAGAGCCTTGGGGTCGAACTGCGGGTGGAGGAGCATGTCGAGCGACTTCGCGTCGATCTGCATGAGAGCTTCCTGCTCGGAGATCATGCCCTCGTCGATGAGGTCGCATGCGATCTTGATGGCCGCCGCCGCCGTGCGCTTGCCGTTACGGGTCTGGAGCATGTAGAGTTTCTCATTCTCGACAGTGAACTCCATGTCCTGCATGTCGCGGTAATGGTTTTCGAGGATCCTGCAGACCTCCTGGAACTGTTCATACACCTTGGGGAACACGCGTGCCATCTCCGCGATGGGCATGGGAGTGCGGACGCCTGCAACGACGTCCTCGCCCTGCGCGTTGGTAAGGAATTCGCCCATGAGACCCTTTTCGCCCGTGGCGGGGTTGCGCGTGAACGCGACGCCCGTGCCGCAGTTGTCGCCCATGTTGCCGAACGCCATCATCTGCACGTTGACCGCGGTGCCCCAGCTGTAGGGAATGTCATGGTCCATGCGGTAGACGTTCGCACGGGGGTTGTCCCACGAACGGAATACGGCCTTGATGGCCTCGAAGAGCTGTTCCTTGGGATCGGAGGGGAAGTCCTTGCCGATCTTGTCCTTATATTCGGCCTTGAATTGGTTGGCGAGTTCTTTGAGGTCGTCGGCGTCGAGTTCAACGTCCTGCGTCACGCCCTTCGCCTTCTTCATGTCGTCGATGAGCTTTTCGAAGTACTTCTTGCCCACTTCCATAACGACGTCGGAGAACATCTGGATGAAGCGGCGGTAGCAGTCCCAAGCCCAGCGGGGGTTGTTCGACTTGCGTGCGAGGACTTCGACGACTTCCTCGTTGAGGCCGAGGTTCAGAATGGTGTCCATCATGCCGGGCATGGAGGCGCGTGCCCCCGAGCGGACGGAGACGAGGAGAGGATTTTCCTTGTCGCCGAACTTCTTGCCTGTGATGTGTTCCATCTTGTCGATGTATTCCATGATCTCGGCGCGGATCTCGGCGTTGATCTGTCTTTCATCGACATAGTACTGCGTGCATGCCTCGGTAGAGATCGTGAAGCCCTGCGGAACGGGAAGCCCGATGTTGGTCATCTCCGCGAGGTTCGCGCCCTTGCCGCCGAGGAGTTCACGCATGTTCGCGTTGCCCTCTGTGAAAAGGTAACAATACTTCTTTGCCATAAAAACCATTCCTCCTGAAAATTTCGGATTTTGTCACCAGCAATTATACACGAACTGCGCCGAAAACACAAGCCTTTCGGCAAAATTTTTTTCTTTTTGGGCGAATTTCCGCAAAAAATCCCGCCTTTCCGCTATGGGAAGGGCGGGATAGATTCAGTTCACCGTCTTGGGATCGAAGTTGATGGTGTAGCTCGCGGGTCCCCTGTCCTCGGGGAAGAGGGTCCCGCCCGAGACGACGGGCAGAACGATGGGCGGAATGAGGGCGTCCGCCGTCAGGTTGGTGATCGCCGCGCGGAGATAGGGGAACATCGTCTCCGTCGCGTTCACCGCAAAGACGCGCCTGTCCTCGTCGGTGTCCATGTTCTTGACCTCGAACACGGCCACGAGGCGGACGAGGATATCGAAGGGCTTGGGACTTTCCTCCGTCGATTCGATCTTGCACTCGAGCGTCACGATGTGAATGAGCGGGTTCTCGTTCACCGCCTGGATGCGGCGGGAGAAGAAGGGCTTGATCTCAAAGCGGGCGTTCGGCTCCGCCTTGATGTGGTTCATCTTGAAGGAGAGTTCGTCCGCAGACAGATTTTTCATGGAATATTCGATCATTTTTATCACCTCTTACCGAAATCTCCCCTATTGTAGCAGATACGGCGGGAAAAGTCAATGTCCTGTGCGTGCGGAAGAAAAAAGATAAATGAAAATTTTTTTCATATGCCGCGTCGTTTTGCACGGGATGTAGGTTTGTCAAACATATGAGACGGGGTTGGAAGAAAAAAATCAGTGCAGTACGCCGTCGTTGAGATAGTCTAAG
>CANPZV010000011.1 GCA_947589285.1 uncultured Clostridia bacterium
TCCCAACGGGGCCGAAGGATCTCATAAACCTACGGACTTCGTTTGAGGGGATTCTTCGGCTTCGCCTCAGAATGAGCGGTGTTCCCCCTCCACCGCCTTCGGCGGAGCCTCCCCCCATAGGGGGTAGGCCTTCTTACCCCCTCCGTGGGAGGGGGGTAGGGGGGTGGGTCACCGCATTCGCGTTGCCCACCTCAGTCTCGCTTCGCTCGACAGCTCCTCCTCGGGAGGAGCCGAGGACCTGCGCTCATCCTGAGGTCCCAACGGGGCCGAAGGATCTCATAAACCTACGGACTTCGTTTGAGGGGATTCTTCGGCTTCGCCTCAGAATGAGCAAAGTCCCCCCACCACCGCCTTCGGCGGAGCCTCCCCCCCGAGGGGAGACAAAAAAGCAAAAAAACACTTGACAAATCCGCGAAAAAGGGTACAATATTGTTTGCTTTCAGAAAAAAGCAAAGGAGAACACCATGTTAAACAAAAAAATTGCCGAAATGCTCAACGATCAGATCAATAAGGAGCTTTACTCCGCCTATCTCTATCTGGACTTCGCCAACTACTACGCCGACGAGGGTCTTGACGGCTTCGCGCACTGGTACGAGGTGCAGGCGCAGGAGGAGCGCGACCACGCCTTCATGATCCGCCGCTACCTCATCAACAACGGTCACCGCGTGACCTTTGACGCCATCGCAAAGCCCGACAAGACCTTCAAATCCCACCTCGACCCCATGCTCGCGGGCTATGAGCATGAGCAGTACGTCACCTCGCTCATCACCGCGATCTACCATGAGGCGGCGGGGCAGAAGGACTACCGCACGATGCAATTCCTCGACTGGTTCATCAAGGAGCAGGGCGAGGAGGAGACCAACGCCGACGACATGATCAAAAAGTACAAGCTCTTCGGCTCGGACGCCAAGGGCCTCTACGCGCTCAATCAGGAACTCCTCGGCCGCGTCTACGCGCCCTCGGCGACGGGTCCCGCGATGTAAACGCGATGTAAAAAAGTCAATATATATTAAGAATTCCGCCCTCGGGCGGATTTTTTTTGCTCCCCAAAAGAGACGTAAAGTGCTTTCCTCTGCGGCGCGCGGCGGCATGGCCGCCGCGCGCCGCAGAGGAAAGATCTGCACCCATTAGTCATTTTTCTCAGAAAGCGGTAGAATTTCACAGAAAAAAATTTCGTCTAAAATTGTTTTTCCGCGTGCGCAAAGTTGACACATCATTCCTGTATATGTTAAAATATAAGCCTATGGAGTTTTGGATCATTTGGTTTACGATCGGGTTGTGTCTGACGGCAGCCTTTGTGTGCATTGTGCTTCCCAAGCTCTTGCTCAAGGTGAAGGCGGCCGCGCTTCCCATATGCGACCGCGCGCTCGGCCGTTCGAAGGATAAGCACGGCGATGTTCTCCTGTGCGAGCCTGCGCCGTCCGCCCGCCCCTACATACGGTCGTACCGCATCGCGACCGACGGCAAGCGGCCCTATTTTTGCGGGGAGTGGGCGAGAAAGGTCGCCTGCATCAGGTATGAACTCGTCGTCTTTAACGCCGCGAACGCCATCATCGAAGTCATCCGCGTGAAGGAGACCTTCAACGGCAGGAAGGAGACGCACATCACCTACCTCCCCAAAGGGGCGGATTTTGTCTCCCTCCGCGTACTCTCGGTGGACGACATGGCCATTCCCGACGAACGCCGCCCCTTCAACGGCGCGTATGCGTGCTGGCTCTCTGTTTTCAGCGTCGCCGCCGCCGCGGCCGTGGACGTCTTTCTCTGGCTGTTTGGGATGATCGTTCTGTTCATCGCCAACGATTTCTCGTCGCCGTCCGAACTCCCCGCGGGGACATGGGCCGCCCTCCTTGTGGGGGCGGGGGTCGCCGTCATCGTCGCAGTGTGGGTGATCTCCCTGCTGCGGTTTTTCCTGTTGCGCAAGAGGAGGTCCGCCGATGAAAGCTAAAATCGCCGAAAGGCTGCCCTACCCCGGGGGATATCCCGTCTTTCTGTCGCGCTACATCATCTCGGAGGGAGACAGGCCGTGCGCCGTCCTCCGCTTCGCCAATTGGAGCGACATCCTCATCACGGGCATCCGCTTTTCGCTCGCCCAGAGGAATGCGAAGGGGGAGGAGATCGCCCGCCAGACGATCGAATACAGGGGACTGTTCGCCGAGCGCGGGACGGAGTTTCCCGTGCCCGACGTCGCCGTCCTCGTCGGCTGTGTCGCCGTGGAGACGGCGGTGGAGGCCGTCTTTTCCGACAACTACGAGTACGTTGTGGAGAAGGGCGGGGTACAGCTCCGCTACGGCGGGGAAAAACCGGGGGAACCCGAACCGTCCTTCCTCCGCGGGGCGACATACAAGGCCCGCAAAAAGAAAAAAATCTACGTCCTGGTGACGTTCCTCACCGTATTGGCGGCCGCCGCGGTCATCCTCCTCATCGCTTTGAGCAGGGGAGTGTTCGGCGATATCGATCTGTTTGGGAACGTCTCCTATGTCACGGAAACGGAGGTTGGCGTCGCCGCCGATTATGTTGAAGCATAGCGAAATCATTGAAAATCTCGGCCAGCTCGAAAAGATCGCGGCCGTGACGGGCGACCTCGGCGAGGGAATGCCCGCAGAGGTCTGCCCCGCGGTGGGGAAGGCCTCATTGGAGGAAATTTCCGCCCGCGCGGGGGTCTCTTACGCGTGCGCGGCCCGCTCGTGGGACGGGGAACTCCTCGGGAAGATGACGGAGGAACTCGTCGCAGAGGCGGCGGAGGGAGGGGCGCGGCTCTTTGTCACGCCCGACCTCAAAGTCGCCATCGACCCTGCCCGCGCCGGCCTCACGGAGGATCCCTTCCTCAACGGCGTGTACGGCGCGGCGATGTGCGGGGCGGTCAAGAATGCGGGGGGTGCGGTCGCGCTCTCCCGTCTCTCCCTCGACGGGCGGGACGTCTCTTTCCTCGACTTGCGTGAGGACCGTGCCGCCGTCCACCGCCTCGTCACAGAACCCTTCCGCCGCGCGGCGGAACATGCGCCCTGCGACGCCGTCGTGCTTTGCCCGAACAGGGTGGGGAGCGGCTATCCCGATTCCAACCGCATCCTTTTGCGCGACGCACAGGACGGCTACTTCGGCGAAGATGTCTTTGTCATCGGGGAGGACGTCGCGCCCAACGCGGAGGCTCTCCGTCTCCTGAAGGGGAAGATCGTACTCGGCGGGGCGAAACTGCCGCTGGAGAGGGGTTCCCGCCGCTATCGCGACCTCGTGAAGTACCGCGACGAGGGGAGCATCTCCGTGCGCGACGTGGAGGAGGCTGCCCGCAGCGGCTCCGCTCTCTCCGACGAGACGCTCGACGGGGCCGTGGACGAAGTGATCGACTTCTGCGAGCGCGTCTCTGCGCTGACGCCCGTCTCTCCCATCGGGGACGAGGCGAGGAGAAAGATCGCCGCGGAGAGCATCGTGCTTCTCCGCAACGACGGCACTCTGCCCCTTGCGAAGGGGAAGAAGGTGGCCGTCATCGGCGACGCATACGATGACCTCTCCGCCCTCGGAGAGCGGTTCAAGGTCGTCGGCGCGGTGCAGGGCTACGAGCGGGAGACCGACCGCAGCGACGCGCTCATTCCCGAGGCCGTCCGCATGGCGGGGGAAGCGGACGCCGCCATCGTCTTTCTGTCCCCCTTGGGGGATTCGCTCACCCTCCCCGCCAACCGCATCGCCCTGCTCGACGCCCTTTCGCGGACGGGGAAGCCCGTCATCGCGCTCGTCTGCGGCGATGTGACTTTCAGCATGGACTTTGACAAGTCCCTCTCCGCTACCCTCGTCGTGCCCGCGGACGGACCCTTTGCGGGGGAGGCCCTCGCACAGATCCTCTCGGGGGAGATCTCCCCGAGCGGGAAACTCGTCCGCACGGCCTATGACGACGCGGAGGGCTACTTTGCCTTCCTCAAAGAGGAGCGGGACGCGGGCAGGCTGCGCGTCGGCCCCTTCCTCGGCTATTCCCGCTATGACACCGCGGACGAATATGTCCGCTATCCCTTCGGATTCGGCCTGAGCTACGGCCTGTTCGTCTATTCCAAACTCACCGTAAACGGAGATACGATCTCCTTTAACCTGAAAAACAAGGGTGGCTATGACGGCACGGAGGTCGTCGAGATCTATCTCGGCGTCCCCGCGGGGACGCACGTCGTCCCGAAGAAACAGCTCGTCGCCGCCAAGAGGGTATTCCTGAGGGCGGGGGAGAGCCGCACCGTCTCGGTGGACCTGCCCGAGGCGTGTTACAAGACGTTCGACAGCCGCGTCTTTGGCGAAAACGTGGAGGCGGGGACCTATCAGATCTACGTCTGCGCCTCCGCGACGGACGTCCGCCTGCGCGGGAAGCGGGTGATGCAAGGCGTCAAGCGCGAACCCGTTCCCGAGATCGGGGCGGATTACTTCCCCGGGCATGACCATGAGAGCGTCGCCAACGTGCGGGCGGAGGCGCGGGTGAAGGGGCAGGACCCTGCGCCCAAACCCCTCCGCATCGCCAAGCGTGCGGCCCGCCTCCTCCTGCCCATCCTCGCCATCGCGTTCTTCCTCATCATGACGATGTTCATCCTGTCGTATGCGGTGGACTTCGCCCTCTTCCGCATTTTGTCAAGGGAAATGGCGATGTGGATCCTCAGCGCGATCGCGATCGTCGTGGTCGCCGTCGTCCCGCTCCTCGGCTCGCTCAGCCGCAAGCGGCTCGCCCGCATCAAGGCGGCCGCCGTCACGATCAGCCCCATCCTTCTGCTCGGCCTGCTCGCGCTCTCCTTCCTCATGGTCAATTCCGTGACGGATGAGGAGTTCAACGACTTCGCGTTCATTCTCATGACGGGCGTCACGGTGGGGACGATCCTCCTTGCGATCGTCGCCGCGGTCGTCGATGCGGAACTCAAAAAACAGCAGTACAGCGAGGATCGCTGGGCAAAGTTCTACTATGTGCCCGAGGTCAAACAGACGGTGACCCCCGACAGGGAGTTCGAGGAGGCGTTCCGCGCGGCGGAACGGGAGGAGAAGCGGACGCCCGCGGGCGAAAAACCGAAGCCCCAGCTTCCCCCTGCCCCCGTATTCGAACAGTTTTACGATAAGAGCCTCACCTACGAGGCCATGGCCCGCGACTTGCAGCAATTCCTCTCTGAGCGCGGGATCGCCGCGGGAGGGGACGCCGTCAGGGACTACATCGGCGCGATCTCCTCGACGCAGCTGCTCATTCTCCCGCAGGGGAACGGGGCGAAGCTCGTCGAAGGGGTGGCCGAATATTTCGGCCGCAAGGCCTATATCGACAACGCCGAGGGCGTGATCCATGCGGAGGACCTCTTCACGCATTGGAACAATGCCGAGCGGAGGCAGATCTCCACGGGATTCAGCAGGGCGATCGAGGACGCAAAGGAGAACATGGCGTTCCTGCACACCGTCCTCATCCGCCATGTGGACGCAAAGACCCTCGCGGAGACGGTCGGCCCCGTTGCCGACGCGCTCGCCCGCAGGACGGCGTCACTCTACATCGAAGGGGTCATCGACGAGATCTTGCCGCCCAATATCCTCATCGCGGTGGAGACCGAACAGGAGACATTGGAGGGGATCCCCGCGGAGATCGCGGAGGTCGCGGCCGTCCTCACGCCCGACGTCTCGGTCGGGGAGGAATTGCCCAAAAAGACGGTGTTCCGTTCGGTCGGGTTCGAGCGGATCTCCGCGCTCAAGGGGGCCGTGCGGGACGAATTCCCGCTCTCCGAGAACGCATGGAAGTCCGTCGATAAGCTCGACGAAGATTGCAAGGCCGTACACATCGGGAATTTGCTCTGGGTGCGCCTCGAACGGCACGCCTCCGCCGTGCTTGCATGCGGCGGGAGCGAAGGGGAGGCGGTCAAGAGCGCGGTCGATACGGAGGTCTGCCCGTGGCTCCGCGCCGTCTGGGACGACGAGATCTGCGGGGGAAAGCTCGATGACGCCCTCCGCGAGATCAACGCGGCCGCCGCGCCCGCCAAGACAAAGACAACGGGGAGGAAGGCAAAGTGATGGACTTCACACATAAACTCGGGGCCGCGGTCTCCCCGCTGGCCGACGGAGGCGTTTCCGATCAGACCTTCCTCAACGGATTGGTCTCTCCTGTCGTCGTCGTCATCTATATCGCCGTCGTCGTCGTACTCATGCTCGCTATCGTCATTTCGGTGATCGTCAACGAACACCGCTTCACCACCTTTTCCGACCGTCTCGGCAAGAGCGCGGACAGGGCGGAACGGGCGGAGAAGAAGGGGCGCGTTTCCCGCTTCGACGCCTTAAAGACGCTCGACGAACTCAAAAAGACGCGCACCGAGACGGCGTTTGAGAACGATATCGACCTCAAGGAGCTGTGCGAGGCGTTCAGGAACTTCGCCTGCGGCAAGCTCCACCTCTACTACTCCATCGACATCATTCGGGAATTCATCGCGGGGCTTGCCGTCTCGCACATCATCATCTTGCAGGGTATGTCGGGCACGGGCAAGACGTCGCTCGCGTTCGCCTTCGGGCAGTTCCTCGAAAACCCCTCGACGGTCATTCCCGTCCAGCCCATGTGGAAGGAGAGGTCGGACCTGCTCGGCTACTACAACGAATTCACCAAGCGTTTCAACGAGACGCTTTTGCTCCAAAAGATCTACGAGGCCAACTCCCGCAAGGACATCTTCGTCACCATTCTCGACGAGATGAACATCGCCCGCGTGGAGTACTACTTCGCGGAGTTTCTGTCCCTGCTCGAGATCCCCAACGTCGCCGAGCGCAAGCTCGAAGTCGTCTCCGACCGCTGGCCCGACGACCCCGTCGATCTCATCGGCGGGCGGGTACTCCTGCCCGACAACATGTGGTTCCTCGGCACGGCGAACAACGACGACTCGACGTTCGCCATCTCCGACAAGGTGTACGACCGCGCCATGGTCCTCAACATCGACGTCAAGTGCGAACCGTTCACCGTTCCCTCCTACCGCAGTGTGCCCATTTCGGCGGAGCGGCTGATGGCCCTCGCCGCCAAGGCAACGGAGGAGATCGGCGTGGACGGCGAGATCCTCGGCAAACTCAAAGAAGTCGATAAATACCTCGCCGAAAATTACAGGATCTCCTTTGGGAACCGTATCATGAAGCAGATCTCGGTCTATCTCCCCGTCTATCAGGCGTGCGGGGGAGATCAGCTCGACGCGCTCGACGACATTCTCGCAAAGAAGGTCCTGCGCAAGCTCGAGACGCAGAATATGACCTACCGCGCGGCGGACCTTGTGCAGCTGTGCGATTTCTTCAACGCGCTGTTCGGCGCGGAGCGGATGACGCAGTGCCTCGGGACCATCCGCCGCATCGCGAGGAACGGATAAGGAGCCGATATGACGCAGGAAGACCAACTTTACCGTGCATTCGGCGAATTTATGCGGATCGCGGAGGAGAACACCCAGATCCTCTCCGCAGAACATGCGATCGCCGACGCCCCCGAACATGACAAGATCGTCGTCGTCCACAACATTTGCCATGTGGAGGAGGATTGGATCGCCGCGATCGAACGCGGGCTTGTCTTTATCGGCCGCGCCATCGGCGAGGACCGCCAATTCATCCGCTCCAACGGCGAGGTCCAGCCCATCGAAAAGGTGAAGCACATCTCGCGCGAGTCCGTCCAGCACCTCTCAAAGCACAGCGACATGATCACGCGGGAGCAGAAGGAGGACATCGTCCCCGATAAGCTCTACACCGTCGAACGGCTCAACGACTACGCCGTCTATGAAAACAGATTTTTGTACGCGCTCCTCTGCCGCATCAGGGATTTCGTCTCCGTGCGCTATGACGCGATCATGCGGGCCTACCGCCTCTACCGCGGCGAATTCAAGAGCCAAAAGAAGGTCACCGCGGGAATGCGGCGGCTCCGCTTCAACCTCGACCTCACCGACGAGCAGGACGACGTCTTTGCCGCCGCCGCGGACACCGAGTGCGCGGTCTATCTCGACCGCATCGACAAGATCAGGCAGAGCGTCCTCTTCTATCTCCGCACGCCCCTCATGGTGGAGGTCTCCCGCGTGGAGAAGATCAAGCGGCTCACCAAGACGAACGTCCTCCGCATGGACAAAAACTTCCGCGAGGCCGTCACGCTCTATGAGTTCTTGCTCAACTACGAGGGGGACGGCTACACGATCGAGAGCCAGACGTCTGTGCTTGACCCCGTAAGCGCGGAGATCGCCCGCGAACTCTCCCTTTCCTTCCAGCTCATCGCCTTCCTCGTCTATGAACACGGCCTCGGCGTCGAGGCATACCTCAAAGAGGAGTTCGAGAAGGAGGAAAAGCGGCGGGAGGAACTCCGCCAGCAGGAACTTGCCGAGAGGATCAAGGCCCTCAAACGGCGCGTCGCGGAGTCGGGCATGGGCATGGAGGAGTACATGCTCGCCCTCGAGGAGCGCAACGCCGCCCTCGAAGCGGACAGCAAGGAACTCGTCGTCGCCCGTGCGAAGATCGAAGAGCTTGAACAGACCGTCGAGCGGTTGCAGGCCGACATCGCCGAACTCAACGGGGAGATCGAGGAGCTGAATGCCGCCATCGAAAAGCTCCGCGAGGAGATGAAGGCCGCCGAAGAGGAACACAAGCGGCAGATGGAGGCCTTGAAGGCCGCCCATGAAGAGGAGATCGCCGCCCTGAACGCCGCCCATGCCGAGCAGATGTCCGCCTTAAAGACGGCCCATGCCGAGCAGATGGCCGCGATGAAAAAGAGCTACGAGGAGGCCGCCCAGCGGTCGGAGCAATCCCACCGCGAGGAGGTCAAGCGCATGCGGAGCGACTACGAGGCGCGCCTCAAAGAGGGACGCGCAAAGACCGACGCGGTCGAGCGGGAGCTTGCGACCGCAAAGAAGGACCTTGAGAACGTCGAACACGAACGGCAGCTCCTCGAGGCCCGCCTCACCTCCATCCGCGCCGAACACGGGCTTCTGACGGAGGCCGACGATTTTACGACGGAGGAGGGCTTCAACGCCCTCGAACACGAATTCGAAGTGCTTGGACGGCTCGTCCGCGACAAGTGGACGGACGTGAAGCGCATGCTCCGCAAGGAGTTCTTCGACGGGATCCGCGCGACCGTGCGCGGGAAGAAGGGCCAAAAGAGCGAGGAATACACCGAACTTGCCGCACAGTCGCAGGACAGACGCGCCCGCAAAGCGGCCGCGGAGGAGACAGCCCCCGCGGAGGAGACCGTAAAGAAAGAACAGGACGATACAGATGGCGAAAACGGCTAAACAAAAAGCGAAAAAGCTCGACAAGAAGGGGAGGAGGAAGTTTACTTTCTCCGTCATTCTGCTTGTCCTCGTCATCCTCGCAGGGGGGTGTCTGCTTGCCTCGCTCATCTTCCTCTGGACGCAGAACGAGGGGGAGCAGAACATGCTCGCATGGCTCATCGACCTCCTCGTCAACTTCTTTCTCACCGAGGACGAGACGAGCAACATGCTCCTCATCTTTTGGGTCATCGCCATTCCGATCATTCTCGTGATCCTGCTCATCGTCAACAGTCTGCGGCGGCGGAAACTCAAATACTACCGCAAGACGTGGGAGGAGACCGCCCGCATCGCCGTACAGGCAGACCGCGAGGAGATCAAGGAGAAGGAAGAGAAGAGACGCCGCACCCATCGGTTCAGTGCCCTCGGCGAGATCGAGGCGTCCCCCCGCAACTCGGCGGGGAAGGCCGTTTCCTCCCTGAAAGATCTGTGCGAACGCTTCCGCCGCTACGCCGCCAACAACCTCCGCCTGTACTATTCGGAGGCGCAGATCAGGGAATTCGTGGCCAGCCTTGCCGTCTCGCACATCATCATCTTGCAGGGCATGTCGGGCACGGGCAAGACGTCGCTCACCTATGCCTTCGGCGAGTTTATCGGCAATCCCTCGTCCATCATTCCCGTCCAGCCCATGTGGAAGGAGCGGTCGGACCTGCTCGGCTATTACAACGAGTTCACCCGCAAGTACAACGAGACCGAACTTCTCCGCAAGATGTACGAGGCGAACAAGAGCCAAAACATCTACATCACCGTCCTCGACGAGATGAACATCGCCCGCGTGGAGTACTACTTCGCGGAGTTTTTGTCCCTGCTCGAGATCCCCAATCCGGAGCTGCGCTATCTTGAAGTCGTCACCGACAAGTGGGACGACGACCCGCCCGACCTCAAAGACGGGCGCATCAAGCTCCCCGAAAACATGTGGTTCGTCGGCACGGCGAACAACGACGACTCGACGTTCGCCATTTCAGACAAGGTGTACGACAGGGCGATGATCATCGACCTCGACAGCAGGACGACGGCGTTCGGCGACGGGACGAAGGAGGAAACCGCCGACATTTCGTACCCAGAATTCATCACCCTCATCGATAACGCGCAGCGGGGATACGAGATCACGCGGCGCAACGAGAGAAGGCTCCGCATGCTCGACGCCTACCTCATCGAAAAATTCCAGATCACGTTCGGGAACCGCATCATGCGGCAGATCCGAAGCTATATTTCCGTCTATGTGAACTGCGGAGGGGAGGAGCTTGACGCCCTCGACGACATCCTCTGCAAGAAGGTCCTGCGCAAGCTCACCTATAAAGACCTGTCCCTCATGCACGCCGAGCTGGAGGAGGCGGCGCAGTATTTCGAGACCCTCTTCGGAGAGGGCAAGATGCCCCGCTGCCGCAGTTTCCTCGCCCGCGCCAACAAACTTTGATCTTCATCGGAGAAAGCTATGAAACGCTCTAAACCGCTCTACGTCCTTGGACTGTTGCTCATCTGTGTGATCACGCTCGTCGGAAGCCTCGCCTTCGCCGCAGCTTCGGGCCGTTTCAGCATGCTTACGACGGGGGACAGGGATTACCCCAAGAACAAATCCCCCTTTGAGATCGATTGGGAGAATCTGCCCGATGAGATCTGGGATCTGGTCTTTGACAACCTCGACGACATAGACCTCGAAAAAATGCCCACCGACTTTTGGGAAGAATTCCTCAAAAACCTGCCCTCCGATTTCGATTGGTCGGATTTCCCGTTCGACAAACTCCCCACCGATTTCGACTTTTCGGGCTTGCCATGGGACGACATCCCGTTTGACAATTTCCCCTTTGACTTCGATTGGTCGAACTTCCCGTTCGACGAGCTTCCCGAGGGCTTTGATTGGGGCGAATTCCCTTGGGAAGATATCCCGCTCGATAAACTTCCCGACAATTTCGACTGGTCCAAATTCCCGTTCGACAAGCTCCCCGACGATTTCGACTTCTCCGATCTTCCGTGGGACGACCTGCTCTCGGGAGGGATGCCCGATGGGTTTGATTGGGAGAATTTCCCCTTCGATCAGCTTCCCGAGGATTTCGATTGGTCGGATGTGCCCTGGGGGGATCTTCCCCTCGACGAGTTCCCCGAGGACTTCGACTGGTCGAAATTCCCGTTCGACGACCTGCCCGAAGATTTCGATTGGTCGAACCTCCCTTGGGACGACATTCCCTTTGATGAATTCCCCGAGGACTTCGACTGGTCTGACTTCCCTTGGGACGACATTCCCCTCGAATATCTGCCCGAGGACTTCGACTTCTCGAAGGTCCCGTGGGACGATCTGCCCATGGGCGATATCCCTTGGGATTCCCTGCCCGAAGATTTCGATTACAGCCAGCTCCCTTGGGATCAGATCCCCGACGACTTCGATTGGTCGAGCGTGCCTTGGGACGATCTGCCCATCGACGACATTCCTTGGGATTCCCTGCCCGAAGATTTCGACTACGGCCAGCTCCCTTGGGATCAGATCCCCGACGACTTCGATTGGTCGGATATCCCTTGGGGGGATATCCCGCTCGACGAACTTCCCGAGGACTTCGATTGGAGTAAATTCCCGTTCGACGAACTTCCCGAGGACTTCGACTTCTCGAACGTCCCCTGGGGGGACATTCCCTTTGATGAATTCCCCGAGGACTTTGATTGGACAGATATTCCCTGGGACGACGTTCCGCTCGACAAACTGCCCGAGGACTTCGATTGGAGTAAATTCCCGTTCGATGAACTTCCCGAGGACTTCGACTTCTCGAACGTCCCGTGGGAGGACATTCCCTTCGACGAGTTCCCCGAGGACTTCGATTGGTCGGACTTCCCGTTCGATGAATTGCCCGAGGACTTCGATTGGACGGACATTCCTTGGGGCGATATTCCGCTCGATAAGCTGCCCGAGGGCTTCGATTGGTCGAAATTCCCGTTCGACGAACTGCCCGAGGACTTCGACTTCTCGAATATCCCTTGGGAGGACATTCCCTTTGACGAATTCCCCGAGGATTTCGACTGGTCGAACTTCCCGTTCGACGAGCTTCCCGAGGACTTCGATTGGACGGACATTCCTTGGGGCGACATTCCGCTCGACAAATTGCCCGAGGATTTCGACTGGTCGAACTTCCCGTTCGACGAGCTTCCCGAGGACTTTGACTTCTCGAACATTCCTTGGGGGGATATTCCCTTTGACGAGTTCCCCGAGGACTTTGATTGGACGGACTTCCCGTTCGACAAACTGCCCGAGGACTTCGATTGGACGGATATTCCTTGGGGCGACATTCCGCTCGACAAATTGCCCGAGGACTTCGATTGGAGCAAGTTCCCCTTTGACGGGCTTCCCGAGGACTTTGACTTCTCGAACATTCCTTGGGGGGACATTCCCTTCGACGAATTCCCTGAGGATTTCGATTGGTCGGGCTTCCCGTTCGGCAAACTTCCCGACGACTTCGATTGGACGGATATCCCCTGGGGCGACGTCCCGCTCGACAAATTGCCCGAGGATTTCGACTGGTCGAACTTCCCGTTCGACGAGCTTCCCGAGGACTTTGACTTCTCGAACATTCCTTGGGGGGATATTCCCTTTGACGAGTTCCCCGAGGACTTTGATTGGTCGAACTTCCCGTTCGACAAACTCCCCGACGACTTCGATTGGTCGGGCATCCCCTGGGGGTACGTCCCGCTCGACGAACTTCCCGAAGATTTCGATTGGTCGAAGTTCCCGTTCGACGAACTCCCCGAGGACTTCGACTATTCGAGGATCCCTTGGAACAAGATCCCCATCGAGGATTTCCCTCCCGACTTCGACTGGTCGAAGATCCCGTTCAGCGCGTTGCCGAGCGACTTCGACTGGACTAAGATCCCGTGGATGAGTTTCGACGAGAACTTCCCGTGGGAGACGCTCCCTTGGCAATTCCTGATCCCCGCAGTCGTCTTGGGCGGGCTTCTCCTGCCGTGGGATAAGATCGATCCCTCCGACGTCGGAACGCTCCCGCCGGGATTCTACCCGTGGGAGACCGAGCATTCCTTCGACGGCAACGGCTATTTCTGCGATAACTGCCATAGACCTCGGCTCTTGTTCAGGAGCAAGGACGTCTCCAAGGAGTACGACGGCACGCCGCTTACGGGCAAGGCAGAGGACGTCGAGATCGACGAAACCCTCTCCGTCATGGCGATCTTTGACCACTACGAGGTGTCCAACTTCGCGTCGCTCACCGATCCGAACTCGGCCGACAACCAATTTACCGTCACGGTGTACGACGCGGCGGGCAATGACATCACCAATACTATGGCGATCGAGTATGAGTACGGCAAACTGACCGTAACGAAGAGGACGCTCGTCGTCCAGACGGCGAACATCACGAGGAAGTTCAAACAGCTCAACGGCGGGAGCCTCACGGGGGCCATGTTCGACGCCTCCGTCGACGCCGAAGGCGCGATGGAGGGCTGGACGGAGGGCTACAAGCTCCTCGAAGGGATCCTCGCGGAGGGCGACGTTCTGAATGTGACATTCACAGGCGAAGCCGTAAAGAAGGGGAGCATTGTGGACAATACCGCGACGGTCAAGGTCTACCGCAACGGCGTGGATGTGACAGACAAGTACTATACGATCGAATGCAGATGCGGGAAACTGAAAGTCTCCCCGTGACGGAAAAGGCACAAAACGGAGTAAAAGATGCTATATCGCTCTTATGTTGAAAAATTAGAGAGGTGGAAGCGGGCATTTGACCGCTTCTGGCGGCTTCGTTTTGTCCTTTTATCGGGATTTCTGTTCATCTTGGCGGGGATCGGCGCGATCCTCGGCATACAGGGCATCGTCCATGACGTGCGCGTCCCCGAATCGGTCGTCTACGGCGAGGCCTTCGTGCCGACCGCCGAGGCGATCTTCGGCGAAGCGCAATTCGAATACCGCCCGTTGGGGGAGGAAACGTGGACGCGCGAGGTGCCCATTCTCGCGGGGGAATACGAGTGCCGCGCCTTCGGCAGGAGCGTCGTCGGCACCGACCGCCCCGCAGACGCCATTCCGTTCACGATCGAACCCGCCGTCGCGCACATCAGGACGACGGCGACTTCCCTCGTCTATGGCGAGTCGCTTCCCTTCACGACGTCCGATCTCAAATACGGCGACAAGCTCGTCGTTGACGGCTTCCTCTCGGAGGAGGTCGAGGGGGAGAAACTCAACGTGCAGGCCGACCCCGCAAAGATCAAGATCGTGAATGCGGCGGGGGAGGACGTGACGTTCTGCTACACCTTTGACCCGCAGGAGAGCCTCATCGACGACCTCCGCCGCCCCGTCTCTTTAAGTACGGCGTCGGAGACCTTTGTCTATGACGGCACGGCGCACGAGTGCCACGGCCTGACCGCGGAGGGGCTTGTGGAGGGGCACACCGTGGAGGCGACCTTTACGAGCATCACCGACTTCGGGAGCTGCCTGAACGCGCTTACTTCCGTCCATATTTTCGACGGCGACGGCAACGACGTGACCGACCACTACCGCATTGACGACAGCCAAAAGGGCACGCTCACGGTCGAAAAGCGGCCGATCACCGTTCGGACGAAGTCCGAGACTTTCACCTATGACGGCAAGACGCATTCTTACGATACGGCAGAGGTCGGGGAGGGGACGCTGGCGGGCGGGCAGACGTTGGTCCGCGACGACAGCCTTCCCGTCCTCAATGTGGGCACATACTCCAATGTGCCGACCATTCGCATCATGGCGGGCGAGACGGACGTCACCGCAAACTACGATATTACCCCCGAATACGGCACGGTCGTCGTCGAGAAAAAAGTTCTGAAACTCTCGACCGATCCGACCGTACTCACCTATGACGGCCAGCCGCACAGTTTTGATAAAATCAACGTTGACGCATTGGACGGCCTTGCCGAGGGGCAGATCATCTCCGTCGTACCCGTCGAGGTGACGGACGTCAGGTACGACGGCGAAGAGGTCGTCTCCTATCCCTATGCGCCCGAATTCAAGATCTTGACGGAGGATGGGGAGACTGTCATCTCAAAGGACAACTACGACATCGACGTCAGCGGATTCGGCACGATCACCGTTTTGCGGCGGCCGATCGACGTCGTGGCAAAGACGGAGACCGTCACCTACAACGGCGCGGCGTACGACTATTCGACGTTCAAAGCCCTCGATTCCTACGAGACGCCCAAAGACGGTGCAGACCGCGGCCTGCTTTCGGGCGACAGCATTGTATTCACCAATGCGGAAGAACTCATATTCACCGCGGCAAACTTGGACGGCTATGACAATATCCCCGAGATCGAAATTTACAGCGGGGAGACGCGCGTCACGGAGAACTATGAGATCGAACTCACAGAGGGCAAGATCACCATTCTGCGGCGGCCGATCGAAATTGTGGCAAAGACGGAGGCCGTCACCTATAAGGGCGCGGCGTATGACTATTCGACGTATGAACAGTTGAAATCCTACGAGACGCCCCAAGATGACGCGGACCGCGGCCTGCTTTCGGGCGACAGCATTGTATTCACCAATGCGGCCGACCTCATATTCACCGCGGCGAACTTGGGCGGCTATGACAATACCCCCGAGATCGAAATTTACAGCGGGGAGACGCCCGTCACAGCGAACTATGAGATCGAACTCACAGGGGGCAAGATCACCATTCTGCGGCGGCCGATCACGATCACGACGCAAAGTTATGATGCGGTCTATGACGGACAGACGCACGATCTGAGCAGCGTTCCCGCGGACTACACTGACGAAGGCGAGGGCGTGGGACTTTTGAGCAGCCTCTTCCATAGGCTGGAGGCGACGGAAAATCACCCCTATTACGGCGTCATCAGCGAGAAAAACAAGACCGAATATGAAATCTATGTCGGCGAGACGGACGTCACCGACAACTATAATATAGAATATATCAACGGCGACGTGACGATCGCTCCCCGCCCTGTGACGGTCGTCACACGGACGGAGCAGTTCACCTACGACGGCACGGAACACGTCTATGGCGTAGATACGTTTGAAAGCGGAACTGACGACCTCGTCCACGGCCACAGCTTTGTGATCAGCGGCGGGGAATACAAGTTCACCGCCGCGAACGGCTATGACAACAAGCCTTTGTTTGAGATCGTTGACGAAAACGGCGAGGAAGTGACCGCAAACTATGAGGTCAAACGCACAAACGGCCAGATCACCATTCTGAGACGCAAGATCAACATCACAACAAAGTCGGCGGAATTCACCTACGACGGGAAGCCGCACAGATACGACGAACCCACGATCGAGAACGGGGAAGGCGAGCTTATCAAAGGGCACGCCTACAAGATCACGAGCGGAGAGGAGAAATACGTTTTTGAGGCCGCAAACGACGGCGAAGCCAACGCGCCCGAGTTTGAGATCATAGACGAAAACGGCGTGAACGTGACGTCAAACTACGATTTCGACAGTAGCTTGAATTACGGCACGGTGACGATCCACAAACAGCCGATTTCCGTCACAATGGCCTCCGATGACTTCACCTATGACGGTCAGCCGCACGTCTACGGCACAGACACCTTCCAGATCACGGACGGCAAGCTCGCCGACGGGCAGAAGTTTTTCATTACGAGCGAAAAGGGGAAATATACCTTTGAGAATGCAAGTGGGGATCCTTGGAAAAACATTCCCGATTTCAAGATCGTTGACGAAAACGGCGAAAACGTCTCTGAAAACTACGATATCGCGCCCTCCGCGGGCTATGTGACGATCCGATTCCGCACCTTCTATGTGACGACGGACAGCCGAACGTGGGTCTACGACGGCAATGAGCATTGGGAGGAGAACTGCATCATCGCGCCGACCGATGAGACGACGGGCATCCTTGACGGGCACGTCTGCAACATCGAGGTGACGGACCTCCCCACCGTCCTTACGGTTTCGACCGTTGATAATAAACTTGAATTTACTTGGTCTGTCATGGCGGGCGGGGAGAACGTCACAGCCAATTATACGGTGTCTATCCTCGGCTATGGTACCCTCACGGTCGAAAAGCGGCCGATCACCATACGGACGAAGGACGGGACATGGGAGTACGACGGCGAAGAACACTTTGAGACGGAATGTACCTTCACCCCCGAAAGCGACGGCGTGGGGCTTCTTGAAAGCCTTGGCCACAGGGTCGTGGCGAAGGAGGGCTATTCTACGTTTTTGAATGTCTCTTCAAGCGGCCAAAACTTCGTGGACTACTCTATCATGGCGGACGAGACAGACGTCACCGCAAACTACGAGATCACCCGCGAATACGGCATCGTGACGATCGCTCCCCGCCCCGTGACGGTCGTCACACGGACGGAGGAATTCACCTACGACGGCACGGAACACACCTATGGTGTGGAAACGTTCGTGAGCGGGGAAGAGCGGCTTGTCTTGGATCACAAATTTGTGATCAGCGGCGGGGAATACAGGTTCACCGCCGCGAACGAGGGCGGGCACACCAATCGCCCGACCGTCTACGTCACCGAGGACGGCAGGTCCGAGAGCGAAAATTATGCCGTCAAGGTGATCCCGGGCACGATCACCATTCGGAAGCGGCCGATCACGATCACGACGCAAAGTTACAATGCGGTCTATGACGGGAAAAAACACGACCTGAGCGAACCCGCGGACTACACCAAAGAAGGCAAGGACGAGGGGCTTTTGAGCAGCCTCACCCATGAACTTGTGCCGCAGGTTCCGCGTATCGATTGCGATGTTATCGACAACGATGAAAACGAGACCAAATATGATATCTACGTCGGCGGAGCAAACGTCACCGATAGCTATGCCATAAGTTACACGAACGGTTTCGTGACGATCACTAAGCGGCCGATCCAAATTGAGGCAACGACGGAGACATTTACCTACAACGGACAGGTCTTTGACTATTCGACGTATGACAAGTTGGCATTCTGCGAAGAGACCAACGGCAAAGACAGCGGCCTGCTTTCTGGCGACAGGATCGTGTTCACCAATGCGGAAAAACTCAAATTCATCGACGCGAACGTGGACGGCTATAAAAATAGACCCGAAATTGTCATTTACAGCGGGGAGAAGCCCGTCACGAAAAACTATGAGATCGAACTCACAGAGGGCCAGATCACCATTCTGAAGCGGCAGATCAACATCACAACAAAGTCGGAGCAGTTCACCTACGACGGGAAGCCGCACGTCTATGACGGATCTACGTTCACAAACGGGGCAGGCGAGCTTGTTGAAGGGCACGCCTATAAGATCACGAGCAAAGAGGCCACCTACATCTTCGAGAAGGCGAAAGAGACGCCTTACGACAACGCCCCCGATTTCAAGATCGTTGACGAAAGCGGCAAGGAAGTGACCGCAAACTACGATTTCGACGGCCGCGTGCATTACGGCGCGGTGACGATCGACTTCCGCAAGATCGAGGTCGAAATGGTGACGGAGCAGTTCACCTATGACGGGAAGCCGCACGTCTACGGGACAGATACCTTTGATATCACGGACGGCACCCTCGCCGACAATCAGGAGTTCTCGATCACGAGCGGAGAGGAGAAATACATCTTCGAGAATGCGAAAGAGACGCCTTACGACAACGCCCCCGATTTCAAGATCGTTGACGAAAACGGCGAGGAAGTGACCGCAAACTATGAGGTCAAACGCACAAACGGTCAGATCACCATTCAGAAGCGGCATATCACGATCGATACGGCGGGGGACAGCTGGGTCTATGACGGCACCGACCATGCCAAAGCTCTTTCCCTCAAACCGACCATCGGGGGCGAAGGACTTGGAACGAACGACAAGTGCGAACCGATAGGGGATACGATCGGGCAGTTCCGCGACGTCAAAGACAGCGGCGAAAACAAGGTCGGATATCGCATTTGGAACGCCAAAGGCGTGGACGTCACTGAAAACTATGCGGTCGTTGACGGGGAAGGGCACTACGGCACCGTGACCATTTCACAGCGGCCGATCAAGATCACGGCAAAGACGGAGACCGTCGTCTATCAGGGCGAGGCCTACGACTATTCGACGTCTGACAAGTTGGAGGTCTGCGAAAAGAGCAACGGCAGAGACCGCGGTTTGCTTTCGGGCGACAGCATTGTGTTCACCAATGCGGAGGCTCTCAAATTCACGAATGTGAAGGAGGGAGGGCACCAAAACAGGCCCATAGTCACCATCCACAGCGCGGAGGGCGACGTGACCGAAAACTACGATATCGACTTCACGGAGGGCCTGATCACCATTTTGAAGCGGCCGCTCACGGTCATCACGCCGTCCGATGAATGGGTCTACGACGGGCGGAAGCACTCTAACTCCGAGTTCACGTTCGCCGAACCCGTCTACGACAGAGTGACGGGCAGCGGCCTTGTGGAGGGGCATAAAGCGAGCTATGACGTCACATACGAGAAAGAGATCCTCAACGTCATCGACGGGCCGACGGACAACGTTCTTACGGTGCAGATCACATCGATCATGGCGGGCGGCGAGGACGTGACCGCCAACTACGACACGGAACATCTGAACTATACCAACGGGACCTTGGCGATCATATCCCGCCCGCTCTATGTGACGACGGCGACGCACGACTGGATCTATGACGGGGAAGCGCATTCCGACAGCGGTTTCTCCATTGCGGAGCCTCAAGAGGGGAAATTAGACGCCTCGGGCCTCGTCTCCGGTCAGGCCTATAAGGCGGATACGTCTAATCTCCCCACGATCACCAACGTCTGCAAGTTGCCCTCCTCTGAAAAGAACATAGTGACAAATGCGTTTACGCCGGAATTTACCTTCTACACGAGTGAAAGCCGTGAGACAGTAGTCGATGCGTTGAATTACGATATCCATGTTATCCCCGGGATACTGACGGTCTCGCGACGCCCCATCAATATCACGACAAAGACGATGACATGGGTCTACGACGGCACGGAACACGACTATTACAGCCAACCCGAGGACTACGAAAAGGATGAAGGGACAGAGGAGCGCGGACTGCTTGCACAGCACGAGATCCGTCAGATGATCCAGCCCCCTCAAAGCCAGCACATCAACGTATGGGACGCCCAAGAGAATGAAGCGACATTCAGGATCGGGATCAAAGGGTCGGCCGATACGATCACGTCCAACTATGCGATCACATATATACGCGGCACGATCACGATCACGCCCCGCCCTATGCGCATTCGGACGCTATCGATCAGCTATGTCTATAACGGGTCGGAACGGTCTTACCGCGGATATGAGAAGGTGCAAGCAACGCCTGAGGACGACGCGGAAAAGGGCTACGGACTTCTCGAGGGACAGAACATCCTCATATGGACGGTGACGACCGTGAAGGAGGTCTGCGAGCCGACAAAGAACGTTCTCACATTCAAGGTCGTGACCGACGGTAATGTGGACGTCACGGCAAACTACGTCGATCTCACCGAGGAAGGCGGGTACGTCACCTATGGGACGATACAGATCACGCCTCGGCCCATAAAGATCGTGGCAAAGACGGAGACCGTCACCTATCAGGGCAAGGCCTTCGACTATTCGACGTATGACAAGTTGGGGGTCTGGGAAACGACCAACGGCAAAGACCGCGGCCTGCTTTCGAGCGACAGCATTGTATTCACCAATGCGGAGGCACTCCGTTTCACCGACGCCTCTGATACCCCCTATGAGAACATTCCAGAGATCGCCATTTATGAGTACGGTAGGGACGTCACGGGGAACTATCAGATCGACTTCACGGGCGGCGAGATCACCATTCGGAAGCGGCACATCGCTCCTAAGACAAAGGCCGATGAATTCGTCTATGACGGCACGCAACATTCCTACGGGAATCGGACGATCGAATGCGGCGTCAACGAACAAGGAGAGAGCCAGCTCGCCGAAGGGCATTGGTTCTCGATCACGAGCGAGAAAAGTACCTACACCTTCATCGACGCAAACGAAGAGGGGTATACGAACGCTCCGACGTTTGTCATTCTCGACGCGTGGGGCACGGACGTCTCCGCGAACTACGACATTGCGCCGACCGACTGCGGCAAGATCGTCATTCACAAGAGACCCGTGACGATCGTCTCCGGATCCTATACATGGGTGTACGACGGGGAAGCGCATGAATATGCCTCCGCCTATGCCCTTGACGGCGATTGGGACAGCGGATTGCTCATAAATCACGAGATCAGGGTCACCGTCGCGGCAAGCTCCCGCATCACGGATATTACCGATACCATGTCCGAGGAGGACGGGTATTACGACGGGATCGGCTACGTCGATAACATCATCGCGGTCTATCAGATCCTCGTGTGGGGCGACGACGTGACGAAGAACTATGACGTCACCGTTCAGAACGACGGGAAGCTCCGCATCAAATCGCCGATCGTCATCTTCCTCTACTCGTCCGTCAAGACGTTCGACAACACGCCGCTCTCCGACGAGGACTTCGACTTCGAAGTCTTGCAGAAGCCCGCCGACGTCAACGCCGAGGACATCACCATCGATACGTCTGAGATCCATGTGGTCAAGCCGAGCGATTCCTTGACCTTTGCATCCGCCAAGGGCCTCGTCAACTTCTGCTATAAGGACGTTCTCCTCTCCAAGCTGAGCGGGGCCGACCAAGAGAACAGAGTTGACTTCGATCCGTCGATGGAGGATGATGAACTGCTCTACGAGATCGAAAAACGCCATATCGTCGTCACCAGCGCGTCCTATGACGCCGCGCGGCACGGCCGCGACGAATTCGTATATCACAAGCTCATCATCTCCGACGATTGGCTGTTCGAGGAGAAGGGAGGGACGCTCAGGCACAATGCCGACGAATGTATCTTCACGGGCGTTCTGAGGGCGGACCAGAGAGAGGCCGAGAACACCTTCAAGAGGGGTTCCTTTCTGATCTATGACGAAAACGGCAACGAGATCACTTACGACGCGTTTGAGATCGAATTCAGGTTCGGGACCCTGCGCTGGATCGAAGGCGGGACGAATGCGGCCGCGCTGGACCTTCCCGCGCTCCCCGTGCGGAAGGAGATGTGAGGCGCGGAAAAACCGCCCTCGGAATGGGCAAAACAGGTCAAAATCGCTTGCATCTTGCAAGCGGGTATGGTATAATTACTTAGTCTGCGAAAGCAGAGAATCCACACCCGTAGGACGCCGCTCACCGTGCTGTGTAAATCTTTCATGCACAGTAGGAGCGGAACTGTCGCCTTGCGGGGAGGAAAAACGGAGGAATTATGGCAGTTATCACCATGAAACAGCTTCTCGAAGCGGGCGTCCATTTCGGGCACCAGACGAGAAAGTGGAATCCCAAGATGAGCAAGTACATCTTTGCCGCCCGTCACGATATCCACATCATCGACCTCGAGAAGACGGCGGCCCTCATCGAAACGGCGTACAGCTTCGTCGTCGAATCGGTGAAATCGGGCAAGAGCGTGCTGTTTGTCGGCACCAAGAAGCAGGCGCAGGACGCCATCAAGGAAGAGGCGGAGCGTTGCGGCGAGTACTATGTCAACTCCCGCTGGCTCGGCGGCACCCTGACGAACTTCAAGACCATCCGCTCCCGCATCGACTATCTCGAAAAGCTCGAGAGAATGGAGGAGAGCGGCGAGTTCGACCTTCTTCCCAAGAAGGAAGTCCTCGGCCTCAAAAAGGAGATGGCCAAGCTCAGCGAGAACCTCGGCGGCATCAAGGAGATGAGGAAGCTCCCCGGGGTGATGTTCGTCGTCGATCCCCATAACGAGGATATCGCCGTCGCCGAAGCCCGCAAGCTCCATATCCCGATCGTCGCGATCACCGACACCAACTGCGATCCCGACCTCATCGACTACGTTATTCCCGGCAACGACGACGCGATCAGGGCCATCAAGCTCATCTCGTCCGTCATCGCGAGCGCGGTCATCGAGGCAAAAGAGGGCGTCGCCTATGAGACCTCGGACGAAGAGGCCGCAGAGGCACCCGCAGATGCGGCGGAGGTCCCCGCAGAGGCTCCCGCCGACGCCGAATAATTTTTAAGGAGAAAAGACAATGGCAGCAATTTCCGCAAAGGACGTTATGAAGCTCCGCGAACAGACGGGCGCGGGCATGATGGATTGCAAGAACGCGCTTGTCGAGGCCGAGGGCGATTTCGACAGGGCGGCGGACATTCTCCGCGAACGCGGCATCGCAAAGGCCGCTAAGCGCGCAGGCAAGATCGCGGCGGAGGGCGTCGTCTATGCCCTCGTCGAGGGGAAGGCGGGCGTCTTGGTCGAGGTCAACTGCGAGTCCGACTTCGTCGCCAACGGCGACAAGTTCCATGAGATCGCCGACGTCGTTGCAAAGGAGACCTTAAAGCACAAGCCCGCGGACGTGGACGCGCTCCTTGCCTGCACCATGGGCGAGGGGACGGTGGCAAGTTACGTCCAGCAGCAGACGGGCGTCATCGGGGAAAAGGTCTCCGTGCGCCGCTTCACCGTGTTTGAGACGGAGGGCTTCGTCGAGACGTATATCCACATGGGCGGCACGATGGGCGTCATGCTCGACTTCGACGCCGCGGAGACGGATGCGGCGAAGGAACTTGCGCACAACCTCGCGCTCCACACCGCCTTCACCAAGCCCGCATATCTTACGAGGGACGAGGTCCCCGCGGAGGTCTTGGAGCGGGAGAAGGCGATCATGTTGCAGGAAGTCCTCAACGAGGGGAAGCCCGCGGCGATCGCAGAGAAGATCGTGCTTGGCAAGATCAACAAGTTCTATGAGGAGAATTGCCTCATGGAGCAGAAGTTCGTCAAGGACGACAAGATCACGGTGAAACAGCTCATCGCGCAGGCCGCCAAGGAGGCGGGTTGCCCCATCGCCGTGAAACGGTTTGTGTTCTACGTCATGGGCGAGGGCCTCGAAAAGAAGGCCGAGGACCTCTCCGAGGAAGTCGCAAAGCAAGTCGAGGCGATGAAGAAATAATGAATGGATAAAATCCCGCTCTCCGAATTTTCGGAGAGCGGGATTTTTTGTTTTTTTGGGGGGGAAGCCGTCTTGCGGCACCTTTCTCCCGCTCATTCTGAGGGAGCGGAGCGACCGAAGAATCCCCTCATCAATAACGAACCCCCACCCTTACCCCGCCCCCTTATACATGAGGGGGGAAAGGTAGGGAAGGGGGGTGTCTCGCGGCCTTTCTCCCGCTCATTCTGAGGGAGCGAAGCGACCGAAGAATCCCCTCATCAATAACGAACCCCCACCCCTACCCCGCCCCCTTAAAAAGGGGGCAGGCGGGGGACGCAAATCTGTCGCTTCCGCCCTTAAAAAGGGGGCAGGCGGGGGGACGCAAATCTGTCGCCTCCCCCTTATACATGAGGGTGGAGCGGCACATTCTTGCTCAACAGCCCTGTGGGCTGTGAGCGTGCCGCGACAGGAGCGGTGGCCTCGCCGACCGCCCGCATTCTTATTGCTCTAAGGGCGGCACGAGCGGCACCGCCGCGAAGTACGGAGGTTACGGCGGTCCCTGCCGCCGTAACGGGTAGGGAAGGGGGTGTCTCGCGGCACCTTTTCCCCGCTCATTCTGAGAGAGCGGAGCGACCGAAGGATCCCATGTACGAAGTCCGTGGGTCCATGAGATGTTTCGGCTTCGCCTCAACATGAGCGCGGGGCGACGAGAGGAAAGCGCGTCAATCAGATCAGCGTCTCGTATTCTGCGTACATGCGGTCGATCTCCGCGCGGACGGCCGAGAGGCGTTCGGTGATCTCAAAGACCTTTTTATAGTCCGCAGAGGCGGCGATGAGGAGGTCGTTGAGTTCGGCTTCCTCCTGTTCGAGGGCTTCGAGACGTGCCTCGATCTCCCTCGTGCGAACCCGCTTCTGCGCCTCCCGCGCCCGCTCCTCCTTGCTCCGATAGCTGCCCGCTTCGGCCTTTTTTTGCGCGGGGACTTCGGACATGGTGGGGGCATTTTCCGTCTTTTGCGCCTGTAAAAAGTCCTCATAGGGGCCGTTGAAGAGGGAGAGCGTACCGTTTTCGAGACAGCAGATGCAGTCGGCGACGGCCTCGATGAACCGCCTGTCGTGCGAGACGAAGAGGATCGTCCCGCCGAAGGCGCGGAGGGCCTCCTCGAGCGATTCGCGGGCGGGCAGGTCGAGGTGGTTGGTCGGCTCGTCCAAGATGAGCAGATTCCCCCGCCGCGCCTCCATGAGCGAGAGTTCGAGCTTGGCCTTCAACCCGCCCGAAAGTTCCTTGACCTTCTTCATCACGTCCTCGGCGTTGAGACCCGCCTGCGCGAGGAGCTTCCGCGCATCGGTCTGGCTCATCAGCGCGTACTTGCTCCAAAAGGCGTCGAGGACCCTGCCCTCGGGGTCGAGGTCGGCGTTCTCCTGGTCGTAGTAGGCGGCCCTGACGAATTTGCCGAACCGCACGCGGGGATCCTTGGAGAGCAGGAACTTCAAAAAGGTCGTCTTGCCCGTCCCGTTGTCGCCGACGACGGCGCACTTTCTGCCCCGCATCAGGGTGAATTTCACCCCTTTGAGCAAGACCTTTCCGCCCGCGGCGAGGTCGAAGGGGTCGGTGTCGATGACTTTCTCATATGGCGTCTCGTCGAAGGAAAAGGAGAAGCGCGGGGGAGGGGGCGGCAGAAGGGGCTTTTCCACAAGCTCCATGCGCTCCAACTTGTTCACGCGCGAGAGGGCGGACTTTGCCGTCGTCGCGCGGACGATGTTTCTGTCCACATAGTCCTGCAGTTTCGCGATCTCCTCCTGCTGCCGCTCGTACTCCCGTTCCAGCTCCTTGACGCGTTCGGCCTTCAAAACTTTGTAGCGCGAATAGTTGCCCTTGTAGGAGGAGAGGCGGCCGCGCTCCACTTCCAGCGTCCGCGACGTCAGGCGGTCGAGGAAATAGCGGTCGTGGGAGACGACGAGGAGCGCGCCCTTGAAGGAGGAGAGGTAGTCCTCGAGCCAAAACAGCGTCTTGATGTCGAGGTGGTTGGTCGGCTCGTCCAAAATGAGGAGTTCAGGCTCCTCCAAAAGGAGACGGCAGAGCTTGAGTTTGGTCTTTTCGCCGCCGCTCATCGTGGGGATGAGGCGGTCGTAGAAGTCCTGAAAGCCCATGCCGTTCAGCACGGTCCCGATCTTGACGCGGAAATGGTAGCTGTCCCGCGCGGCGATCCGCTTTTGCAAGCTCTCCGCACGGGCCGAGAGGACGCGCAGGTCGGCGTTCGGCAGGCTCATCTCCCTCTGTGTCTCCTCGAGGCGAGAAAGAAGTTCCCTGTCCTCGGCGAAAACCTCCTCCATCGCGCCGTAGACGGTGGCGTCGCTCTCAAATCCGCCCGTCTGTTCCAAATAGCCGATCTGCAGTTTGCTCTTTTTCAGCACAGTGCCGCTGTCGGGGGCGAGTTCGCCCATGAGGAGGCGCAAGAGGGTAGTTTTTCCCTCGCCGTTGCCGCCGAGCAGACCGACGCGCTCCCTCTCGTGGACCTCAAAGGAGACGTCCTCGACGACGGGCACGCCTTGATATCCGAATGTAACATGGTCGAATGCAAAGAGCATAATCGGTTCTCCGAGGGAAATACTGTGGGTATGAAGACAAAATTGACCGAATTGAGGCGGCTCGAGGAGGAACTCAAGGCCGCTTCGCCCGCCGAGTGCGCAAAACTCACCAAGAAGATCGTCCGCCTCAAGGCAAAAATCATGGAGGAGTGAGCGTTCAGTCCCAATCGGGGATAAACTTTTTGTCCGCGCTCTCCTTCTCCTGCGCGAAGATGTTCGTAAAGCCCAGCTCCGCCGCGTAGCCTATCACCCTGTCATACTCCCTGTCCGTCACACGGCGGTTGAGTTCGGGGAAACCGACAATTTCGCCCATCGGCGTGTATTGGCGCATGAGGGAGAGGGGAGCGTCAAGGGGAATGAGACCTGCGAGGAGGTCGAGGACCCGCTTGCTGTCCTCGGTGTGCGAGGGAAGGACGAGATGGCGCACCGCAATGCCGCTTTTGAGCTGCCCGCCCGCCGTGAGGGAGGGCTTTTTTGCCATGAAGCGAAGGGCCTCGGCGGCGACCTCGGGATAGTCTCTGCGGCCCGTGAACCTTTCCGCAAGGAGGGGGTCGGCAAATTTGAAGTCGGGCAGATAGACGTCGATGAATTTGTCGATCTGCCGCAGGGCGTCCGCCGTGACGTAGCCGCCCGAATTGAGGATGACGGGCACGCGGGGACGGTAGAGGGAGAGGGCTTCGCCGACCCACGGGAGGACGTGATCGGCGGTGACGAGGTCGAGATTTTCGGCTCCCTGCGCCTCGAGGTCGCGGAAGAGGCCGACAAGTTCCTTCGGGGTCAACTCCTTTCCCCTGCGGGCGCGGGAGACGTCGAAATTCTGGCAAAAGACGCAGTGCAGAGAACAGCCCGCAAAGAACACCGCCCCGCTCCTCTGATGAGGGGAGAGGAAGGGTTCCTCAAAGGGGTGGAGATAGGCCTTGGCGACGGAGATGCCCTTCACGCCGCACGCGCCCGCCTTGATCTCTCTGTCCGCCCCGCACTTCACGGGGCAAAGATAACACCGCATGGGGAAAGTATAGCAATTTTTCGTCCAAAAGTCAATGGAAAGCCGCGCCGCCGAAAAATTTCGGCGGCGCGGCGGCGGTTTTCTCATTATTTCACATCAAACCCGACAAGGTCGTCGAGACCGACATGAAAAAACTGTGCGATCGCCACGAGCGACGTAAGATTCGGCTCGCGCAATCCGTTCTCCCAAAGGCTGATGATGCCCTTGCTCATGCCGAGCTGTTTGGCAAGTTCTACCTGCCCAAGACCGCGCTCCTGCCGTAATAATTTGAGATTGTTCTTGAACTCCGTCTCCATTGATGACATTATTTTCTCACAAATGTAAGAAAAATTACTTGACTTCTTACAAATGTAAGATTATAATGTTCTCATACTTCTACGGAGGGTAAAGAGTATGGGAAAGAAATATGTGGTGATTGAAGTGGAGGAAACGTCCGGTGACACCTACACCCCGGAAGTTCTCTATCCTTTTTTTCTGATCCCGCCATTCTTATCGATTTTTTCTTTGGTCGCATTCAGAGCCGAAGGGGGATTTTGTTCTCCGCGCAAGGCTTGGATCCTTGCGATCATTGACATGATCATTACGTTTGCGGTCAGCATAGGTTTATTTTTCGGCGTTTCACATCTTTCCGCTATCATCCCTTTTATATTTTTCTTGTGGAGTTGCGCAAACCTTGCACATGGAATTATCGGGGACTACGGGAATGATTTTATTGAGAAAACGAAGATCGATATTGCCATATTCTTTTGTATCCTGTTTCTTGCGGTCGGCGGGATCGCGGAAACGAGTTTTGCCTTACAGCCCGTTGATGCAACTGCGTATCGGTCGATCGTCAATTGTATTTGGCTGCTCTGTGCCGTTTGCATTCTCCATTTTTCGGCAATATTTCTTTTTGCCTATCTAAATAAAATTATTGTCGGTGAAAATGTGCGCGGAATGCTTCATTTTGGATTGACGGTTCTTTATCTTCTTCCCGCTTTGGTCTGTATCATTTTTGCGGTGATATATGCTGTCGATCCGATGTCTGCGATTCTTCTCTTGAAGCCGACCGGCACAGGCGGACTTTACGTTTCATTTATTTCCGTTGCTTTTATGATCCCCGAAGGCATTCTATTGATCATAGGACGTGGAAACGGCTACGCCCGATTTGGTATTGTCCAAGGGATATTAAATTTTGTCTTTATCGCTTTATCAGCGGCAAGCGTCGCACTGTCAGTTGTTTTTACGCCTGCCGAGCTACATATCGATAGTGTCTCAAAGTGGGAAGCTGCGGCCGTCTATTCTGTCAGTGGTTTTGGTAAAGAGATCCATTGTTATCTCGAATGCGATCTTGATTTTGACGAAGGGCAAATATCTATGCTATCATTGAAGAGCGGTGATTCAATCGACGGGCAGGGCAACAAATTGGTCAACGGCATATCCAAAGCCAATGGGACAGGTATTTTTGGGTCTAATTCTGGTCAGATAAAAAATTTGACATTGGAGAGATGTCTTATTTTTCATGTATCTGACTATTATGGGGCAGCTGTGGGTGCGTTCTCGTCGCGTAACTGGGGGATGATAGAGAATTGCCATGCGATCGAAACATATATTATTTACAGCGGAGAGGAAGATACGAAATACACACAGAAAAAAGAGATTTATATCGGCGGGATCGCGGGCGAAAATTACGGAACGATCAAGGACTGCTCGTTCAAAAATTCTGATCTGAATGAGGCGTTTCCCTGCTCCATTATGTGTCCCGAAAGGGCTGTTTTTAGTGAAATTGCACATAACGAAGGGAGCGGGTCTATCATTGATTGTTACTTTTTTGGGACCCATGGCGTGGGAGAGGCAAATCTTGGGATAAAGTAGACATCTGAATTGACTTCGTTCAGGGGATTCTTCGGCTACGCCTCAGAATGAACCCCCTTTCCTACCCGTTACGGCGGCAGGGACCGCCGTAACCTCCGTACTTCGCGGCGGTGCCGCTCGTGCCGCCCTTAGAGCAATAAGAATGCGGGCGGTCGGCGAGGCCACCGCTCCTGTCGCGGCACGCTCACAGCCCAGTGGGCTGTGAGCTGCGCCGCGACAGGAGTGCTGGCAAGCGCGACGGGCTTTGCGGCGGTCCCTGCCGCCGCAAAGTAGGGGGTGGGCAACGATTCTGAATGATGCCCACCTCAGTCACCTGGGGGAAAAGGCTCCTCCTTGGGAGGAGCCGAGTACTGCTCATGTTGAGCCGCAGGCGAAACATCTCATAAACCTACGGACTTCGTTTGAGGGGATTCTTCGGTCGCTCCGCTCCCTCGGAATGACGCGGGAGGGGGGATTCTTCGGTCGCTCCGCTCCCTCAGAATGACGCGGGCGGGGGGATTCTTCGGTCGCTTTGCTCCCTCAGAATGACGCGGAAGGGGGGATTCTTCGGTCGCTTTGCTCCCTCAGAATGAGCGGGGGGGAAGGGGATTCTTCGCTGCGCTCAGAATGAGCGGGTCGCGGGCGGAATGGACGCGTCATTTTAGTTGACATCTTTCGGATCCTTCGCTATAATAGAGAGACACGGCGAGGAAACGCAGATGAAAAGATTTTTTACGAGCGAGAGCGTCACGGAGGGGCACCCCGACAAGGTGTGCGACAACATCTCCGACGCCATTTTGGACGAACTCTTAAAGCAGGATCCCACGACCCGCGCGGCGGTCGAATGTTGCGCGGCTTACAATACCCTTATGATCGCGGGCGAAGTCACGACGCGCGCCAAAGTTGACTATAAGGCGGTCGCGCGGTCCGTCATTCAGCGCATCGGCTACCATGCGGGAGATTTTGCCTACGACAAGTGCCAAATCATCACCCTCATTCACGGCCAGTCGCCCGACATCGCGCTCGGCGTGGACGCCTCCAAGGAGTTGAAGGCGGGCGGCGAAGAGGAGGACGCCATCGGCGCGGGGGATCAGGGCATGATGTTCGGTTACGCTTGCCGCGAAACGGCAGAATTGATGCCTCTGCCCATCGTCCTTGCGCACAAACTCGCCCTGCGCCTCGCACAGCTTCGCAAGGAAAAGATCGTGGGGTATCTCCGTCCCGACGGCAAGACGCAGGTCACCGTCGAATACGACGGGAGGACGCCCGTGCGCGTGGACACGGTGGTCATTTCCGCCCAGCACAACACGCACGTCACCCATGAGCAGATCGAGAGGGACATGAAGGAACTCGTCGTAAAGGACGTGATCCCCGCCTCTCTTCTCGACGAAAATACCAAGTACTTCATCAACCCGACGGGCAGATTTGAGATCGGCGGTCCCGAGGGGGATTCGGGCCTCACGGGGAGAAAGATCGTCGTGGACACCTACGGCGGGAGATGCCCGCACGGCGGCGGGGCTTTCTCGGGCAAAGACCCCACGAAGGTGGACCGCAGTGCCGCCTATATGGCGCGGTACATCTGCAAAAACGTCGTCTCGGCGGGCCTTGCGGACGAAATGGAACTGCAAGTCGCCTACGCCATCGGGGTTGCGCGGCCCGTGTCGGTGTTCGTCGATACCTTCGGCACGGGGAAACTTCCCGATGACGAGATCGCCGAGATCGTGAAGCGGGAGTTTGACCTTCGGCCCGCGGCGATCATCAAAAAGCTCGGCCTGCGCCGTCCCATTTACGCGCAGACGGCCTCCTACGGGCACTTCGGGCGCGACAGCTACCCTTGGGAACAGACCGACCGCGAGGACCTGAAAAAGTATTTGAAATAATTTGTGTTTTTTGGGCGGCGGGGCGCACAGATGTGCGCCCCGCCGCATTGTAATTTGAAATTATAGATTGAAAATTAAAAATTAAAAATTGTGGTGCCCCCCTACCCCCCTCCCATGGAGGGGGTAAAGTGCGGCACCCCTATGGAGGGTGTACGCTCATTCTGAGGGAGCGTAGCGACCGAAGAATCCCCTGAACGAAGTTTTCTTGCCCACCCCTTGAGGGGTGGGTGTCGAGCGAAGCGAGACGGAAGGGGTGTTGCATTATCAGAATGACACCCCCTCAGTCACGCAAGAGCGCGTGACAGCTCCCCCTAAAGGGGGAGCCAAGAAAAAAGTGGTGACCCACCCCCCCCTACCCGTTACGGCGGCAGGGACCGCCGTAACCCCGTCGGCGAGGCCACGCCTCCTGCCGTGGCGCAGCTCACAGTGCGCCGCACTGTTGAGCAGAATTGCGCCGCGGCACCCCCACGGAGGGGGCAAAAGCCTACCCCCTACGGGGTCGCAAAACGCAATTCTTGCGCATCAGCACAGTGTGCTGTGCGCTGCGTTTTGCGGTGAGTGAGCGCATTATCTCGCGCGAACGGTGACCGCCCCGCCCGCATTCTTATTGCTCCAAGGGCGGCACGAGCCGTAGGCGAAGTACTGCGGGTCTCTACCCGCATGAGAAGGCTCCCGCGTAGCGGGTGGTGGGGGGGATATCGACCAAGGGGATTCTTCAGTCGCTTTGCTCCTTCCGAATGAGCATGCCTCCCCATGGTGGGGCGCATTGTAAAAGATCCACCCGCGGGGCGGGTGGATCATTGCCGTGTTGGCAGAAAGATCAATTTTTTGTCAATTTTTCGATCGCCTTCTGATAGATGTTCAACAGCAGTTTGACGCGGGCGAGGGCGATGTATTCGTCGGGCTGGTGAACGACGCTCTCGTCCTTGGGCATTTCGGGGCCGAAGGCGACGCCGTTTTTGAGTGCGCGCGCGTAAGTCCCGCCGCCGATCGCAATGGGCTTGGAACGCTTCCTCGTGCATTTTGCGTAGACGCCCGAGAGCGTCTTGATGAGTTCGCTCTTCTTGTCGTGATAGATCGCGGGCTGGTGGTTGATCGTCTCGTACTTCACGCCGAGTTCCGCGAGCTTTTCATGCACCTGCTCCACGGGAATGGTCGCGGGGTAGCGGATGTCACACACCACCTGCAGTTCGCCCTTGCGGTACTTGACCATATTGGGGGAGAGAGTGAGGTAACCCGTGTCGTCATGGAGCTTTGTGAGGCCGCAACGGTCGTCGAAGAGGTCGGCGATGACGGCCTTGATCGTCTCGTTCCTGACCGAAAAGTATTCGAGCATGGGGCGGATGGCGTTGACGCCCTTTTCAGGCGTGGAGCCGTGCGCGCTCTTTCCGTGGGAAAAGACCTTCTTCCCCCTGACTTCCAGCCCGAAGTCAGAGGTCTTTTTCGCGCCGATGGAGCGGGGGGTCGCCTCGCAGAGGTCGCAGACCATGTTCGCGCTCGTCCCGCCCTCGAGGAAATAGAAGGGAGCGTCGGAGAGGGGATAGTGGAGGCGCACATGCAGAATGCCCTTCTCCGCATAGATCACGGGGAAGGAAGCGTCGGGCGAGAACCCCGTCTCCGGGAGGTCGCGCACGCGCTTGTAATATTCGATGCAGCCCCAGCCGTTCTCTTCATTGCAGCCGACGATGAGCCTGATCTCCTTGCGCGGGGTGAATTTCTTGTCTTTGAGCATCTTCATCGCGTAGAGGACGCAGATCGCGGGGCCTTTGTCGTCTATCGCGCCCCGTCCCCAGATCTTCTTGTCCTCTATGACGCCGCCGAAGGGAGGCTTGGTCCACCCGTCGCCCGCGGGAACGACGTCGAGATGGCAGAGGATCGCGAACGGCTCCCCGCTGCCGAAGATGACTTCCCCGACATAGTTATCGTAATTGTGAGTTTCAAAACCGAGCTTTTCCGCAAGGTCCAAAAAGTGATGCAGGCAATCGTAGGCTCCCTGTCCGAAGGGCATCTTTGCCGTGCGAGGGGCGAGAGAAGAATCGAAGCGGATGCTCTCGCAGATGGAAGCGACCGCATCGTGAAAATAATGTCGCATAAAGGTCTCCCGTGTGAAAAATGAACACCATGGGATATTGTATCATAATCGCCTGTCAATGTCAAGCGGGAAAACAATGAAAAAATTACAAAAAACGAGTGAAACCTTTTGCAAACTTCGCCGAAATATGTTACAATAAATGACGGGACTTTGCGCCGAAAAAAACGAGGGGGAGGGCCATGGCAAAAGAACTCAAGTTTCCCGACAATCTGTCCGTCAACGGCTTTTTGGTCCGCCTCTCGAAGTGGCTCATCCTCGTCGGCCTCATCCTCGTCGGCGTCATCGTCATCGCAAATAATTGGGAATTATCCTTTTTCGGCTTCCCCGCATGGTACATCGTTCTGCCCGCGGTCGCAATGCTCGTCGGGGAGAACGCCATTAAAATTTGGGCGGTCAAAAAATATTGGCAGAAGATCCCCTTCTACGCGTTGGACGTCCTGTTGCTCCTCCTCATCACGATCTTTACGGACGGGAGCCTGATCTCCACCTTCTACATCGTCATTCTGTCGGAGTTCTACATCGGGCAGGAGGCTCTCGCGGGGAGCATCGCCATGGGGGCGTCGAGCGTCGGCACCTTCCTCATCACGCTCGTCGTCTCGGGCTACTTCCGCGGGGATACGTTCAACCTCGTCTCCCTGCTCACGAACGCGTTCAACGATCTCATCATTCTCGTCTTTCACTTCCTCCTCATGAATTTTACCGTCCAGATCTACCGCAAGAACAGGGAGATCGCCACGACGATGGAGGAACTTGAGGCGAGCAACAGGGAATTGAGGCGGCTCAACGAGGAACACAAGGCCCTCGCCGTCTTGGAGGAACGCCAGCGCATCGCAAAGGACATTCACGACACGGCGGGCCACTCCATCACGACGGTCATCATGCAGACGGAGGCCGCAAAACTCGTCATCGACAGGGACGTCGAGGACGCCAAACTCAAGATCACGGCCGCCAACCTTCAGGCGCGGCACGCCCTTGAGGAACTGCGGGAGAGCGTCCACCTCCTCTCCGGCTCCACCGAACACATGACTTTGCGCGAGAGTTTGCTCTCTATCGCGCGGGAGACCATGGAGGGGACGGAGATCGTCATCCGCTGCGCCGTGGACGACGCGGACGTGAGCGAGAGCAAGCGGCGTTTCCTCTGCAATAGCCTCAAAGAGGGCATTTCCAACGGCCTCCGCCACGGCGGCGCGACCGCCTTCCTGTTCGAACTCAAAAAGGGGGAGGACAAGCTGACATTTACCCTCTCCGACAACGGCCGCGGCATGCCGCAGAAGGATCTCGCGGAGGGATTCGGGCTGTCTGGCATGCGGGCGAGGGCGGAGGCTCTCGGCGGCGAGATCGCCTTCGTCACGGAGGAGGACGAGGGCTTTGAAATCCACATCACCCTTCCCCTCGACGGGAAGAAAACGGGAGGCGAATCATGAAAAAGAAGATCAAAGTTATGCTCGCGGACGATCAGGCGATCCTTGCCGACGGCATCAGGAGCGTGCTGTCCTCGAGCAGGGAGATCGAAGTCGTGGGGATCGCGGCAAACGGGGAGGAGGCCATCGCCCTCGCGGGGGAGAAACACCCCGACGTCATCCTGATGGACATCCGCATGCCCGAGATGAACGGCGTCATCGCCACGCAGGAGATCAAGCAGAGATATCCAGAGATCAAGGTCATCGTCCTCACCACTTTTGACGACAGCGATTATATTTTGGGCGCGATCAACAACGGCGCGAGCGGGTATCTTCTCAAGGACACCTCTGCGCCCGCCCTCATCGACGCCATCAAGAATGCCTGCGCGGGAGACACCATTCTCCCCGCAAAGATCGCAAGGCGCATCGCCGACGCCGCACGGATGGTGGCGAACGACAGGGAGATCCGCTTAAAGCGCAAGTTCAACCTCTCGGACAGGGAGGTGGAGATCGCGCTGATGATCTACGAGGGGTTCACCAACAAGCAGATCGCCGCCGCCCTGAAACTGACGGACGGCACGGCGAGGAATTACATCTCGGCGATCTACGAAAAGCTCGGCGTCGCCTCCCGCGCGGAGGCGGCCGACGTGATGAAAAAGGCCATCAACGAATGATGAAAAAAGGGCGGCGGGGCGCACGGTTGTGCGCCCCGCCGCATTATAATTAAAAATTGAAAATTAAAAATTGTGGCGGGGGTCTTTTACCCCCTCCGTGGGAGGGGGGGTAGGGGGTGGGTCACCGCATTCTCTCGTCGCCCCTTGTAGGGGAGATGTCGAGGCGTAGCCGAGACAGAGGGGTTTTGAAACCCCTTTGGCTCACTCCGTTCGCCACTTCCCCTAATAGGGGCAGCGAGGGGTACCGCGTCATTCAGAGCGAAGCGATGAATCCCGAGGAGGAAAGTACGGACTTCGTTTGAGGGGATTCTTCGCGTTGCTCAGAATGAGCGGTTTACTCTTGCCCCCTCCGTGGGAGGGGGGTAGGGGGGTGGGTCACCGCATTCTCTCGTCGCCCCTTTTTGCGTCATTCAGAGCGAAGCGATGAATCCCGAGGAGGAAAGTACGGACTTCGTTTGAGGGGATTCTTCGGGGGTAAACCCCTCAGAATGAGCGGGAGGCTCATGCTGAGCGTTAGCGAAGCATCTCATAAACCCACGGACTTCGTTTGAGGGGATTCTTCGGGGTAAACCCCTCAGAATGAGCGGGAGGCTCATGCTGAGCGTTAGCGAAGCATCTCATAAACCCACGGACTTCGTTTGAGGGGA
>CANPZV010000012.1 GCA_947589285.1 uncultured Clostridia bacterium
CACTTGTGCGCTGCCTGTAACGATTAGGGCTATGCCCGAAAATGAAATACCACCCGCTATGCGGGTGGATTATTATTTTACTTTGGAATTGAAAATTGAGCGCGGCGGGGCAGGTTCCCCTGCCCCGCCGCGCTCATCCTGAGCCGCAGGCGAAGGATCCCGTGAAACGTAAGGACGTATTCTCTCCTCGGGATTCATCGCTACGCTCTGAATGACGCGGTACCCCCTCCCGAGGGGTGAGGCTCATGTTGAGGCGAAGCCGAAACATCTCATAGACCCACGGACTTCGTTCAAGGGGATTCTTCGCTTTGCTCAGAATGAGCGTACCCCCTCCGTGGGAGGGGGGTAGGGGGGTGGGCAACGATTCTGAATCATGCCCACCTCAGTCGCCTTCGGCGACAGCTCCTCCTTGGGGGGAGCCTACTTGCTGCCCCTGTAGGGGAAGTGGCGAACGGAGTGAGCCAAAGGGGTTTTGAAACCCCTCTGTCACTCACTACGTTCGTGACATCTCCCCTATAAGGGGCGACGAGGGGACTTCGTTCAAGGGGATTCTTCGCTTTGCTCAGAATGAGCGTACCCTCTCCGTGGGGGGTGGCTCTTCAAAAGAATAAGGCCGCGCGATGCCGCGCGGCCAAATCTTGTGAGACCGATCTATGCCTTCGATTCTAAGTCCTTGGCGAGGTTGTTTTCAAAGTTCCCCAAGTCATTTACAAATGCTGCCAGTTCCTCGTCCTCGCCCCAAATCTTCGCGGCTTCCGTAGTGGGAAGCACTCTGACGGCGAGGTAGCGCAGGGCGTGGAGTTTTTCAAGCACGGCTTCTTTGTCTGTGAGCGATGCGAAGTTCCACGTCACCTCGTCGCCCGTCACAACTTTGCAACCGCCGATCTCTGCCTGAAGCTGGGTGACCATCTCCTTGATGAGCGTTGCATGGTCGGCGGCGAGTTTCTCTGCCATGTCATGCTTCAAGAATGACCTGTTCAGAGTGTTGAGATCGTTGACCTTTGTGTTTTCGGCTTCGTCCAAGTCTGTCGGCTTCAGGCTCGAGATCCAAGTGCCCCAATCCTGCGCAGTACTTGCGGCCGACGGCCAATAATCCCTGCCGAATCCCCAGGCGTAGGCCGAAGTGAGGTCCTTCATGGCTTCGATCAGGCCTTCTGCCGTAAGATCCGTGGCGGCCAATTTCACTTTGACGTCCTCATACGCCTTTGTGACCGCATCGATATTTTTCATGTAGATCGTCTTGAGATAGCCCTGATATTCGGTGAGGGTCTGCTTCTCTGCGGGGAGTTTGTCATAGAGGGGCTTGAAGTCCCGAACGATTTCGACGAGCGCGGCGGTGAGCTGTGCGCGGTCCGTCGCGTCTGCATACTTCGTCTTGCTTGCCGCGATCCTGGCGTTCAGAGCCTGCGCGATCGCCGTCTCATGCGCATCTTTTGCCGCAACATATGCCGCCATGCGGGCCTCGCCGATCGCTTTCTGCATGGGATCATTGTCTTTGACGGCGGGAATGGTGACCGTAGTGAAATCAGGCAAGTACTTAGAAGTCCCTTTCTCGTACATGTTTTGCAGCGTATCCCAATCTTCAAAGCCGTCGTAGTTATCGTTTGCGGGCAGAGCGGCAAGGAAGGCGTCCACTCTTTCGCAGTAAAATTTATGGGTGATGAGGAGCATGGGAAGGGATTTGTCCGCTTCGTACTCTTTCATCTCCATGTTTGACGCGTTCGTCATGAGCGTCTGCACATTGGCGGGCAATTTGTCGAACTTTTCCTTGTATTCATTGACCTTTGCGGCATAGGCGTCTCTTCCGTCTGCCGTGAGGTCCATGCCGTCGATGAGTGTCTGAAGTTCCGCCGTATTTTCCTCGGCCGTCTTGGCGTCCGCCGTGAGCTGTGCAACGAGGGCTGCGACAGCCTCTTTCCCTGCCGTGAGAGCGTCGCCCTCCGCCTTGGAAAGGGGAGCCTGATCGGTGAGGGTAAGGGAAAGAAGAGGTCTTTCGGAATAATCCTCGTTGGCATCATAGACGGGGCTGCCCTTGATCGTGAAGTCGAACATCACCTTCCCGTCATCATTTCTGCCGAGGAAGAATTCGACATTGGAGATCGTGGCACCGATCATACTTCCGATCAGTTGGCCCGCCAAATCCCCCATGCTGCCCGCGGATTGCGTGATGTAATCCACTGCCAGCTGTACCAACGATTGATATGCCGCATCGATGAGCTGAACGAGAGGTTCGCCCAGCGCGAAGAGATACCCGTTTGCCTTCCTTTCAAAGCGGAATTCGGAGAGCAGGGAAAGGGGCGTAGTTTCGGGATCGGCGGGGTCGGCGGGATCAGCGGGATCGGCGGGGTCGGCGGGAGTATCGTCGGGGGCGGGGAGCTGGATGGTTTTGAGGTCTACCTGCGTGACGAAGAGGGGCTGACCTTCCTCATTGTTGAGTGCGAGTGCCAAAATGCCGTCGCCCGTGTAGTAGACGGTGAGATTATTCAAAGCGGGGCAGACAAATGCGGGCAGGCTCCCTGCGGGCGCGAACATGCCGACCAATCCCAAGACCTGACTGACGGGTGTGAGATCGAGGCCGAGAGAGGCCTGAGCGATCCCAAAATATTCACCCGACCATATGGCCGCGGGGTTGAGACGGATCTGGATTTCGCCGTCAAAGGGGCCTGTGAGCATGCCGCTGTTTGACAGGAGGCAGATGTCAAGGCTCACGCCGATCTTCTCTCCCGTGCGCGTTGCGGGCGTGCTTGCGACGGACAGCTTGACGTTTGCAAGTTTTTCCACAGACGCTTCCGTTTTGACGGGAAGGTCGATCTGGAGGCCCGTAAAGTTCAGGCCGAGAAGGGAGGGGATGAAGTCGCCGACGACCCCTTGGAGCTTTGTGAGAAGCCCTGCATAGGCCGCGTTGAGCTTCGCAACGGTGGTGTCCGTGAAGGCGGCCTTGAAGCCCGTGTTCGTTTTCTCGATGGTGAAATAGCCGTTCAGGATCTCCGGCAATTTGTCGGGCGTGAGCGCGCCGTCTTGGGAGATGCGCTCTTTCAAGTCGATGGGATAGCTCACCACCTTGCTGACCGCGGTCGCCGTCTTGTTGTTGAGCGTCAGAAGAAGCACGCCGTCGCCGACATAGCGCAGGGAGAGCGCGTTGGCAAGGCCCGAGACGAGCGGAAGAGGGGAGAGGTCGAGGTCAAGCCCGAAGCAGAACGCGTCGAGAAGGTCGCCGCTCAGCCCCGTCTGCTTCATGGAGAACGAAAGCGTGCCGTTGAACGTCCTTACGCCGTCCGCCCCTTTGACGGGATCGGCGACCGCGATATCGACGGAAACGGGCAGGGTGAGCGCGTTCTTCTCGTCGAGGGTGTTGCCGAAGGCGTCGGCGAGCTGCATAAACGGCTCCTTTTCGCCCTTGTTCGGATCGACCTGCGAAGGCGTGGAGTCGATCTTCGCATTGAACGCATCGACGTCGGGAATGGACACCTGTTCATTGACCTGCGAATATGTAGAGGTGAGCGATTGGGTGACGCTCATTTCAAGCACTTTCTTGCAATCGTAAGAACACTCGGAGGAGTAGGAGACGGGCGTCCAGTCCTTTTTGACCGTGAGGCGCATGTCCACATCAGAGAAGGCGGGGAGATTGTCAAGCCCGCCGAAGGCCTTGGACTGCAAGCGGACGCCCGCGGTCGCCGATTCGGTCGTCAGGTTGCTCTCGAGCGACTGGTCCCCCGCAAGGCGCATATAATATGTAAGCGTGTCGCCCTCTTCCTTTTCGAGCATCACATAGCGGAGCGTCTTGGCGTTGATGATAAAGCCGCCGAGGGTGACATCATCCGCCGTGAAGCCATATACATTCTTATAGTCGTCCTTGTCGGCGACCGACATTTCGCCGTCGAAACTGTCGCGGTAAACGACTTTGCCGTTCTTGGAGAAGGCCTGATGCTTCATCTTGACAAGAACAGACTCCGATTGGGCCTGGCTGAGGAAATCCTCCCCATTCTTAAATGTAGTACTGCTGATGTCCTGCCTGTAGCCCGCGATGTTGGCGACCGCTTCGCCCGTCGTCGTGATGACGTAGCTATTAAGCTCGGTCTGCTTCTGCAAGAACGCATACACGGCGTTCTCGGGGGACAGCTCATCGGGAGCCTTGTCCGTTTTCAGCGTCGTCGAAGTGCCGCTTGTGACTTCGGGGGGAGTTTCGCCTTTGTCGCACGCGGCAAGGCCGAACGCCGCCGAGACGGTACACGCGCCCGCGAGGAGCAAAAGGGCGATCCTTTTCGTACTCTTCATAAAAAAGCCTCCTAAATTATGGGATTTGAGTTCAGATTTGGTCTGACTTTTTTAAGTATATTCTTTTCATTACAATTTGTCAATCAGTAATAAAAAAATATTACAAAAATTTTTTGAAAATTTTTTGGAGGAGGTTTGACGCGGTTTCCTTGAAAATTGAGCGCGCCGCACTCATCCTGAGGGCAAAGCCCGAAGGATCTCCTTGGTCGATGTCCCCCCCACCACCGCCTTCGGCGGAGCCGTCTCGGGCGGGTAGATTCCCGCCCTCGGTCACCGTTCGCGCGGGATAATGCGCTCACTCACCGCAAAACGCAGCGCACAGCACACTGTGCTGATGCGCAAGAATTGCGTTTTGCGACCCCGTAGGGGGTAGGCTCTCTTGCTGCCCCTTGCCTCTCTTGCCCCCTCCATGGGAGGGGGGTAGGGGGGTGGGTCACCGCAGCAAAAATAAGGTGATGGTTCGACTGCGCTCACCATGACGCAAATTGGGACTTTCTCTTGCCCACCCCTTGAGGGGTGGGTGTCGAGCGAAGCGAGACGGAAGGGGTGTCATATAAAATCAGAATGACACCCCCTCAGTCGCCTGCGGCGACAGCTCCCCCTCAAGGGGGAGCCGAGAGAAACCCCTCTGTCACTCGCAAGCTCGTGACATCTCCCCTATAAGGAGCGACGAGAATATAGAAGATAGCCCAACGGATTATAAGCCCGAAATGTGCCCTCTGCGGCGCGAGCTGTTCGGACGGGTGATTCTGCGACCGCCCATTTCTTGTGCGAATTTGGGGCATTCTACGGCGCGACACGGCGCATTTTGAGAGCGTTCGGGGAACGCACTCAAATATAAACTTTCAATCACCAATTACAGTAAGAAGGACGGCGTTTTCACCGTCCTTCTCTTCGCTCTTGATAGGGGGGTACTTTTCCGATTGAAAAACCGAAAAATATTTTCTATATTCGGTATAGCTCATCTCATCATGCCCTTGTTCGCTTTTGAATCGGTTACGGGAGGAACGCGAAAACACATGGATAAATTCGTTTTAGATTGCTTACGGGAGATAGCAGTCGCCGCGCAGTCTATTGAAAAAGCTGTCGGGAAAATTGTCGGCTGGGAAATCGGCAACACACAATTTGGAAGTCGGCAAGCAGAACAAAACAAGTCGCAGTCGGACGTTGAGTACATGGGCGGCGGAAATAATCTTTTGAGCTGAAAAGTCATTAAATATGACAATATCTGTCAAGATCAAGACTGAACTTCTTTTCTTTTTAGAAGTTTTTCTTTTCTTCATAAAAACATAGATAATATCAATAGAAAAAGGCATCACGCTTTCGGGGTGTTCACTTTACATAAAATCTATTTGGAGCATAAAAAAGAAAAGCCCTGCGCCGCCCACGCAGAGAAAGGAGAGGAAAGAAATGACGGCTGATGAACTCTACACGGCTTTGAAAGAGATCGAGCAGACGACAGACACGGCGGAGCGCGACGATCTCCTGCAAGCCCTTGTCAAGCGTTTAGTGGAATATCCGAACGCGGATTGAATGAATATAGGACAATTCCTAACAAACAAAAAGGGCGGCGGCTATTATAAGCCGTCGTCCCTCGTTGCGATTAGAGAACGAACGTCACGGCGAAACCGCCGTTGAAACAGTAAAGTGTTCGTCTAATCTTGTTTTGGTGAAACTCACTTTGGGCGAACTCTTTGGCGAGGATCTGACGCTCACCGAGCGTTCGACCGATCTCGGGACCTTCAACGCCCCCGAAAGCGGCACATATTCCAACAGCGATGAGGGCGTCTCCGTGACCTTCGGCGAACATCCCACGGTCATCGCGAACGACATGGAGATACCCGTGGAGTTTGTGGAGGTCGGCGCGTATATCGTCTGCTATCCGACGAACGAGGACGACCGTGACGAGATCTTCCTGATCCTCTGCGCGGGTGATGAAGGGGGCCTCAATGCGATCACGGGGGAGACGACCTTTGCCCTCACCGAGGGCGCGCTGCCTGCGGGGCCTGTGTTCAGGTTCGAGAAGGGCGAAGCGACGGGGGAGGACACCGAGATCGAGGTCGGCGAGCCGAACGATCAGGGCCTCTACACCGTCGAAATGCCTGAAAATCCCTACACCGCACCCGAGAACAAGTACTTCCGCGGCTGGGAGATCGGGGGGATCGTCTATTTCCCCGGGGAGAAGGCCGACCTTGAAAGGGGCGGGGTGACCGTCACGGCCATTTGGGAAGATCTGTACGTTGCGTATGAACAGGATGTGACGATCTCCCATACTTGGACGGACCCCGTCAATGTCCTCGTCGCGGAGGGTGCGCCCGCGGCCGAACTCACGGCGACGGTGAGCGACTCTGCGATGCTCTCGGAGCAGGACGCGTGGCACGGGATCCTCGTTGACGTCAATATGACCATCAAGGGCGCGACGCAGGCGAACTTCATCCGCCTCCGCGTGGACGGCTTCATCTTTGCCTATTCCCCCGATGAAACCAACATCGGGCAGATCGGAAAGGACGTCGGCAATTGGGATCCTGCAAAATACGCCGCGCTCTTTGCGGACGGCGGGAGGGCGGTCCAGCGCGTGACCGCGAGCCTCAGCGGCAGGGTCCTCACCTACACGATCGCCACCTATGAGGCGGATACGGCCGATTTCACAGACGCACAGCCCGTGGTGAGCGTGACCTACACCGTGGAGAGTGCGGTCGATGTCTCCGCGCTCACGCTTGCGTTCTACCATGACGACGGAGCAACCGACTCCGTGCCCAACAACACCTTTACGCTCGAAAATGCAAGGGTGAAGAGCTATGTTGCGGTCTCCGCCGACCAATCCCCTACCGAACAGGCCCCCATTGAGATCGGCACTGCCGACAACGCCATGGCGTACAGCGGAGACGTTCCCGTCTGGACGGGCGATCTCAGAAAGGGCGAAAAAGTCGTTCTGAAGGGGACGATGACGTCGGCGGCTGCGGCGAATTGGCAGGCTCCCCTGATGTATGTGTCCGACAGCAACGTTTTCGCATTCAATTTCCGCTTCGACAACTACACGAACGGCACGCCCACATTCAATCAGTGGCCCGAAACGACCCCGAACGGCTGGACGATCTCGGGGGCAAGCAACGAGGGGTCAACGGCCGTTCCCGTCGGAGACGATTGGTGGGCAGGTGTGAGAGATATTTTCAAACAGGCAGATGTGGAGCTTACGTTCGATCATACGGGGGAAAACATTCTTGTCATCATGAAGCTCACGGGCACAAGCCAAGATGCGGGCGAGAACAATGGGAAGATCGCGATGTACACCTATACGCTCGAGGGCGGCGAAAGACCGCTCGGGGACAGAGTGTTCATCGGCGTCGGCGGCGATCACAATTATACGCGGATCACGTCGATCGTGCGCACTTCCGTAAAGCAGGCAGACTGATTTGACCTCAAAATTCCAAGCAAAAACACGGCCAAGGCCGTGTTTTTGCTTGGGAAGGAGATCTAAGAGGAACGGAAGGCGGTTGCCGTCATGCCCGTTTCCTGCTTGAAAAAGCGCGAAAAGTTGTGCGGCGAGGGAAAATTCAGGTAATAGGCGACCTCGGCGACCGTGTAGTCCGTCTCCATGAGGAGCCGCTTCGCCTCGGAGAGCCGCTCGTTCACGATATACCGCTTGAGCGTGACGCCCTCCGCTTCATGAAACACTGCGGAGAGGTACTTCTCATGATAGCCGAGTTCCCGCGCGACGTCCCTGACCCTGATCTCCGAAAAGCGGTGAAAGGTGACGAATTCCTTGACCGAGCGGACGAGCTGTTCCCTCTGCGAGAGTTTTTTCTCGCCCTCCGTGTGCCCTTCGGCAAGTTCCAAAAGGAGCTGCGTCGCAAGGTAGCGGGAGCGGACGCTCCGCGGGTGTTCTGCCTCCGACCTCAGGAGCATATGCGCAAGGGAGAGAATGTTCTCCCTGTCCGTGTACTCTGCATGGGGAGGGAGGGAGACGGAGGAGGGCAGGGCGTCGCATCGGAAATGCATCCAATAGAACCTGCACGCGCACACTCTCGTCCCCCTCTGCACGCGCGTGGGAGACATGATGAGATATTCCCCGTCCTTCACATGGTATTCCCGATCGTCGTCGGCGATCCAGAGTTCCCCCTCGGTGACGATCATCATCTCGTATTCGAACAGCCGCCGCGTGAGGTGCTTCCAGCCCTTTTGGGGGGAGATGAACTCTCCGAACCAAAGCATCTCGACGGGACTTTCCAGCGCGAAGTGCAACATCTTACCTTTTGATACCTCCGTATTTCGGAATGAGATTGCAAAGCCGAAGTTATCGTTTATAATAATGATAACATATTTTCGGCAAAGTTTCAACTTTTGCGCCGAAAAAGGGGGAAATTTTTCAAAAATGGAACGGAAAAAAACAAAAAGGTGGTTGAAGGGGATGCTGATTTCCTTACTTTGTGTACCGCTCGCTCTGACCGCGCTTGCGGGGTGCGGCGAAAGCGGAGACGGCCCCGACGGCGGGACGACGCCCGCCGCAGAGGGCGATGTGACTTTTACCGCGATGTCCGAAACGGCCGCGCTCGACGCATACGCCAAGAACGCGCTCGAAAAGGAGATCGACTATCTCCTCAAACTCGACCAGTCCAAGCTCCTCTATAACTTCTATGCCAACGCGGGGCTTGACGCGCCCAACGGCGCGACGCGCTACGGCGGGTGGGAGAATTCCCTCATCGCCGGCCACACGATGGGGCACTACCTCTCCGCGCTCGCGCAGGCCTATGCTAACGGCGGGACCTCGGAGGAATCCAGGACCAAGCTCGACAAGCGCATCAAACAGCTCGTTCTCTCCTTAAAGACCTGTCAGGACGCCGCCGACAACAGCACAAAGGGGGCGAAGCCCGGCTTCCTTTGGGGGGCGAACGCCATCAACCCCACAAACGTTGAATTCCAATTCGACAACATTGAACAGGGCAAGGCGAACATCAACACGGAGGCGTGGGTCCCGTGGTACACGATGCACAAGATCTTGGCGGGGCTTATCGACGTCTACACGCTCGCGGGGAACGAGACCGCGCTCGGCGTCGCAAAGAAGCTCGGCGATTGGGTCTGTGAGCGCGTCATGAAGTGGGACGCGGCGACGAGAAAGACCGTCCTCTCCATCGAGTACGGCGGAATGAACGACGCCATGTACAACCTCTATGCCGTCACGGGGGAGGAGAAGTACGCCCTTGCGGCACACCAATTCGACGAGGATATCCCGACGCAGGGCACCTTCTCGCAGACGTCGCTCGTTGACCGCATCCTCAGCGATGACGCGAACTATCTGCAGGGCCAGCACGCGAATACGACGATCCCGAAAGTCATCGGCCTTCTGAACGGCTATCTGCAGACCAAGGACAAGACGATCGCGGGGATCACTTCGGAGACAGGCGGCAGGCGTTCGGCAAAGGTGTACTTGCAGGCGGCGGAAAAGTTCTGGACGCGCGTCGTCGAACACCACACCTACGTCACGGGCGGCAACTCCAACGACGAACACTTTCAGGCCGACGACAGCCAGTGGGCGATCAGGTCCAACGTCAACTGCGAGACCTGCAACGTGTACAACATGCTCAAACTGTCGCGCATGCTCTTCTCGGTCACGAAGGACAAGAAGTACCTCGACTACTACGAAAACGCGTACATCAACGACATTCTCTCCTCGCAGAATCCCGAAACGGGCATGACCACCTACTTCCAGCCGATGGCCCCCGGGTACTTCAAGGTCTACTCCTCGGAGTTCAACCACTTCTGGTGCTGTACGGGGAGCGGCATGGAGAGCATGTCCAAGCTCAATGACAGCATCTACTACGACGCGGAGGGGGCGACCTACGTCGCGATGTATCTCTCCTCCACCTATAAGACGGACAAAGTTTCCCTCACGATGACCGCCGACCTCGAAAAATCGGATACCGTCACGATCGTAGCGAACGAGGGGACGACCGTCCTCAAGCTCCGCCGCCCCGATTGGACGACGAAATTTGCCGTCAAACGCAACGGGGAGGCCGTCTCCGTCGCCGCCGACGCCGACTTTGCCTCCGTGGAGGTGAAGAAAGGGGACTCCGTCACCGTCGAACTCGGCAAGGACGTCACCATTCACACCCTCCCGAATGCGGCGGGCGTCTATGCCTTCAAATACGGCCCGTTCGTCCTCTCCGAACAGCGCGGCACGGAGGACATGACGACCGTCTCCCACGGCGTGCAGGTCCTCAAACCCGCCGCCGCGAAGGGCGCGACGAGCTATCAGACGACCAAGGACGACCTCGCCGATTTCCGTAAGAATATCAACACATACATGACGAGGAATGAGGACGGGACCTTCACGCTCACGGGCGTTGACGGCGGCCCTCTCACCTATGTCATCCACTACAAGCAGTACACCAACCGCTACGCGGTCTACCTCACCTTCAGGGGGGAGGACAACGGCACGGAGGCGGACGCTCCCGCGCTCGAGACCGAGGAGATCGAGGCCGTCATCCAGCCCGGGAGGGGACAGTACGAGGGCAACGGCTACCTCGAGGACAACGGCTCCGTCGGCAGCGACGGCGTCGGCCGCTATGCGACGGCGGGCGGCTCCTTCTCCTATTGGGTGGGCGTTGACAAGACCGCGCCCGAGTGCAACCATATCGTGACGCAGTTTGCCAAGGCGGACAACGGCAAGACGATCTCGATGAAGGTCAACGGCGTCTCCGTCTTTGAAAAGACGCTCAACTACGCGGGCGATACCGACCTGTACGACGTGTACATTCCCATTCCGTCCTCCGTTGTCAGCGCGGCCGCGGAGAACGCGCTCGGCGATCCCGCCGTGAGCATGGCGCGCGTCAAGGTCACCGTCTCGGCGGGGAAGGCGGGGGAGGCCTCTGCGGCCCTCCATACCTATTTCAAGACGGTGAAGATCGCAGACAAGGCCCACGACGGCTCCCTGGCCTATTTCGTCGATTGCGGCGACTACGATGTGAACACGCTGTCGTCGGGCGACAAGTACGGCCTCTGCAATTCGGTCACCGAACAGGTCTACGGCATGGATCCCCTGACGGGCAGAATGTGGGGGCTTGTGGACAGCCACGCGGCCGACATCGCGGGACCTTGCCCGAACGGGATCGGGACGAATTCCACCTGGGCATATGAATTTGCGGCGGGGGACGGTATCCCCAAGACCGATTCCAACCGCTACACCAAGAACCAGACGGAGAACAACGTCGCCCGCAACCTGCACTATAAATTCGAACTTGCGGACGGGACCTACACCGTGAAGATGTATTTTGAGGACCCGTGGAACGTTTCGAACAGTCCCAACGTCAGTGCCAACGGCATGAGCAAAATACAGGGCGGCGCGGTGAAACAGGAACTTTCCTTTACCGTGACCGTCACGAACGGCGAACTGACCCTTGACATCACGTCAGGTTCCGCCTGCATCAATCTCTGCTATATCAAGATCCTTTACGCATAAGCGTCGGATAAGGGGGAAAAGAGGCGGCGCACCCAAAACGGGTGCGCCGCCGAATTTTTTTGTTTTTACTATCGAATTCCCCCCATATCCCGTTGACAAAAAGGGCGCGACCATGTATAATGAATGTGACAATGCCTATATCTGCGCTTTTTCAGGCAGTGCAAGGATATACGTCAAAAATTCATCAGAGGAGGCAGTCATCATGGCAAACTATGGCAGCCTGCTCCTTGCGGATATGAGCGTCGGCCTCGGGGTCGGCCTCATCGTCGTCGCCCTTGTCATCGGTGCGGCAGCCGCCGCGCTCGCGACGTGGTTCATTCTCAAAAAGCTTTCCAAGAAGAGGTCGGAGCAGAAGCTCGACGAGACCGAACAGAAGATCGCGGAGATGTTGCAACAGACGGAAACCGAGATCAAACAGCGCAAGAAGGAAGCGATTTTAGAGGCAAAGGAACAGGATCTGAAGCGAAGAAACGACTTTGAACAGGAGATGAAGGAAAAACGTGCGGAGATCAAACGCACGGAGGACCGTCTCAGCCGCCTTGAGGACCAGCTCGAAAAGAGGGAATCGGACATTTCCCGCAAGGAGCAGTCCCTTGAGGCACAGAAGAACAATTGGGCAAAGAAGAACGAAGAGGTACAGAAGGTACAGGAACAGCTCTCCCGCCAGCATGAGCTCATGCTCGGCGCGCTTGAGAAGGTCGCCCAGCTCACCACGGAGGAGGCGAAGAAGCAGCTCACCGAGGAGATCCTCGACGAGACCCGCCGCGACCTCGCCGTGCAGGTGCGTAACCTCGAACAGCAGGCGAAGGACGAGGCGGACATGAACGCCAAGAACATCATCACCCTCGCCATCCAACGCTGTGCCGCCGACAATGCGTCGGAATCCACCGTATCCGTCGTTCCCCTTCCCAATGACGACATGAAGGCCCGCATCATCGGGCGCGAGGGCAGGAACATCCGCGCCATCGAAAATGCGACGGGCATCGAACTCATCATCGACGACACGCCCGAGGTCGTCATTCTCTCGGGCTTCGACCCCGTGCGGCGCGAAGTCGCCCGCATCACGCTCGAACGCCTCATTCAGGACGGCCGTATCCACCCCGCCCGCATCGAGGAGACGGTGGAGAAGGTCCAGAAGGAACTCGACCAGCAGATCAAGGCGGCGGGAGAAAACGCCATGTTCGAAGTGGGCATCTTCGGCCTTCACCCCGAGATCATCAAGCTCCTCGGCCGCCTCAAATTCAGGACAAGCTACGGGCAGAACGTTTACAGGCACTCCATCGAGGTCGCCCAGCTCGCGGGCCTCATGGCGCAGGAGCTGGGGCTTGACGTCAACTTCGCCAAGCGCGCGGGCCTTTTGCACGACATCGGCAAGGCCGTGGACCATGAGCAGGAGGGCACCCATATCCAGCTCGGTGCGGACATCGCCAAGAAGTACAAAGAGAACGCGATGATCGTCAACGCGATCATGGCCCACCACGGCGACGTGGAACCCAAGACCATGGAGGCCGTCCTCATCCAGGCGGCGGACGCCATCTCGGGCGCACGCCCCGGGGCGAGAAGGGAGACGGGCGCGGGCTACGTCAAGCGTCTTGAAAAGCTCGAGGAGATCGGCGCGAGCTTCAAGGGCGTGGACAAGTGCTATGCGATCCAGGCGGGCAGGGAAGTCCGCGTCATCGTCAAGCCCGACCAGGTGGACGACGCACAGGCACTCTTCCTCGCAAAGGACATCGCCAAGAAGATCGAGAGCGAGCTGGAATATCCCGGGCAGATCAAGGTCAACGTCATCCGCGAATTCAGGAGCGTGGAGTACGCGAAATAACTTCAAAACAGCAAATCAGAACCGCCGCGGCGCATCTGCCGCGGCGGTTTTCGGCTTTTCTGATTGCGAAAATGGGCTATGGCGGTGGGGGGATAACAGAAAAATGTTAGCCCGTAACCGCATTAAAGATCAATTTTGACCTTTCCGTCTTTTATGGATCATCCGATCGTGCCATCGATCGTTATCGTCTGTTCCGTATCATCAAAGGCAAAGTCCGATCTGTTGCATGAAGCATAGAACTCTTTCCATGCCGTAGCCATTTAGGGAAAAGTACACAAACAGAGAATTTGGCGATCTTCTACGATTCGTTCGACAAAGAAGCGCGGGCGACATTCAGCGATGCGGGATCCAGATACTATATCCGCTATCATTTTAACGATGTGAATATCTTGTTGGATTTCATTAAAACACTCTCTTGAGGAGGGAAAGAGGAGCCGATAAAGCGATAATGCCCCAATGGGATGTCGCCTTTTCGGCATATGAAAACCACGCGCAAGTCGCGTGGCTCAAAAAAGAGATGACATTCTTGGCTGCCCCTGAAAGGAGCAGTCCCCGAACAAAGTACAGCCCGAAAATGAAATATCCCCGCGTTCTACGCGGGGATATTTCTTGTAAGGGATCATTTCCAGCGTTCGTCGAGGTCGAAGCCGTACACCTGCAACACCTCGAGGAGAGGGGAGCGGGAGATGTCCCGCGGGACGACGAGCGGCCCGCCCGTGGAGTCGATATCGTACCCCGCATTCATGAAGGATTGCCAAACGAGGTGGGCGCAGTGGGTGGCCGTCGGCTTGCGTCCGTCCTTGCACTGGTCCTTGGGGGTAAAGAAGCCGACAAACACGTTGTAAGGGATCCCCGTGAGGCTTTGGGCGGCCGCATCGGCGATCGCCGCCCGCGTCTCCGCGTCGGCGTCCTTGAGGCGGAGGACCATGAAGTTGGCAGACCGCCTGAACCAGCCCGCCGCATTGCCCGTGATGTCGCTGTCCGCCCCGATCACCGTCGATTGGAGGAGGGTGCCTGCGCTGTTGAGGACGAGCGCGGCATGCCCGAGCCGCCAGCCGAAGAGGTGGGTCGTGGAGGTGATGAGGATATCGCCCGCCTCGAGCGGGACGATGGGGGCGATGAATCCCCCGCCCGAGGGGTCTGACAGGGTGTCGTGCGGCGTGATCTCGTCGGGGTCGTCGTGGAATATCTTCCCGTCGTAAAAGAGCGCGTATTGGAATTCGGGGAGCTTTTCCCGCGGGACAGTGTCGGCTCCCGCGCGGGTAAGCCCCGTCTGGCGGTAGATCGTCTCATAGTCCTCGTCCGTCCAGACTTCCTTTTCGATGAGGGGAGCAAGGTCGCTCATGGCATAGGAGGGAACGACGCGGGCGTCGGCTTCGCAGACGCCGTTCGCGACCGCAAAAAAGACCCCTGCCGCCGTCACGGCAAAGCAGATACATGTCAGGATAGACAGAATGATGAGAAAAACTTTGCGACCTTTCCGCATGGCTCTTTCCTTTTTCCGAATACAGTATATCCCGATTTTGGGAAAGTGTCAAGTTCTGCGGGGCACGAAAAGGCGGTCTGCCTCATAAAATGGTATTGACGGGGTACACCCGATCTCACCTTACAGAGGATAATTTTATGTGCAACACCTGTAATAACAGTCTTGCAAGCATCCTGAACAACTTGTTCGGAACTCCCTGCGGCTGTCAGAACGGCTGTCAGAACGGTTGTCAAAACGGCTGGAACACCTTTTCCAACGGTTTTATCAGCGGTGTGAACGCCGTAAATGCGGCAAACGGGAACGGAAACGGCGGGTGCGGCTGCCACACGCCCTGCGGGTGCCAAACGCCCTGCGGCTTTGATAACTACTACGCACAGCAGTACGCCCTCGGTCCCTATGCGCAGAACAACGGCTGCGGGTGCGGCTGTAACGGGAACAACTTCTGACACAAAAGAGAAACTCGGCACCGTCTGCGGACGGTGCCCTGTTTTTCAATTAAAAATTGAAAATTGAAAATTAAAAATTAGGATGATTAAGGGGGGACAAGGCTTATCCCCCCCACCACCGCCTTCGGCGGAGCCTCATTATATAAGCCTTCCCCCCCGTCGGGGGGAAGGTGGCACGGCGGAGCCGTGACGGATGAGGGGCATTCTGATTGGAAGCACCCCTCATCAGTCGCCTTTGGCGACAGCTTCCCCCCATAGGGGGAAGCCTACGGACAACGAGGGGATTCTTCGGTCGCTTTGCTCCCTCAGAATGAGCGGGGAGGCAGAAGCCTACTCGCCGCCCAGAAGGAGGGATGAACTTTTCCCTGCGGTCTGCGATCCTCTTTTTTCGGAATGTTGAAATTTTGCTTGCCAAAGCGTTCCGCGGATGCTATAATAAGCGCGGAAATAAGCGAGGTACATATGGCAGACGAAATCGCGGCGGCGCAGGCGGGTACGGAGACGGAAAACAAAAAAATTCACTTCAAAAAACCCACGAAACGGCAATGGGAAAAGTTCCTCCTGAACCTCCTCTTCATCGTCGTGGGGAACGCCATCACGGCGGCGGCCTCGGCCTTCTTCATCGTTCCGAACAACTTCGTCATGGGCGGCACGACGGGTCTGGGCATCTTTGTCGGCAATCTGTTCAGGCAGAACGGCATCACGGGTCCCATCGCCGACTGGACGGTCGAGATCACCGTCTACGTCGCGAACATCATTCTGTTTGCGATCGGTGCCATCCTCCTCGGCAAAAAATTCGCCGTTGCGACGGGCGCGGGGACCTTCCTGTACCCGACCTTCATGTCCGTATTCAAACTCGCCAATGACGCCTATGTTTCTGCCTACGGCCACCCGATCGTGGCCGCGGGCGAACTCGGCAGTCCCTTCTTTGCGATGCTGTGCGGGGCCATTCTCTTCGGCCTCGGCATCGGCCTCGTCCTCCGCGTAGGGGCCAGCACGGGCGGCACGGATATTCCGCCGCTCATCTTCAAAAAGTTTTTCAACGCGCCCGTCTCCGTGACGATGTGGCTCACCGATTTCAGCGTCGTCGCGATCAACCTCATCGCCGCCCCGCTCGACAGCGTACTCTACGGCGTGTTCATCACGCTCGTCTCGGCGATCGTCGTGGACAAGGTAACGCCCATCGGCATGAAGCGGACGGAGGTCAAGATCATCTCCACGCATTACAAGGAGATCCGCGACATGATCATGACCAAGGTGAGCCGCGGCGTGACGGTGCTTTACGGGCAGACGGGGTATCTGAAACAGCCCTGCCATATGCTCCTCACTGTCGTCTCCTCCCGCCAGCTTGTCACCCTGAAATCGGAGGTGCAGAAGATCGACCCCAACGCCTTCATGACGATGAGCGTCGTCAACGAAGTGACGGGGCGGGGATTCCGCCTCGAGGGCGTGGACTTTCTGATGCCGCAGGAGAGGGACGACGCGTCCATCCGCCTCGTCGCCGACCCCGAAGAGAGCGCGGAGCCGCCCGTATCTCCCGCATCCCCCGCTGCGGAACCGCCCGCTACCGATGAAACAAAATGAGCTTTGCCGCTCTTCTTGCCGCCTGAGGCGGCTTTTTTTGTCCAAAAAAATGGCTCGGAGGGGGCCGAACGGAAAAATCGCCTATTGACAAATTTATAAAATATAGTATAATGATTCTCAGGGGGGATGAAATGGTCAGGATCGCGATCGTCGATGACAACAAAAAAGATCTTGCCGCCATGCAGCAGTATCTTCAGACGGCGCAGGAGAGCGGCGAATACGACGCGTTCACCGTCGATCCGTTTGACGACAGCATGGAATTCATCGAGGCGTACAACGGGAAGTATGACGTCATATTTCTCGATATCGAAATGCCGCACCTCGACGGGATGGAAGTCGCAAAGCGTCTGAGGCGCATGGGGAGCGAGTGCTGTATCATCTTCATCACAAACATGCCGCAGTATGCCGTGCAGGGATATGAGGTGGAAGCTCTTGCCTACCTCGTCAAACCTGTGCGCTCTTTTCATTTTTCCCAGGTCCTGAAACGGGCCTTGGACCGCGTAAAAAAGCGCAACGCCGAGGACAGGAGCATCGTCATCAACACCCGTCAGGAGGTCAAGGTCGTCCCGTCCTCCGCCATCCGCTATATCGAGGTGGAGGCGCACAACCTCGTCTTTCACACGGCGGACGGGGAGTTCCGCACCCGCGCCTCCCTCAAAGAGATCGAGGAACAGCTCGCGGGGATGAATTTCTGCCGCTGTAACAGCTGTTATCTCGTCAACCTCCGCTATGTGGATTCGGTGGTCGGCAATTCCGTCCGCGTCGGCGGCGACGAACTCTTGATGAGCCGCCATAAGAAGAAGGATTTCGTCGAACAGTACATGAAGTACACGAGGTAGGGGAATGTGGGATAAGATCGTTGCATTCTTCACGGCGGACGGCTTCGTGTACGAACTCCTCCTGTCCTTTCTTCCGCTCCTTCCGCTCCTGCGGCCGAGGAAGCTCGCCGCGCTCCGCATCACGGGCTGTGCCGTCGCGCTCATTCTGACCGCCTGCGCCACCTATCCCTACTGCGTGGGCAACAATCCCGAACCGTTTACGGCGAGCCTTTGGTATCTCTTCCTCGCCGTTCTGACCGTTTTCGCCGTCTGGCTGTGCTTTCGGGGGGACTTTTGGAACGCGCTTTTCCTCGCGATGAGCGCGTACGTCATCCAGCACATCCTCTTCCGCTTCTCCAAACTGTGGGAGTTCGTCCTCTTCCGCTGCGGTGTGCCCGAGGGGAATTGGCTGTACGCCTTCACCTATGTGCTGAGTTGCCTCGCGGTGTTCTGCCTCTGCTACTTCGTCTTTACGACCCGCCTCAAAAAGGAGGAGAACTTCCGCCCCAACAACATCAGATTGCTCCTCAGTACCAGCCTCATCGTGATCGCCCTCATCGTCCTCAACCTCTTCACCGAGCGCGAACTTCAGCGGGAGGACGCCGAATATTCGTACCTGCACCTCTTCCACATCTTCTTCGGCCTCGTCTGCGGCTTCGTGCTTCTTGACAGCCTCTATACCAACGTCTACAACAAAAAACTCGAGGAGGATATCCGCATCATCCAGCTCCTCTGGCAAAGCGACAGAAGGCAGTATGAGATGTTCCGCCAGAACCTCGAGACGATGAACATCAAGTACCATGACCTCAAACACCAGCTCGGCATCATGCAGGGCGGGGCGCAGGGGAAGGCGGCACAGCAGTGGGTCTCCGAGGCCCTCGATTCCATGAACGTCGTGAGCATGATGCAAAAGACGGGCAACGAAACGCTCGACGTCGTCCTCGTCCAAAAAAATATGCTCTGCGACGCGGCGGGGATCCAATTCGTCACCGTCGTGGACGGCAGCCTTCTGAAAGGCCTCGACGACGTTGATATCTACTCCCTCTTCGGCAACGCGCTCGACAACGCCATCGAGTGCTTAAAGGCCGTGGAGGACAGGGAGAAGCGCATGGTCACGCTCACCGTGCGGAAGGTGGGGGAGATGGTCAGGATCGGGGTGGAGAACTACACGCCCGCGGAGGTGAAGATCGTGGACGGGTTCCCGCAGACGACCAAGGAGGACAAGCTCTCCCACGGCTACGGCGTCAAGAGCATCGCCTACATCGTCAAGAAGTACGGCGGCATCATGAACTTTGAAGTGAACGGGAACACTTTCATTCTCGACATCATGTTACCTCTGTGAAATTCTCACAAAAACATGAAAAAATCCGTGTAAATTTTGTTCATTGCAGAAAAAAAGAAATTTTTTTGCAATTTATGTAACAAAAATGACAGATTACGCCAAAGATATTCCGCATCGCGTTTTTTGGTATATAATGTGGGCAGAAGTGGAAATACGGACCATTTCCTCTTCTTCATCCCCCCTTATGACGAACGCTTGCGGATCAATTTCTGCAGGTGTTCTGTCATTTTATGGGGATTTTTGGCGGCGCAGACCAAACGCTTTCCGCCCGCTCCGATGTAAATCATGACGTTAGAATGACAGTTTACGCCACAATCTTGCAGAATTATAACATTTTTTGTTAAAATGTAATAAAACCATTTGACAAGGAGATGTTCATGGAGAAAAAAGAAATCATCGGGAAGATGACGCTCCGCGAAAAGGCCGACTTTCTGACGGGGAAGGCGTTTTTCAGGACTGTCGATTATCCCCAGTACGGCATCCGCGACATGTACCTTTCGGACGGCCCCCACGGCCTGAGAAAGCAGGCAGAAGCGGCCGACCACCTCGGGCTTCACAAGAGCATTCCCGCCACCTGCTTTCCCACGGCGTCCATCATGGCGTGCAGCTGGGATGAGGAGCTGGGGGAACGCGTCGGGGAGGCCCTCGGGAGGGAGGCGGCGTCCATGGACGTCGATATGGTCCTCGGCCCCGGCCTCAACATCAAGCGCAATCCGCTGTGCGGGCGCAACTTCGAATATTTTTCGGAGGATCCCTACCTCGCGGGCAAGATGGCGGCCTCCTATGTGCGCGGCATCCAATCCACCCACGTCAACGCCTGCATCAAGCACTTCGCGGCGAACAACCGTGAATTCCGCCGCATGACGACGGACTCCGTTATCGACGAGCGGACCCTCCGCGAGATCTACCTCACGGGTTTCGAGATCGCGGTCAAGGAGGGCGGGACGAACACCGTCATGACCTCCTACAACAAGCTGAACGGCACCTTCACCAACGAAAATCACCACCTGATGCGGGAGATCCTCCGCGGCGATTGGGGCTTCAAGGGCGTCGTCGTCACCGACTGGGCGGGTTCGAACAGCCGCGTCGAGGGCTTGAAGAGCGGCAACGACCTCGAGATGCCCGCCTGCAAGTACGGCGCGGACGACCTCGTCAAGGCCGTGAAGGAGGGGCAGATCCCCGAATCCCTCCTCGACGAGAGCATCGAGCGCATCCTTGAACTCACGGAGTTTTCCGACCCGAAGGATATGTCTCCCTTCGATATCGAGGCCCACCACGCCCTCGCCCGCGAGTGTGCGGACAAGGCGATGGTTTTGCTCGAAAACGACGGCACTCTCCCCCTGAAGAAGGGGACCAAGGTCGCCGTCATCGGCGATTTCGCCTTTGACCCGCGCTATCAGGGCGCAGGTTCCTCCATTGTCAATCCCACCAAGCTCTCCACGGCGCAGGAGGCCATCCGCGCGACGGAACTTGCCGTCGTCGCCGAGGAGCGCGGCTTCAACCGCTTCGGCAAAAAGAAGAAGGGGCTTGCAAAGAAGGCTCTCAAGGCCGCGGCAAAGGCCGACGTCGTCCTCTACTTTGCGGGGCTTGACGAATTCTCCGAGGCAGAGGGGCTGGACAGGGAACACATCAACGTTCCGCAGAACCAAAAGGATCTGTGCAGACAGCTCATCGAGGCGGGCAACAAGGTCGTCGTGATCCTGTCCTGCGGCTCCGTCGTGGAGACGGGCTGGACAGAAGGCGCGGCAGCCGTGTTGTATGCGGGCCTCGGCGGGCAGGCGGGCGCGCTCTCCGTCGCCGACGTCCTCACGGGCGCGGTCAATCCCTCGGGCAAGCTCGCGGAGAGCTGGATCGATTCCTATGAGGACGGCCCGACTTCCACGCCCGAACTCTTCCCCGGGGAGAAGGACAGCACGCAGTACCGCGAGGGGCTGTTCGTCGGCTACCGCTACTTTACGTCGGCGGGCGTCAAGCCGAAGTACCCCTTCGGCTACGGCAAGAGCTATACAACATTCGCCTATTCGGATATCGGGGCGACGGCGGAAGGCGTGCGCTTCACCGTCACCAACACGGGCGGCGTCGCGGGCGACGAGGTAGCACAGCTCTACGTCGGCCTGCCCGGGAGCAAGATCATCCGCCCGAAGAGGGAACTCCGCGGCTTCAAGCGCGTCTCCCTCGCCCCCGGCGAGAGCAAGGAGGTATTCCTCCCCTTCACGGAGAGGACGTTCGCCTACTTCGACGTGAAGTCGAACGGCTGGCAGGTCGAAAAAGGGGAGTATGACATCCTCATCGGCGCGTCCTCGGAGGACATCCGCCTCACGGCGACGCTCGCGGTGGACGGCGTTGAACCCGAACCCGCCCTCGAGGCCTTCCCGACCTATGCGAAGGGGGACGTCAAGCACATTCCCGACGAAGAGTACTTCGCCCTCCTCGGCAGGACGATCGAGAAGGAGGAGACGGGCAAGAAGAAAAAGAAGAGGCTCCCCGTCCATGAGAACACGACCATCGGCGACCTGCAATATGCGCGGGGCTGGACGGGACGGTTCTTCTCGTGGGTCATCCGCGCGGGGATCGCGTTCTGCAAGGCCTTCGGCAACCGCGCCATGGCGAACACCATGGTCATGGGCATGCTTCACCAGCCCATGCGCGGGCTTGCCAAGTTCGGCGGCATGAGCCGCCGCCAGATGGAGGGGCTGATGATCATGTTCGACGGCCACTTCTTCAAGGGGCTTCACCAATTCCTGCACAAGAGCAAGGAAGAGAAAGCCGAACTCAAGGCCGCAAAGGAAAAGGCAAAACTTGAAAAGAAAAAACAGAAAAAGGCAGGGAAAGCAGCATGAGTGAAGGAACAGAACAAAAAGAGAAGAAGAGCATATTCGAATCGCCGCTCTTATCGTCTAAGGTAAAGTCGGCGCAGGCGAAGATCTTCCCCGAGGGCGCGCTTGGCTACTTCTTGGGGCCGACGCTCGCCCTGATCGCCAACTCCGTCCTCTCGAACTACCTCAACCAGTACATGACGGACGTTCTCGACATGATGAACTGGGCGGCGTGGTTCGTCACATGGCTGCCCGTCATCTCCGTCATCTTCGTCGTCATCGGCAACATTTTGGTCGGGCGGCTGATGGACAGGAGCAGGACGAAGGCAGGAAAGGCGCGGCCGCTTCTCCTCGTCGCGATCCCGCTGAGCATACTGGCACTTTTGGTGCTGTTCGTGTTCTCACCCGCGGACGTTGACAACAACCACACGCTCATCATGGTCCTCTTCGCGATCGGATATAACCTGTGGTTTGCGATCGCCTATCCGTTCTACTACACCTCCCATGCGGCTCTCGTGAACCTCTCGACGAGGAACAGCAAAGACCGTTCGCTTCTTGCGACGATCTCCAACGCGACGACGCTCGCCGCAATGGGGCTTTGCACGATGATCCTGCCCTTCTTCATCGGGCTTCTGTTCGTGTCGGACAACGGCGTCATCGATCAGGCGGCCTCCATGAGCCACTGGAAGATCTTCGTCATCGCACTCATCGTTCTGCTTGCAGTCGGCATCATCGTGGAGTACTTCTTCACGCGTGAGAGAGTGACGGAGGAATCGTTTGCAAACAAGTCGGCGGAGACGCAGAAGAAGGCCGTTTCCGTCAAACAGCAGGCGGCCGTCTGCTTTAAGGATAAGTTCTGGATCATCATGATCGTGTTCTTCTTCCTCTATCAGCTCGGCGGCATGCTCAAAAACGTTTCGCAGTTCTATTATTGCCAGTCCTACTTCATGCACGAAGGCCAGTTCTCGAAGGACGCAGGCGGGTTGTGGTCAGGCCAGCTCGCGATCTACGGCGCGATCCCCACGGCCCTCGGCATGGTCATCGCATGGCCGCTCTCCAATAAGATCGGTAAGGGGAGGGCGATCCTCTTCGGCGCGATCCTGTCGGCTGTCGGCGGCGCGATCGGCTTCATCGCACCCGATAACTTCTGGGTCGTGACGACGTCCTTCATCATCAAGGCTCTCGGCTCCACGCCCTCGATGTATCTCTCTCTCGCGCTCCTTGCGGATATCCTCGACCATCAGGAAGCAAAGCACGGGATCCGCACAGACGGCCTCACCATGACGATCTACGGCGCGATCATGGCGGGCATGACGGGCATCGCGACGGGCATTCTGAACATCGCCCTCAACGCCGTCGGGTACACGAAGGAGATGATCCCCAACCCCACGCCCGCTCTCCAGAGCGCGATGCTGTGGGTATTCATCGGCGGCGAGACGATCTGCTACGTCCTCATCGCGATCCTCTTCATCTTCATGGGTGTTGAGAAGTACGGGAAAGAGGACCATGAGACCATCAAGGAACGCCAGAAGCAGGAGGCTCTCGCGGCGGGCGAAGAGTGGATCGAACCCGAAGAGCGCATGCGCCGCGAAGAGGAGGAATTCGCACGGCAGGCAGAGGAGGCACGCATCGCCGAACTCAAAGCAAAGTGCGAGAAGAAGGGCTTGAACTTCGAGGAAGAGGAGGCAAAGTACGAGGCCGCCCGTGAAGCGAAGAGGAAAGCCGCAGAAGCAAAGAAGGCCCTGAGAGAGGCCAAAAAGTCAAAGAAGGAATAATTACAGCTTGGAAACTCCTCTGTATAAGGGGAGTTTCCATAAACATTTTCGGACCATGAAATACATAACTTTTACCGTGCCCTGCTACAATTCGCAGGACTATATGCGGAAGAGTATCGAATCCCTGCTCGTCGGGGGCGAGGACGTGGAGATCGTCATCGTCAACGACGGCAGCAAGGACAATACGCTCGGCATCGCGAGAGAATACGAAGAAAAATATCCCACGATCGTCAGGGTCGTTGACAAGGAAAACGGCGGCCACGGTTCGGGAGTGAACGCAGGACTGAGCCTTGCAAACGGCCTCTACTTCAAAGTCGTCGATTCGGACGATTGGGTAGATGAGGACGCCTGCTTAAAGCTCCTTGCGGCGATCAAAAAACACGCGGAAGAGGACAATCTTCCCGACCTCTACATCGTCAACTATGTCTATGAGCATAGTGCGGACAACACGCGGTATTTTTCCCGCTACAACAAGAAGTTCCAAGACGGCAAGATCTGCACATGGGACAAGGTCAAGCCCTTCCGCTTCTCGCTGATCCTTCTGATGCACGCCCTCGTTTACAAGACGGCGGTCCTGAGAGGCTGCGGCGTCGTCCTCCCCGAACACACCTTCTATGTGGACGACATCATCTCGTACAACCCGCTCCCCTGCACTAAGAAGATATGCTATCTGAATCTGGACTTCTACCGCTATTTCATCGGGCGGGCGGACCAGTCCGTCAACCTCCCCAACATGGTCAAGCGGTACGACCAAATGGTCCGCGTCATGAAGATCATGCTCGGCCGCTGGACGTACAAGGAGATCAAGGCCCAGCCCAAGGGGCTGAGGAAGTACATGTTCCACGCCCTCGGGTGCTACATGGTCACGACGATGCTCTTCATTCTCGGCGAGTACAGCAAAGAGCGGAAGCAGGAGTTGAAAGAGCTGTGGCGGTTCCTCAAGGAGAGGGATAAACGGCTGTACGCGAAGCTCCGTTACAGGAGCTATGCGGGCATCGCGATGCTCTTCCCGGGGAAATTGAGGAGGGCGGTCCTCGTCGGTTCGTATAAGATTCTGTGCAGGAAAGTCAAGCTGGGATGAGCCATGACGGCCAAGCGGCTATAAGGAGGAAAAAATATGGGGATGAAGTATTATATCGGCATTGACCTCGGAGGAATGTCCGCGAAGGCGGGGATCTTAGATGAACAGGGCGTCGTCCGCCTCAAAAAACGGTGCGTCACCCGCGCGGAGGACACGCCCGAGCAGACGGCGTGGAACCTCGCGGGGCTTTCCCTCGAGATCATGGGGGAATACGGATTGGAGCGGGAGGATGTCCTCGCCGTCGGCATCGGCTCCCCCGGGATCATCGACAGCCGAAGGGGCGTCGTCGTCAATTGGTCCAACTTCGGGTGGACCGACGTGCCCCTTGCGGAACTCGTCTCGTCCCACCTCGGCATTCCCGTGTTCGTCACCAACGACGCCAACGCGGCGGCCCTCGGGGAGGCGCGGTTCGGCAGCGGGAAATCGTATGCCGACTCCGTTATGATCACCCTCGGCACGGGCGTGGGCGGCGGCATCGTCATGGACGGCAAGCTCGTCGAGGGCTACCGCTCCGCGGGCGGCGAACTCGGCCATACCGTCATCAGGCAGGGGGGCATCAAGTGTACCTGCGGCAGGCGGGGCTGTTTTGAACGCTACGCCTCCGCCACCGCGTTGCAGCGGGACACCGCCGCCGCCATGCTCCGCCACAGGGATTCCCTCATGTGGGAGGAGGCTCCCACCTTGGAGGACGTCTCGGGAAAGACGGCCTTTGCGGCCGCCCGCCGCGGCGACAAGGCGGCAAAGAAGATCGTGAACAGCTATATCCGCAGCCTCGGCGAGGGGATCGCGAACATCGTCAACCTCCTCCGTCCGCAGGTCGTCATCGTGGGGGGAGGGGTCTCCAATGAGGGCGAAGCTCTCCTCGGCCCCGTGAGGCAGTTCGTCTACCGCAACATCCTCGCCTCCAAGGAGTACGCGCCCATCGAGATCGTCCGCGCCTCGCTCGGCAACGACGCGGGCATGTACGGCGCGGCCGCCTACGCGATGGACAGAAGATGAGAAAGGCGGCTCCGTCCGCCCGTAAATATGGCCAAGAGGGATCCCTTTCGGCCATTTTTTCATTTTTTTGGGTCCATCTCTTGCATACGCCCGAAAAATATGTTACAATAGGGGAAATTCCATAGGGGGAAAGAACATGGATAAAGGAAAGAAAATTTTGGCTCTCGCAATGGGCGCGCTTCTGTCGCTCTCCGTCCTTGTGGGCTGCGGCGGCAACGAGGAACCGCCCGAAGTGCCCGAGACGCCCGACCGGGAGGCTCCCGTCTTTTCGGACGGACAGGCGACGGTCACCCTCGACGGCTCCGTCAACAAGACGTCGGCGTTGCGCTCCGTCTCGAGCGACCTCTTCGGCCTCTTCCTCGAGGACATCAACTACGCCTCGCAGGCCCTCGACGACAACATGATCGCCAACGGCAATTTCGAAAGTTCCCGTGCCGTCACCAAGTTCGACCATGACTACGGCTGGACGGCGGCGGGCGGCCTCACCGCGGCGTATGAGACGGGGAAGAAGAAACTCCACGAGAACAGCCCGTACTATGCAAAGCTCTCTACGGCGGCCGGCGGCACCCTCACGAACAAGGGTTTTGACGCCGTTCCCATGTACATTCAGAGCAAGAAGGACTATCTCTTCTCGGCCTTTCTCAGGGGGTACACGGGGGAGATGACCGTCAAGGCCAAGACTTCCTCGGAGGTGTGCGCCGAAAAGACCTTCTCCGTCACCGCACCCGAGGACAGCTGGATCAAGATCGAGGAGACCCTGACCGCGACCAAGACGGTCGGGACGGGCGTCAGCCTCGAGATCTCCTTCGGGACGGCCGACACGGAGATCCTCCTCGACGGCGTGCAGTTCGAGACGCTCGATTCCACCGTCGGCTTCAAGAACTATGCGTACAGGGCGATCTCCAACCTTTCGCCCGCTTTCTTCCGCTTCCCGGGCGGCTGCGTCATCGAGGGGAAGGACATGGCTTCGGCCTATGATTGGAAAAATTCCATCGGCGCGGTCAAGACGGACGGCGACGACAAGGTCCCCGCGCTCTCCTATAAACTCTATAAGGACGGCGTGGAGAGCGAGGAGACGACCTACGGCGAGTGGGTCACCCGCGTCCCCAACAACAACATCTGGCAGGGCGGCGGAAAGTACTATGCCCACGAGTACGGCATCGGGTTCTACGAATATTTCCTGCTCTGCGACAGCTTGGGCGCAAAGGCCATTCCCATCGTCAACTGCGGCAAGGCCTGCCAGACGCAGAGCAAGGGCGACGCGCTTGCGGGCAGATACGGCAATGGCGTCGATGATTACATTCAGGACGCGATCGACCTTATCGAATTCGCCAAGGGCGATGAAAGCACCGAATGGGGCAAGATCCGTGCGCAGATGGGCCACCCCGAACCCTTTGAAATGGACTACATCGGCATCGGCAATGAGCAGTGGGATGATTATTACGCCAATTTCTATGAGAAGTTCTTAGCCAACGCCGCCTTCAAGGCCGCTTTGACAAAATATAATGTCAAGACGATCGTCGGCAACTGCACGCTCTTCGAACACTGCGAGAACCCCGCCCGCAACACAAAGGGCGTGGCGCAGAGCGCGGCGGTCGGGGCAAAGGCGAGAGGGATCATCGGCAAGACCTCCGAATACGGCGTCGTCGATCAGCATTACTATGTCAACTACACCGACTTCTTGCAGAACACGACGCTCTATGACGGCTATCTCCGTCCCCAGCAGGACGCGGACAACTATTACGAAGTGTTCGTCGGGGAGTACGCCGTCAACAGCAATACGGTCCGCGCGCCCAAGGCGAACGACTCCGTCACCTATCCGCATACGGCGAACAGCATGCTGACCGCCCTCGCCGAGGCCGCCATGATGACGGGCTTCGAGCGCAACGGGGACATCGTAAAGCTCGCCGCCTACGCGCCCATGTTCGGCACCGAACTTGCGAGCAACAGGCAGTGGCAGGTGGACATGATGTATTTCAACAACAGCAAGATCATGTTCACGCCCAACTACTATGTCCAACAGCTCTTCATGCAGAACACGGGAGATTACAAGGTGAACGCCGCACTCGCATACGCCAACGGCGTCACCGCACCCAAGACGACCTATCAGGCGTTGAACAACGCCGAATCGCGCGAGTGCGACGACATATTCTTTGTGGCAAGCTGTGACGAAGAGACGGGGGACGTCATCCTCAAACTCGTCAACGCGGGCGCGACGACGCTCAAAGTCAACGTGAATTTCGCCGTCACGGGCCTGAATGTGAAGGGCATCGCGGACGTCGTGGAGCTTGACGGGAAGAGCAAGGACGCCGTCAACACCTTTGACGACGAAGCCGTCCGCAACAGAAAATACACGATCGGCATCGACGGAACGGCCTTCGGCTACTCTCTGAAGCCGTACAGCGTCGCCGCGATCAGGATCAGGACCAAATAACATTTGATTTCGGAAGGGCCTCCCACGGGAGGCCCTTTCCCTTGGCTTTTTCGGAGCGGGAGGGGACAGGATGAGCGGGGGGAAATCACTCATGCTGTCCCGCGCGCTCATGCTGCCCCGCGCGCTCATGCTGCCCCGTGCGCTCATGCTGCCCCGCGCGCTCATCCTGAGGCGAAGCCGAAGGATCTCATAAACCTACGGAGCAGCCCCGCGTCATTCTGAGGAGCGTAGGCAGAACGAAGTCCGAAGTGCCGACCCGAAGAATCTCGCGGGGCGTTTCCATAGTAGCGGCGAGATGCTTCGGGTCAGCCCCTTCTGACTTCGTACAACATTCCTTCTCAGCATGACGCCGCGACTTGGGACTTCGTTGGAGGGGATCCTTCGCTACGCTCAGGATGAGCAATACCCCCTCCATGGGGGTGCCGCGGCGCATGCCCCCTCCATGGGAGGGGGGTAGGGGGGTGGGTCACATTATTCTCGCTGCCCCTGTAGGGGAAGTCCCCGAACAAAGTGAGGGGAAAGGGGTATGAAACCCCTCTGTCACTCACTACGTTTGTGACATCTCCCCTAAGAGGGGCGACAAGGTTCCCCCCCCACCACCCGCTCCGTGGGAGCCTCCCCCCGCAGGGGGTAGGCCCTTGCCCCCTCCCACGGAGGGGGTAGGGGGGTGGGTCACATTATTCTCGCTGCCCCTGTAGGGGAAGTCCCCGAACGAAGTGAGGGGAAAGGGGTTTGAAACCCCTCTGTCACTTACTCCGTTCGTGACATCTCCACTAAGAGGGGCGACAAGAATAAGATGATGGTTCGGCAAGCTCACCATGACGGAATCAGAAACGCCTCTGTCTCGGCTATGCCTCGACATCTCCCCTAAGAGGGGCGACGAGGGGAACCCCTCAGTCTCGCACCGCTCCCTCGGAATGAGCGGGAGGCTCCTGTTGAGTGCGTGCGGGGGGCGTTCACCCCCAAATATTTCACTTCAAAATAAAATACTTAAAAAATTTTTCAAACAGTATTGCCAAAAAAATTATTTGTGATATAATATGAGACACAAGGGGGATGTATTATGAAGAAATTCACCAAGATATTCGCGCTTGCGGTCTCTTCCGTTCTCTCGCTTTCGCTCCTTGCGGGGTGCGGCGACAAGAACATAAACGATGACCCTTCGTCCACGCTTCCCGAATTTCCCGCACCCGATAAGACGGTCACGGGTTTCACCGATCAGGACGCGACCTTAAAGCTCGACGGCACGGTCAGTGAGAGCTGGTCGATCTCCGATTCGCTCTTCGGCGTGTTCCTTGAGGACATCAACTATGCGGGGTATCTGCTCGACGACAACCTCATTCCGAACGGCTCCTTCGAATCCTTCAGCGGCAAGGCCGCGAATTGGACGGCAAAGAGCGCGTCGCTTGCCGTCGAAAACACGGACGGCGTCCTGAAGGGACAGGCAGAGTACGCCGCAAAGGGCGTCAACGCCAACTACGCGGCGGTCAGAGTGACGTCCGCGGGCGGCGGTCTGACGTCCGCAGGGCATCCCTATCTGCCCATCGCCGTCCAAAACGATGCGGAATACACCTTCTCCGCCTTCGTCAAGTCCGCGGCGGCGGCCGAAATGACGGTCTCCTTGAAGAAGGGCAGCGAGACGCTTGCCGAAAAGGTCATTTCCGTCAAGGGCAACGGCGAGTGGGTGAAGTATCAGACGGTCCTAAAACCCAATGCAACGGCCGACAGCGGCGTGACTTTCGCCATCACCTTCGGCGCGGAGGGCACATATTATCTCGACGGTATCCAGCTCGAGACCTCCCTCTCCAAGGACGGCATCAAACAGTACGTCTATGACGCGGTCAAAGAGCTTGCGCCCAAGTTCGTCCGTTTCCCCGGCGGGTGCATCATCGAGGGGGATTCGGCCGCGGGCGGCGCAGATACGACCGAAGTCTATGATTGGAAAAATTCCATCGGCGCGGTGCAGAGCGGCACGGAAGCGGGCGACGATATCATTCCCCAATTCTCCTACACCCTCGTCAAAGACGGCGTTGAGACCTCCGAGACGACGCAGGGCGAGTGGATCACGCGCAGACAGAACGGCGACCTCTGGGGGTATGATCTCGAATACGGCGTCGGGTTCCTCGAATTCTTCAAACTGTGCGAAAATCTCGGCGCGAGCGCGGTGCCCGTTCTCAACTGCGGCATGTCCGACCAAGGCGGCGCGGCGCAGGGGACCAAGGGCATCGAACTCAACGGCAGGCATGGCAAGAAGGTAGAGGACTATATTCAGGACGCCATTGACCTCATCGAATTCGCCAAGGGCGACAAGACGACGAAGTGGGGCGGGATCCGCGCCGCGCTCGGCCACGAAGCACCCTTTGAAATGGACTATCTCGGCATCGGCAACGAGCAGTCGGGCGAGTACTATACGAAATATTACGAGAAGTTCTTGCAGAGCAAGAAGTTCACGGACGCGCTCGCGCAATACAGCGTCAAACCCATTGTCGGCAACGGCATGTTCATGGGCGATTGCAGGGACACCACGCAGGTCGGCGGTGCAGACAGGACGGACAAGGGGACCGCGCAGAAGGCGGCAGAGGCGGCACTCGCAGGCAACGTCATCAGCAAGATCTCCGATTACGGCGTACATGACCAGCACTACTATGTGAACTGGACGAAATTGCTCGAATGTTACGCCATGTACGACAAGTATGCCCGTTCCTCGCAGGATGGATTTTACGGCGTGTTCGTCGGCGAATATTCGGCGAACGAAGGCACTTCCTCCTACCCCGAGCATCAGAACCAGCTCATCACGGCCCTTGCCGAGGCGGCGATGATGACGAGCTACGAACACAACGGCAACGTCGTCGAACTTGCGGCATACGCGCCCATGTTCGGCGTCGCGGATACGGCTGCGGGTGCGCGCGTCGGCGGCAACGATGAGGCCAATCAGTGGGACGTCGATATGATGTATTTCACCAATACGGAGATCGTCCGCACGGCAAACTACTACGTCCAGAAGATGTTCATGAACAACATGGGCGCGAGCTACCTCTATAAGTCCAAACTCCAATGGAGCGGCGAGGAGAAATTCACCTTCCCGCCGACGGCAGGTGCGGCCAAGGAATTCAACAAGCTGTATTGGGTGTCGAGCAAGGACGCAAACGGCGATCTCATCGTCAAGGTCGTCAACGTCTCGGGCGGGGAAGTAAAAGTGAATGTGGACATCTCGAATGCAACGGGCAGGGGATTTGCCTACGTCACAGAGCTTTCGAACAGCGACTTCAAGGTCCTGAACACGCTCAATAACAAGACGGCCGTCTCGCCCGTCTCCTCCTCGATCGGCTGGACGGGGCAGAGCTTCGGGTACGCATTCAAGCCCTATTCCCTCACCGTCCTCAGGATCCCCACAGCAGAATAACGCTCATGCGTTTGTCATAAGGGAAACTTCCCGCGCCTCTTTCGGCGCGGGAAGTTTTGCTTTTGATCGGTTGACGGCGGGGCAAAAAGCGAGTATAATATTGCAAAAGGAGAATCATGAATTACCGAGAAGAATCCCTCAAAAAGCATGCCGAGTGGAGGGGGAAGATCGAGGTCGTCCCCCGCGTGGAGGTGGACACCCGAGAAAAGCTCTCCCTCGCCTATACCCCCGGGGTGGCCGAACCCTGCCTCGCGATCCATGCGGACGCAGAGAAGAGTTTCGACCTCACGAGGCGGTGGAACACCGTCCCCGTCATCACCGACGGCACCGCCGTTTTGGGCCTCGGCGACATCGGCCCCGAGGCGGGCATGCCAGTCATGGAGGGGAAGTGCGCCCTCTTCAAGGCCTTCGGCGGCGTGGACGCCTTTCCGCTCTGTATCAGATCCAAGGACCCCGACGAGATCGTGAGGACCATCGAACTTCTTGCGGGGTCGTTCGGCGGCGTCAACCTCGAGGACATCTCCGCGCCCCGCTGTTTCGAGATCGAGAGAAGGCTCCGCGAGGACCTCGATATCCCCGTCTTTCACGACGACCAGCACGGCACGGCGATCGTCGTCTCGGCCGCGCTCATCAACGCGGCGAAGCTCGTTGGGAAGGAAGTTTCCTCCCTCCGCATCGTCATCAACGGCGCAGGGGCGGCGGGCAGCGCGATCGCAAAATTTCTGCTGAAAACGGGCGTGGGGGAGGTCACCGTCTGCGACAGAAAGGGGATCCTCTGCAAGGGGGACGGGAGCCTTCCTCCCGCCATGCAGGAGCTGGCAAAGCTCACCAACCGCGAGAGGAGGAGGGGACTGCTCGCGGACGCCATGAAGGGGGCGGACGTCTTTATCGGCGTCTCGGGACCCCGCTGTGTGACCAAGGAGATGGTGAGGGAAATGGCGCGCGACGCGATCGTGTTCGCCTGCGCCAACCCCGAGCCTGAGATCTCCCGCGAGGACGCCATCGAGGCGGGCGCGGCGGTCGTCGGGACGGGTTCCTCCGAAAAACCCAACCAGATCAACAATGTATTGGTGTTCCCGGGGCTGTTCCGCGGGGCATTGGACGTGCGCGCGCGGACGATCAACGATGAGATGATGCTCGCGGCCTCCCGCGCCATCGCCGCCTGTGTGGACGGCCTCGGGCGGGACCATATCCTTCCCTACGCCTACGACCTGCGGGCGCATGCCGCCGTTGCAAAGGCAGTGGCCGAGGCGGCGGTGCTAACGGGCGTCAACAAAATATAATTTCCCCTGCGAAACGATTGACGGAGACGGCAAAAACCGTTAAAATAGAAGAAAAAATAATATAAGGAACGACGCATGATAACTCACGGAAACGAAATCAAGCTATTTGCGGGCAATTCCAACCGTCCTTTGGCAGAGAAGATCGCCGAAAAGCTCAACACGAGCCTCGGCGAAGTCGAAGTCGCCAAGTTCTCGGACGGAGAGACGAGCGTTCACATCGGCGAGACGGTGCGGGGCAGGGACCTGTTCATCATCCAGTCCACTTCCGCTCCCGTCAACGACAACCTGATGGAACTGCTCATCATGATCGACGCCGCCAAGCGTGCTTCGGCAGGGCGCGTGACCGCCGTCATTCCCTATTTCGGCTATGCGCGGCAGGACAGAAAGGCCCGCTCGCGCGATCCCATCACGGCAAAGCTCATCGCCGACCTTCTCACCTCGGCGGGGGCGGACAGGGTCCTCACCATGGACCTCCACGCCGCGCAGATCCAAGGCTTTTTCAACATTCCCGTCGATAATCTCCTCGGCGGTCCCACACTCTACAATTACTATGCGGACAAACTCAGCGACGATTTCATCGTCGTCTCACCCGACATCGGGTCGGTCACCCGCTCGCGAAAGGTCGCCGAACGCCTCGGCGTGCCCCTCGCCATCATCGATAAACGTCGCCCCCGCGCCAATGTCATGGAGGTCATGAACATCATCGGAGAGGTCAAGGGGAAGCGATGCCTGCTCGTCGATGACATGATCGACACGGGCGGCACGATCTGCCAGGGCGCGGACGCCCTCGTCGCCGCGGGCGCGAAGGAGATCAAGGCATGCTGTACGCACGCCGTCCTGTCAGGCCCCGCCCTTGAGCTGTTGGAAAAGTCGGCCATCAACGAACTTGTCATGCTTGACACCATCTATCTCCCCCCCGAGATGCGCCTGAAAAAGATGAAGATCCTCTCCACGGCGGAAATTTGGGCGGCGGCGATCGAAAACGTCTACCTCGACAGGCCGATGAGCAAGATTTACGATTAAAGAGTATTTCGAACATTTCTTTGCTTGTCCACCCCTTGCCCACCCCTTGAGGGGTGGGTGGCTCGCCGCTTTGCGGCGAGACGGAAGGGGTGTCCTTCGGAAAGAAATGTTCGAGGGGTCGGCGTTGTGCATTCCACGGCTTTGTCACCCCACGAACTTTCGTACCTTGAAAGTCATTGTGGTTCCCGTAGGGTACCGAATGGGGTCGCCCACGGCGGAAGTGAATTCCGCCTAAGGCAAGGGATTTTGGAATGTTTCGAACATTTCTTTGCTCGCCCCGCCACTTTCTCGCCCCCTCCATGGGGGTGCCGCGGCGCATGCCCCCTCCGTGGGGGTGCCGCGGCGCAATTCTGCTCAACAGTGCGGCGCACTGTGAGCTGCGCCGCGGCAGGAGG